>NZ_BAABGJ010000021.1:0-194273 GCF_039541515.1 Variovorax defluvii
ACGAGAACAGCGGCTTCAGGTCGATGAAGGCAGCCTTCTTCTCCGACTTGGAGATCACCACGGCGACGCCCGCCTTGGCATAGCGGTTGTAGTTCTGGCCGCCCGGCGCGAAGCTGGCGCGCTTGGCCCCGTCGGTCAGCGGCGAGTAGGTCTGGCCCATGAACTCGCCGTACTTCTCCGGCAGCGCCGTCTGGAACTGGTCGAAGCCGGTGGTCACCGCAATTTCCGTCGGCGCGTTCATGCCCGGCAGGTCCACGTAGCCCAGCACCTTCATGAAGGCGATGTTGCCCATGTTCGGCAGGCCGGGGTAGACACCGAACCACTCGTGCCACCAGTCGTACCAGCGGTCGTAGGTGGTGTTGCGGATGCCGGTCGCGTTGCCGCCGTTGGGGTTGTACGGGTCGCAGTTGTTGCACAGGCCCGCCAGCGAGATGACCGCCACCTGGCCCTTGAGCGCCGTCGTGTCCCACACCGTGACCAGCGCGTATTCGCTGGTGTTGGTGATGGCGATGCCGGTGGGCACCTTGTTGGCCGGCAGCTTGACCGAGGCACGGTTGTTGGCCGTGTTGGAGCCGGCCGTGCCGATCAGGCCGTCGTTGAAGGCCACCAGCGAGGTCGCGCAGAAGCCGGTGCGGCCGCCGCAACGGGCCACCGCCACAGGATTGCCGGTGGTGAGGCCGGCCGCCTTGTAGGTGGTGGTGTTGTAGTTGTTGCGACCGGCGCTGCCGTCCCACGCCGCCGCGTTCTGCCAGGGCAGTTGCGGCTTTTGCGTGAAGGTGTTGTGGTCGATCGCCGTGATCGTCAGATCGCCCACGCCCAGGCGTGCGTTGGGATCGTCCGCGACGAAGCCCACGTGGGCCTGGTTGGTGGAGTACAGACCCGCGTCGGCCAGGACCGGGCCGCCCACTTGCCACGTGCCGTCGTGATAGCTCATGGTCTGGTCCCCACGCTGGTACAGCGTGGGGATGCCGCTGTTGTTCACGGCCGGGGCGTTGCCGTAGCGGTAGGCCAGGCCTTCGACCTTGGCCAGGCGGGGGGCCATGGCGCGGTAGGCGTCGGCCACCACTTTGCCGGTGCTGTCGACGACGTCACCGGAGATGGGAGCCGGAGCCGGAGCCGGAGCCGGAGCAGGAGCCGGAGCCGGAGCCGGAGCCGGAGCTGGAGCCGGAGCCGGAGCCGGAGCAGGAGCCGGAGCCGGGGCCGGGGCGGGCGCGGGAGCCGGAGCCGGAGCCGGCGCGGGCGCTGCCGCACCGTCGGAGTAGCAAGCCTTGGCGACGTAAGGCGCCGGATCACGGCCGAAGAAGTCGTTCGTGCACTGTGCGGTCCCGGTCACCGTTTTCGAGGTCCAGGAACTGTTGGCCCCGTAACGTACCTGCGTCGCGGACGCGACGGTGAACGACGCGCCTTCGGCAGCCAGGCGGGTGCCGGCGGCAGGCGCAGGCGCCGGAGCGGGTGCGGGAGCAGGTGCGGGCGCGGCGGTCTGCACATAGCAGGCCTTCGCCACATAGGGCAGCGGATCGCCGAAGGTGGCGTTGTCGCAGGCCACCGTGCCCGAGAGCGTCTTGCTCGCGAACGTCGTGTCGGCCCCGTACTGGACGACCGTCCCCGTGCCGACCGTGAAACGTTGGTCCTCGTTGGCGATCTTGGTCCAGGAGGCGTCGAGCGCCTTGGCGAGCGCGACGTCACCCTTGGCCGTCGCCCCGGCATCAGCCGTTGAAGAAGTGGTGGTCGTGGCCGGAGAAGTGGCTGCAGGCGTGTTCAAGCCCGCAGAAGAAGCGGTCAATCCACCGCCGTTGTTCCCACCTCCGCCGCCGCAACCGGCGAGTGCACCAGCTGCTACAAAAAGCAGAAGCGCGCTTTTGTCCGTGACTTTCAAGCAAATCCCTCCAATATTGGTGAAGTTCGGGTTTGTACGGGTTAGCCTTTGTCGAGGCAACCTGTCTTGCACTTCTTTTCCTATGTGTAATCGCGCCCCAGGGGGCGTGTTACTAAGGTTGTGCTTACTAACGAATGCAACGCAACTTTCCCCGCGTCCGCGCCACCGCTTTCCGCGACAGAACACATGCATTGCCCAAAAGATGGCCCGCACACAGGCGGGCCATTTCTGACCGGTTAACTAAAGATGCGTTCAGATCAGGGCACGTTGGCCGTTCGAATGGTGAAAGGCCGTCCGTCCACCGCATAGCTGCCACCGAACTCGACGTTCACATCACCGGTGGGCTGGACCGGGCAGCCGCCCGGGGGCTGGCAGGACCAGGATCCGCCGCGGTTGGCGAACACGATCGAGCCATAGCGGTAGTTCGAGATCTTCTTGCCGGCATAGTCGGCCACGCTGAGGACCATGTTGTCGCTGGCAAAGTTGTCAGCGTCTTCCACGGCGACCGGGTCGACCATGCGTTGGTCGCGGAACTCGCGCACCACGCTGCCGCTGTTGCCGTCGGCAGAGAAGCGCACCCACTGGATCTTCCGATCGCCGCGCGAGGCCACCAGGACCTGTCGATTCAGCGGCTCGAAGCTGCGATCGGCCGGGTCGATCTTCGAGATGGCCAGCGAGGTCGGGTTCTTGCCGATCTGCACGCGGCTACGCTCGACGACGTCTCCCGCGGTCGTACCCGAGGGCACATTGCCCAGACCGTAGATGCGCAGCGAGCCGCTCTCGGTGGCGATCCAGGCACGGTGGTTGGGGCCGAAGATGGTCGTACGGACCGCGGTCGGCCGGTCATCCAGCGTCACCGTGGAGATCACGGTCGGCGTCTGCTGCGGCTTGTTCGCGAAGGTGTACGGCCACTGGTTGTCGGCCTGTCCCAGATTGGTGAACTCCGTCGGGCCGGAACCGAAATAGACGCCGTTGACGTAGGTGAACAGCGGCTTCAGGTCGATGAAGGCAGCCTTCTTCTCGGACTTGGAGATCACCACGGCGACGCCCGCCTTGGCATAGCGGTCGTAGTTCTGGCCGCCCGCGGCGAAGGTGGCGCGCTTGGCCCCGTCGGTCAGCGGCGAGTAGGTCTGGCCCATGAACTCGCCGCCCTTGTCCGCCAGTGCCGTCTGGAACTGGTCGAAGCCGGTGGTCACCGCAATTTCCGTCGGCGCGTTCATGCCCGGCAGGTCCACGTAGCCCAGCACCTTCATGAAGGCGATGTTGCCCATGTTCGGCAGGCCGGGGTAGACACCGAACCACTCGTGCCACCAGTCGTACCAGCGGTCGTAGGTGGTGTTGCGGATGCCGGTCGCGTTGCCGCCGTTGGGGTTGTACGGGTCGCAGTTGTTGCACAGGCCCGCCAGCGAGATGACAGCCACCTGGCCCTTGAGCGCCGTCGTGTCCCACACCGTGACCAGCGCGTATTCGCTGGTGTTGGTGATGGCAATGCTCGTGGGCACCTTGTTGGCGGGCAGCTTCACAGTCGCCCGGTTGTTGGCCGTGTTGGAGCCGGCCGTGCCGATCAGGCCATTGGAGAAGGCCACCAGCGAGGTGGCGCAGAAGCCGGTGCGCCCACCGCAACGGGCCACCGCCACCGGGTCGCTGCCGACGAGACCCGCGGCTTTGTAGGTGGTGATGTTGTAGTTGTTGCGTCCGGCGCTGCCGTCCCAAGCCGCCGCGTTCTGCCAGGGCAGTTGCGGCTTCTGCGTGAAGGTGTTGTGGTCGATCGCCGTGATCGTCAGATCGCCCACGCCCACGCGGGTGTTCGGATCGTCCGCGACGAAGCCGATGTGCGCCTGGTTGGTCGAGTACAGACCGGCGTCGGCCAGGACAGGGCCACCCACCTGCCAGGTACCGGCGTGATAGCTCATGGTCTGGTCCGGTCGCTCGTGCAGCAGCGGAATGCCGGTGTTGTCCGCGGCAGCCGGCTGGCCATAGCGATACTCGACACCAGCGGTCTTGCCGAATTGGGCCGCGATCGCACGGTAGGCATCGCCCGCCGGGTTGCCGGAATTGTCGATGACTTCCTGGGTCGGATTGGTCGGCGCCTGGGTACCGGCGCCAGAACCGGTACCTGTCCCGGCATTGCCTGCGCCGCCTGCTCCGGTGCCCTCTCCCACACCGGCGGCACCCAGGGCGGCAAATCCGCCTCCGCCTCCGCCTCCGCCTCCGCCGCCTCCCCCGCAACCTGCAATGAGCGCGCTCGAGATCACCGTCAGCAGAAGCGCGCTTTTATATGAAAATTTCAACAAAAACACCTCCAGTTTGACAAGATCGTGATTTGTACGTGGGAGACCTCCTACAGGGCAACCCTTCTTGCAAATGTTTTCCTGGTGTGTTTCCACTCTCCTGGAGACCGGTTACAAAGGTAGAACCTGGACACGTTATGACCGCAAATCATCAAGCGCCTCGCCGCAAACAACTTTCTACATATTTGGGCACCGAGGCGATCGCCATCATTCCGACGGCACCTGAACGGCCCCGCAACCGAGACACGGACTTCCTCTTCAGGCACGACAGCTATTTCTATTACCTCACTGGTTTCACCGAGCCCAACGCCTGGCTGGTGCTGACAAGCGAGGGCCACGCCACGCTGTTTTGCGCCCCCAAGGACCAGGAGCGGGAAATCTGGGACGGCTACCGGCTGGGCCCGGAGGCGGCGCCGGCCGCCCTCGGTGTGGACGAGGCCTTCTCGATCGAGGAGCTGGACGCGCGCCTGCCCAAGCTGCTGGAGAACCGGCGCACGGTCTGGTACCCCTTCGCCACCCACAAGGGCCTGGAGTCGCGCATCGACGGCTGGCTGTCGGCAGTGCGCGCCCGCGTTCGCTACGGTGCGCTGTGTCCGGAGGAGCAGCGCGACCTCTGCGGGCCTCTGGATGAGATGCGGTTGATCAAGGACGCGCACGAGCAGGACACCATGCGTCGCGCCGCCGTGATCAGCGCGCGCGCCCACGTCCGGGCGATGCAGCTGTCGGCCCGCATGCTGCGCGAGGGCCTGGACGTGCGCGAGTACCACCTCGACGCCGAGTTGCTGCACGAGTTCCGCATGGGCGGCTCCCAGTACCCGGCCTACAACTCCATCGTGGCCGCGGGCGCCAATGCGTGCGTGCTGCACTACCGCGCCGACGTCGCGCCGGTGCGCAGCGGCGAACTGGTGCTGATCGACGCCGGCTGCGAGCTGGATGGCTACGCCAGCGACATCACCCGGACCTTTCCGGCCAACGGCGTGTTCACCGGTCCGCAGCGCGCCTTGTACGAACTGGTTCTGGCAAGCCAGGACGCAGCGGTCGCTGCGACGCGAGCAGGCGCTCGCTTCAATGACCCGCACGAGGCGACGGTGAAAGTGCTGTCGCAGGGCATGCTGGACCTGGGCCTGCTGGACCGCGACAAGGTGGGCACGGTCGACGACGTGATCGAGAAGCGCGCCTACTTCGCTTTCTATATGCACCGCACGGGCCACTGGCTGGGGATGGACGTGCATGACTGCGGCAGCTACGTCGAGCCGAGCGAAGCCGGCGAGGTCAGCGAGCGGCGCGACCCCTTGTCCAACGAGCTGATCAAGAACCGCCCCAGCCGAATCCTGAAGCCCGGCATGGTGCTGACCATCGAGCCGGGCATCTACGTGCGTCCGGGCGAAGGCGTGCCGGAGCAGTTTCACGACATCGGCATCCGCATCGAAGACGATGCGATCGTCACCGAAACGGGCTGCGAACTGATTTCGCGCGGCGTGCCGGTCAAGCCGGACGAGATCGAGGCGCTGATGCGGGCCTGAACCCCCCGTTTCGGGTGTTGCCAGAAACCGCCGACGGATCCGGCGCGTCCGACAACGCGGCAGGTTGGGTCACAGCTTCTTCAGGCCGCGGCGCCCGGACCGAGCAGCCGGCGGACCCAGGCCGGCATCCAGGGACCGTGGGGCTGAACCTGCCCGTTGACCACGGAGGCCACCAGGTGCGGCCCGCCGGCCTCCACCTCGGCCGCATCGAACAGCATCGCGAGCGGCACCTCGGCCAAGGCCAAGCGCAGGTTTTCCAATGTGCGAGGGTAGCGTGCCAGGATCTTGTCGGCCGGCACGCCGTGCCCGCCCTCGAGCACGCGCTGCTGCACCCGATCGAGCAGGCGGCGCGGATCGTCGAGGCACACGATGTAGAGCGCGACATCGAAGCCCCTCGTCCGCGCATCGGCCAGGAGCGCCAGCTTGGAGGGATGGGAAAAGACGGTTTCGCTCACGAAGGGGAGACCGCCCTCCAGGTGCGCGGCGCGCTGCGCGTCCGCCCAGGCACGCGCTGCTTCGGAGCGTCGCAACGCATTGCGGACGTGGCCGAGCCGCTCGCGCTCGTAGAGATCGGCGTTGATGAAGGGCAGTCGGGGGTAGCGCGGCTGGATCAGGTAGCGGTACAGCGTCGACTTGCCGGCGCCGTTGGGGCCCGCGATCAGGTGCAGAACCGGCATCAGGCCGCGCGGCGGCTGCGCGGACGGGGCTGGGCCTTGGCGCGGTTTTCGGCCACGGCCGTCTTGGCGCGCTCGGCCAGCGCCCCGGACTGGGCGAGTGCCAGGACATGGCCATGCAGGTCATCGAGTTCAGGGGAGAGCGCCGGGGAAAGCGCCGGGCGCGAGGCGTCGCTGACGATGTCGCGGCCGCCATCCTCGCGGGCGAGCAGGGCCAGGCTGTCCTGGGTGGACAGGCCCGCCCGTTCCAAGGCGCGCCCCAGGGCGGCCCAGTATTCGATCTGGCTCGCCACCGAGCGGCGCATGGGCTGGGCGGCGTCGCGTGCCTTGTCGACCAGGGCGACAGGCAGCTTGACGGAGACAAACGGGGAACCCGTGGACATCGAACCTCTCCTGATTGGCGCATTTTGCGCCACTGCGCCACACCCCGTCAACGCGACAGATTCCTTTTAACCCGCGGCGAGGTGGCCGCGGGTGAATGCCTCCTCGAACACTGAATAGCCCGACCAGTCGCTGTGCGCGAAGGCCAGGCGGCCGGCGCGGATGCGCTCGCGCGCCCCGAGCCGGGCAAGGACACCGGGTGCAGGAATGGCCATCGCATGGCCATAGCGCGTGATCTCGATGCGGGTGGCGAGCGCCGGCAGGTCGGGATGGGGCTCTGAGAGCTCCGCCAGCAATTCGTCGCGCCACGCGCTCCAGGGCCGATCGAGCAAACGGCGCCGTCCATCGGGTCCATCGTACGCGCTGGGGCCGAGCGGGCGGTACCAGCTCAGCACCGTCGCACGCGGGGTGGGGTCCAGCGCCTGGTGGCGCGCGTCGACATACCCGAGACCGCGCGTTCCGTAGACCACGTTGTCCCAGCTCGGCGCCGCGCCGGGGCGGTCGGCGAGCGGCTCGCGCACGTGCACGTTCGCCACCAGCCAGGGCGCATGGTGCAGCGACGCCGCCGCTTCGCGCAGGAAGTCGGGCGGGTTTTCCACGACGCGCGCCGCGATGAACACCGGCAGCGCGACGATGCAGCGCTCGGCCTGCCAGCGCACGCGCGAGCGCGCGGCGACGTCGAAGGCATCGACTTCGACGCCGTGCCGGGTCTCGGCGATGCGCAGGACGGCATGGGCGGGCCGGAAGCGCTCTCCGAGCGGCGCGGCCAGGCGTTGAGTGAGCCAGCCGTTGCCTTCGGGCCAGGTCAGGACGGCGTCGCGCTCGGCGCTGTCGTCGCCGGGTGCATGGAAGCCGTGCCGGCTCGCGAAATAGTGGATGCCTGCCCAGGCCGATACCTGGGCCAGGCCGGCGCCGTAGTCGTCGCGGCAGCAGTAGTCCAGGTACCAGCGCAGTTGAGGGTCGTCCAGCCCCTCGCGGTCGAGCCAGGTGGTGAAAGGGAGCGCATCCAGGTTCAGCAGCGGCGCCGCGAGTCCGGCGCGCAACACCGGCATGGTGAATCGTGCCTCGCGGCGCAGGGCCTCCACTCGCCCAGAGAAGCGCTGGTATTGCGCCAGCGTGCGTGGGGACACTCCTTGCATCGGCAACAAGCCGTCTTGCCAAGCGCCCTGGAAAAAGAGACGCTCCTGCGGGCTGTGGCAGAGGTGCCGCTCCTCATATTCCCAGCGTCCGGCTACGCGGCGTCGCAGGCCCAGCTCTTCCAGCAGGTCCTGCACCTCGTGCGCCTCGTCACCAGGCACCGGGAGGTAGTGCGCGCCCAGCGGGCAGGCGATGCCGGCCACCTGGCCGCCGCGGCTGTTGCCGCCGGGCTGGTCCTCGAGTTCGAGCAGCACCACATCCTCGACCCCCGCCAGCCTCGACGCGCGGGCGGCGGCCAGGCCGGCCACGCCCCCGCCGGCGATGACGACGCGCGTGCGCCGCACGACCGCGGGCGGCCCCGCATCGCTTCCGGCGTGGTCGCGCCACGCATGGCCGCGCTCGACGTTGACACCGGCGAAGCCGCCCAGGATGGGCTGTGTCGGCCCGCAGCCGGGCAAGGCGAGGGCGCCGGCCGCGGCGCCGAGGAATTCACGACGCTGCATCACTCAATGCCCGGTGACCTTGCCCCATTCCTGTTCGTAGGCCGTGACCAGGACCTGGTTCGACAGCCTGTTGACGTCGGCAGGAACGCGCGCCATGTCGTGCGGGAATTCGAAGAGCTGGGGCATGGCGGGCAACGCCAGAAAGCGCAGTCCCTCCGGCAAGGCCTCGGGCAGCCGATATGGCCGGCGGCTCGCGATGATGAAGCCCCATTCCCCGAAGCTGGGCACGTGCGCATGGTAGGGAGCCGCCCGCAGGCCGACGGATTCGACCGTCTCCACCACGGTCCAGAAGCTCTTGCGCGCGATCAGCGGCGAGGTGGTCTGGATCACGGCGTACCCGGCCGCCGCCAGGCGCTTGTCCAGCAGCGCGTAGAAGGAATTGGTGTAGAGCTTGCCGATCGCGAAGTTCGTGGGATCGGGAAAGTCGACCACGATCACATCGTACAGGTCACCCGGCTGCTGCAGCCATTGAAAGGCATCGGCGTTGACGACGTGGACCTTCGGCGACTGAAGCGCACCGCCGTTGAGCGCCGACAGGGTTTCGTGCGCGCTGAACAGGCGCGTCATGTTCGGATCGAGCTCGACCAGCGTGACGCTTTCCACCGACGCGTACTTGAGGACTTCGCGCACCGCCATGCCGTCGCCGCCGCCGAGCACGGCCACCTTCTTCGGCGCGCCCTGGGCCGCCATCGCCGGATGGACCAGGGCCTCGTGGTAACGGTACTCGTCGCGCTCGGCGAACTGCAGGTTGCCGTTGAGGAAGAGCCGGTGCCCGGCCCCGCCGCGCGTGACCACGATGCGCTGGTAGGGCGAGCTTTCGCTGAAGACGATGCGGTCCTGGTAGAACCTGTCTTCGGCCAGCGTGGTGACGTGCTCCGCGAAGAAGAATGCACCCACGAGCGAACCCAGCGTCAGAAGACAGGCGAGGGCATGTGCACCGAGTCCCCGCAACTCGTGCCGGAACAGCCACAGCGCCCACAGGGCGACCGCCGCATTCATGAACCCGAACAGCAGGCCGGTGCGGATCATGCCAAGCTGCGGCACCAGCAGCAGCGGGAAGGCGATCGACACGGCGAGTGCACCGAGGTAGTCGAAGGTCAGGACCTGCGAGACCAGGTCCTTGAGCACCACGTCCCGCCGTAGGATGCGCATGACCAGCGGGATCTCCAGTCCGACCAGCGTGCCCACCACCAGCACCAGCCCGTAGAGCAAGAGCCGGAAGGCGCCGGGAATGTAGGCGTTGGCGATGAAGAGCAGGGCCGGCAGCGCGCCTCCGATCAAGGCCACCAGCAACTCGATGCGCAGGAAATGCGCGGGCAGCTGGCGCTCGAAATAGCGCGAGAGCCAGGAGCCCACGCCCATCGCGAAGAGGTAGGTGCCGATGATGGTGCTGAACTGCAGCACCGAGTCGCCCAGCAGGTAGGAGCTGAGCGCGGCCGCGCTCAACTCGTAGACCAGGCCGCAGGCGGCGACGACGAACACGCTGGCCAGCAGCGCGATCTCCACGGGCTGGGGACGACGCGGCGCCGTCGCGGCCGAAGGCCCCAGGGCTGCCTCGCTCATGGGCTGCGGCGCAGGGTCAATGGATCGCTGCGGCGACGATGATGCAGATGCCCAGGCTCATGGCCGCCACCACCAGGCCGAGCGCGACGTTCTGCTTCTCGACGATCTCCTGCCAGAGGTCGTAGGGCGTGACCTTGTCGATGATGAGGAAGGTGATCCAGAACACCAGCACGCCGATGATCGCGTAGAGGATCGAGCCCAGGAAGGCCGCGGGCCTTAGCCATTCAATTCCCAACATGAGGACCTCCGGATAAAAACGTCACTTGTGGCCACCGCCACTGGAATAGCCGCCATAGGACCCGCCGTAGCCGCGCGAGCTGCCGCCCGAACTGCTGGTGCAGGTGCTGAGGATGATCAGCAGGATGATGATCACGACCAGGATCAGGATGATGGTGCCGCAGCCGAGCTTGCCCGCCGCGCTCACCGGCATCGCGTCGCTGCGCTTGAACATCTCCTTTTTGCCGTCGAGCTTGAAGGCGGCCGCCACGGCGGCACTGTCGATCTTGCTGCCCGAGGACCAGGTCACTTCGCGGGCCGAGCGCTCCATCGAGAGCAGGGCATTGCCGCTGGCGAAATCGCGGTTGAAGGTCTTCTGCCCGCGCTCGACCTGCCAGTAGAACTCGCCGGCCACGTACGTGGTCTCGGCGTTGTAGGCGTATTGCTGCTGGTAGCTCTTGCCCAGGTACCTGGCGGAGCTCCCGTTTTCCGCCATGGTGGGGGCACCGGTGGTGGGCTTGACCAGGCTCCAGCCGTCCTCCGCATCGACCAGGAAGTTGAAGCCGCGCTTCTTGTTGTACAGCAGGTACTCGTTCCAGCCGAAATGCTCGTCTTCTCCTGGTGCCACGCCCATGCGGTGTTGGAAACCCACCACCTGCCATTGCGCGCCCTGCAGCTGGCCGGTGGTGCCGATCGGGATCAGCGGCCGCACCGGCTCGTCCTGCTCGGCATGGCGCAGTTCGCCGCCGATGCCCTGCGTCAGGTCGATGATGCTGTTGCAGGAAGCGCAGGTGACGCTCTTGCTTTCGGCGAGGTTGACCGAGACGGGTGCGCCGCAATGGGGGCAGTTGAAGCTGCGGGCCTTGCCCTCCTTGGTCGACTCGTCCCGCAGTCCGGTGAGCTGCAGGTCCTCGAGCTGCACCGCACGGCCGAGGTAGGCACCGGGCGGGTGCGTGTCGTAGTCGAGGCTGAGCACCATCCCGGTATCGCTGCGCAGCTCGACCACGGCGAATGGCGCGCCGAGCTCCGGCAAGCGCGGCAGCTCGCCCTGCGCAGAGACCAGGCGGACCTCCTCGTTCGAAGCGACCGTGTAGTTCTGGCCATTGAAGGCGGTGGTCGCGCCGACGCGCAGTTCCGAGGGTGGCGGCGCCTCGCGCTGCAGGACGTACGGCAGCGAGAAGACGAAGGCGCCGTTGTCCTCGCTCAGAATGCCGGTGCGCTCGCCGTCGAGCGTCGCGACCCACTCGGTCCAGCGGCCGCCGTCATAGCTGTACTGCAGGCGGCCGACCAGTGTGAAGGGCTGGTCCTGGATGCGGCCGCTGGCGAAGAGCTGCAGCGGGCTGAAGTCGTCGAACAGCTCCGCCATCTTGCCGATGCGGGCCAGCGTCTCGCCTTGGCGCACGACGGTGCTTTGGCAGTAGGCGCAGACGGCATGGGTGGACTGCGCGGAGCGGAATTCGACCGGCGCGCCGCAACCGGGACAGGGGGCGCGGTAGTAGCGCTGCTGGGAGGAGTCGGTGGCCACGAAAGGCGACGGCAAGGGTCCGCTCACCGCGAGCTTGTCGAGCGCATGTCGACGAGCTTCAGCTGGAGCGGAGGGCGCTCAGACCAGCTTCTTCAGCAGTTCCGCCTTCTTGGCGTCGAATTCTTCCTGTGTCAGGATGCCCTTGGCCTTGAGTTCGCCGAGCTTTTCCAGCGTGGTCATCACGTCGGCAGGATTGACCACCGCGACGGCAGGCGCCTGCTGTGCCGCGGCCGCCGCTGCCGCAGGGTTGTTCGGGTTGAGTCCTTGCTGGAGGTTCTGCGCCAGCACCTGCCCGAGCGCAACGCCGGCGCCGAGGCCCATGGCGTCGCCGGCGATGCCGCTGCCCTGGCCGGCGCCTTCGGCGAACTTCGGAATCGCCTGCGCCGTCTGGTATTGCATGAACTTACCCATGTCGTTGCCGACCATCCCCATGCCGATCTTCTGGTCGAGGATCTTCTGCAGCTCCTCGGGCAAGGAGACGTTCTGGACGGTGATGGTCTCGAGCTGAATGCCGATCTTGGCGAATTCAGGCACCAGTTGCGCAGCGAGCGCCTGCGCGAACTGGATCTGGTTGGCGGCGAGGTCCAGGAAAGGCACGCCGCTGGACGCGATGGCGTTGCTGATGTTCTGCAGCACCAGGCCGCGCAGCTGGCCATCGAGGTCGGCCACGGTGTAGGCCTCGCGCGTGCCCGAAATCTCGGTGTGGAACAGCTTGGCGTCGCCGATGCGGAAGCTGTAGTTGCCGAAGGCTCGCAGCCGCACGGCGCCGAAGTCTTTGTCTCGGATGGTGATCGGCTGGGGCGTGCCCCACTTCTGGTCGACCTGCTGGCGCGTGCTGAAGAAGTAGACGTCGCTCTTGAACGGGGACTCGAAGAGCTTGTCCCAGTTCTTCAGATAAGTGAGGACCGGCAGCGTCTGCGTGGTGAGCTTGTACATGCCTGGACCGAATACGTCGGCCACCTGGCCTTCGTTGACGAAGACCGCGACCTGCGATTCGCGTACGGTGAGCGAGGCGCCGTTCTGGATTTCCATCTCGGCCATGGGGAAGCGCCAGGCCAAGGTGCCGTCACCGGTCTCGGTCCACTGGATGATGTCGATGAACTGCTTCTTGATGAAATCCATCAGCGCCATGGTCGCTCCTCGTCCTGTTCTCGGAGCCGAGCATATTGCCACATCGGCCTGGCGCCGCAGGGCCTTTTTGGCCGCACGGTCGTGCGGCAAGGCCCGTGCCACCGAGGTCTACAATCGGCGCCCCTCACAAGAAGCGTTGCACGGAGCCAAGGCACATGTCCGATCTGACTTCCCCGATCCCCACGCCCGAAGACAAGCGCGCCGAGTTGCGCCGGGCGGCTCTCGAATACCACGAGCTTCCGGTTCCGGGCAAGGTCGCGATTGCCGCGACCAAGCAGATGCTCAACCAACGTGACCTGGCACTGGCCTATTCGCCCGGGGTAGCCGCGCCTTGTGAAGAGATCGTCAAGGATCCGGTCAACGCCTTCAAATACACCTCCCGCGGCAACTTGGTGGCGGTGATCAGCAACGGCACCGCGGTGCTGGGGCTGGGCGACATCGGCCCGCTGGCCTCCAAGCCCGTGATGGAAGGCAAGGGCGTCCTGTTCAAGAAGTTCGCCGGCGTCGACGTGTTCGACATCGAGATCGACGAGAAGGACCCGGCGAAGCTGGTGGAGGTGATCGCCGCGCTGGAGCCCACCTTCGGTGCCGTCAATCTTGAAGACATCAAGGCGCCGGACTGCTTCTATGTCGAGCGCGAACTGCGCAAGCGCATGAAGATCCCGGTCTTCCACGATGACCAGCACGGCACCGCCATCACGGTGGCAGCGGCCATGCTCAACGGCTTGAAGGTGGTCGGCAAGGACATCTCGCAGGTCAAGCTGGTCACCTCGGGCGCCGGCGCCGCTGCGCTGGCGTGCCTCAACCTGCTGCTGAAAGTCGGCCTGAAGCGCGAGAACGTCTACGTGACAGATCTGGCGGGCGTGGTGTACGAGGGCCGCACCGAACTCATGGACGACGACAAGCGCGAGTTCATGCAGAAGACGGAGGCGCGCACGCTGGCAGAGGTGATCGAAGGCGCCGACGTGTTCCTCGGCCTGTCGGCCGGCGGCGTGCTCAAGCCCGCGATGGTGGCCAAGATGGCAGCGAGGCCTGTGATCTTTGCGCTGGCCAACCCGAATCCCGAGATCACGCCCGAGGATGCGAAGGCGGTGCGCGAGGATGTGGTGATGGCCACGGGTCGGACGGACTATCCGAACCAGGTCAACAACGTCCTGTGCTTCCCCTACATCTTCCGCGGCGCACTGGACTGCGGCGCCACCACCATTACTGACGAGATGGAGGTCGCTGCAGTGCACGCGATTGCCGAACTCGCGCAGGCCGAGCAGAGCGAGCGCGTCGCGGCGGCCTACGTGGGCGAGAAGCTCAGCTTCGGACCCGATTACCTCATTCCCAAGCCCTTCGATCCCCGGCTGATGATGAAGATCGCGCCGGCGGTCGCCAAGGCGGCGGCCGAGAGCGGCGTTGCATTGCGGCCCATCGCCGACCTGGATGCGTACCGTGACAAGCTGCAGAGCTTCGTCTACGCATCGGGCACCACGATGAAGCCGATCTTCGACGCCGCCAAGCGAGCGCCGAAGAAGCGGGTCGCTTACAGCGAGGGCGAGGAAGAGCGCGTGCTGCGCGCCGCGCAGATCGTGGTAGACGAAGGCTTGGCGCGGCCAACGCTGATCGGGCGCCCGGCGATCATCGCCCAGCGCATCGAGAAGTTCGGGCTGCGGCTGAAGGAGGAACTCGACTACGACGTCGTCAACACCGATTTCGACCATCGCTACCGCGACTTCTGGCAGACCTACCACCGGATGACCGAGCGCAAGGGCATCACGGTCCAGGTCGCCAAGATCGAAATGCGGCGACGCCTCACGCTGATCGGCGCCATGCTGCTGCACAAGGGCGATGTTGACGGGCTCATTTGCGGCACCTGGGGTACGACGGCCTTGCACCTGCGCTACATCGACCAGGTCATCGGCAAGCGCGCCGGCGGCTGCGCCAGCACGAAGCAGGACGTGCCCATCTATGCGTGCATGAACGGCCTGCTGTTGCCGGACCGCCAGGTGTTCCTGGTGGATACCCACGTCAATTACGACCCGACGCCTGAAGAACTGGCCGAGATCACCACCATGGCCGCCGAGGAAATGATGCGCTTCGGCATCAAGCCCAAGGCTGCACTGCTGTCGCACTCGAACTTCGGCACCAGTGACCACCCCAGCGCCATCAAGATGCGCCAGACGCTCGCGTTGCTGCGCGAGCAGGCGCCGTGGTTGGAGGTGGACGGAGAAATGCACGGGGACGTTGCTTTGGATGGCAGACAACGCGCCGCCGTCATGCCGCACAGCGCACTCGCAGGCAATGCCAATCTATTGGTATTTCCGAACATCGACGCCGCCAACATTTCGTACAACCTGCTCAAGACGGCCGCCGGCGGAAACATTGCGATCGGCCCGGTGCTGCTCGGTGCGGCCAAACCGGTGCACATCCTCACCGCCAGCGCCACCGTGCGCCGCATCGTGAACATGACCGCCCTGACGGTGGCCGACGCCAACGCCGAAAGATAGGCCACTCAGACGACAGTAGTCGCTAACTTTTTGGGGGCCGCAAAGAACCTGGCGCCTGCTCAAAGATTGGGCAGGCGCTTGCTATTTGGGCGTCCCTAGGGCACACTTGCGGCCTTGAATTTGCGGGTTAACCCGAAGGTTGACCCCGATTCGGCCCCCTCGCTCTTTTCCTTCTGGTGCTCCATGGCGGCTTACGCCTCGATCATGTCCCCGGTTTCCAAGTTTGCGCTTACTGGCTTGTTGCTGGCGGCACTTTCTTCCGGAATCCAGGCGCGTGAGTGGTTCGGCACCCGTGCCGGGCAACCGGCGGCGGAAACGATCGCGTTGGCCGAATTGCCGGTTCAGGGCCGGCGCACTTATGGGGCCATCTTGAACGGCGGTCCCTTCCCGTATGAAAAGGACGGCTCAGTGTTCGGGAATCGCGAACGCTTGTTGCCGCAAGCGCGCCGCGGCCACTATCGAGAGTACACGGTCGAGACACCTGGCTCGCGCGACCGGGGCGCACGGCGCATCGTCTGCGGAGGCGAACGCACGACGCCCTCGGCCTGCTGGTATACGGCAGACCACTACGCGAGTTTCAGGCGCATCGTGCCATGAGCGATGAATTGGATTGGAGCTGCGCACCCAGGCGCCCAGAGTTAAAGATGACTATCACAACCATGGAAAGACCAGCGGAGATGACCCCCACGCTTCGTGGCGTGCGACCCAACATCGTGCAGTCGATTCGCGCATTTCGCGTGAGCGATCTGCAGAAGGCGGCGCATGCGGCAGGACAGCACTTCCTCTATGCCAACCTGGGCAACGCCCAGACCAAGCAGGATGTGCTGGATCTGATCGCCCAGCAATTTACCTTCCCGCAGCACTTCGGCAAAAACTTCGACGCGCTGTACGACTGCATGACAGATCCCCTGCACAAATCGGGCCCGCAGCCCGGTTTCGTCATCGTGCTGGAGCAGATTCCTGCCAACGCCAAGTTTGACAAGGAAGCGCGCGAGCAGTTGCTCGACATCTTCCGCGACGCCGCCGACTACTGGGGCGATCGGAAGATCCCGTTCCGGTGCTTCTATTCTTTTCTGTAGCCCGTTCTGCATCCACCAGCCAAGCAGAACGGGCGAACGAGGCTAGCGGCAACGAGTCGGCACCCGGCATTGAGATCCAGAACGGCGACCCCACGGCCGAAAAGATGCCGACGGACAAGCTGACCGATGTGTCGCCCCTGGCGCTGCGCATGAGCAGCCCCTTCAACGCGGGCTATTGGCTCGCGGCCGCATAACCAGTCTTTTTCCGGAGAAAGCCCGTCCCTCGACGGGCTTTTTGTTCATCTATTCCGCTGAAATATTCAAATGGGTGGTGAAAGCCGCCCGAGACGGGATCCGATGCGGGACGTAAAACGCAGAAATACCCGTCGGTATCGCGAGCATTTGCAACGCCGCGGCGCGCCCGTATCGGGGTGGACGGTACCAGCCAATTCAGTGTTTCAGCGGACTAGCCCCCGCGACGGCCTGCGCCAGGGCGACGTATTCGGCCACCGGCACTTCCTCGGCGCGCCGTTGGGTGTCGAAGCGGCCGCTGAAGCCCCGCTGTTCCAGCCAGCGGCCCAGCGTGTGGCGCAGCAGCTTGCGGCGTTGGCTGAACGCGAGCTGGACGACCTCACCGAGCCGGTCTGCATCGACCGGCGGCGGACTGGCCAAAGGCACCATGCGCACGACCGCGCTGTCCACCCGCGGTGGCGGCTCGAAGCTTTCCGGCGGAACGAACAGCACATTCTCCATCGCATAGCGCCACTGCAGCATCACGCTCAGGCGGCCGTACGCAGCGCTGCCCGGCGTCGCAGTCATCCGATCGATGACTTCCTTCTGCAGCATGAAATGCTGGTCTGCGATCAGGTGGGCGAACCCGAGCAGGTGGAAGAGGATGGGCGTCGAGATGTTGTAGGGGAGGTTGCCTACCACCCGCAGCCCCGTCGCAGGCGGCGCGACCAGCCGGGCCGCCAGCGCTGCGAAATCCACCTTCAGCACGTCGGACTCGATCACCTCCAGGTGCTCGTGCGCGCGCAGCCGCAGCGCCAGATCGCGGTCCAGCTCGATGACGGTCAGCCGACCCAGCCGCTCGACCAGGGGCTGGGTGAGCGCCGCCAGGCCCGGACCGATCTCGACCATCGCGTCGCCGGGCCGCGGCGCGATCTCTCGCACGATGGTGTCGATGATGCCGGCGTCGGACAGGAAATGCTGGCCGAAGCGCTTGCGGGCAACGTGCTTCACCGATGGCCGCCGCAGCGCCTCGTCGTTGCCATCAAGATTGGGGCGCTTCGCGATACTCGACGTAGGCGCGCGCGCGCAGTTCCTGCGCCCAGGTCTCGTAGGCCTCCTCGAGTTTCTTTTCGCGCAGCGCCGCTCGCGCAACTTCACGCTGCTCGGACTGGCTCAGCTTGGCGTCGCGCCGCCCCACGACCTGGATCAGGTGCACACCGAAGCGGGACACGACCGGTTCGCTGATCTGCCCGGGCGCGAGCCGGTTCATCGCTTCCTCGAACTCCGGCACGAACTGGCCGGGACGTGACCAGCCGAGGTCGCCGCCTTCCTTCGCGCTCGCATCCTGCGAGTTGTCGCGCGCCAGGCCGGCAAAGTCGGCCGTGCCTCGTTGGATGCGGTCCTTGAACTCGGCCAGCTGGGCCACGGCCTGGGCCGTGGTGCGCTTGGCATCGGTGCGCAGCAGGATGTGGCGCACCTGGGTCTGCGTGACCACCGCATCGGCCGCGCCGGGCTGGCTCCTGGCCAGCACCTTCAGTACGTGGAAGCCGGCCCCCGAGCGGATCGGCCCGGCGATGCCGTTGACCGCAGTCGACTGCGTCGCCTCGACGAACAGGCTGGGATAGCGGTCGGCGCTGCGCATGCCCAGGGCGCCGCCATTGACGCGGTCAGGCGAATCGGAGAGTTCCTGCGCCAGCTTGGCGAAGTCTTCGCCGGCACGCGCGCGCTGTGCAATGCTCTGGGCGCGCTGCTGCAGAGTGGCGATCTGCGCCTCGGTGGCGGTCTCGGGCACCGCCACCAGCACCTGCGCGAGGTTGATGTCGGGCGCGATCGCATTGTTCGCGCCGTTGCGCTGTTCGCGCAGGAACTGGTCGACCTCGATGTCGCTGACCTTGACCTTGTTCTCGACTTCACGGTCGCGTACGCGCGTGAGATACAGCTGGTCGCGCAGGTCGTTGCGGAAGGCCTGCTGCGAAATGCCCTCGGCCGCAACGCGGCTGCGCAGCTCGGTCAGGCTGATCTGGTTCTGGCGGGCCACCGTCTGCTCGGCCTGGTCGATCGCCACCTCGTCGACCTTGATGCCGGCGTCCTTGGCGGCCTGCAACTGCGTGCGCTCCGAGATGAGGCGCTCGAGGACCAGCCGCGTCAGCTCCGCTCTCGGCACGCGCTGCGCCTCGGCATTTTCCTTGAGCAGACGCTCGACCCGCGACTGCACTTCGGTGTTGGTGATGGGTTCCGAGTTGACCAGCGCCACGATGTACTCGGCAGCGCGCTGCACCGGCGGTGCAGGCGGCGCGGCGGGGCGCGGCGCAGGCGGCGCCAGGCGTGGGCCCGCGCGCATGATGTCCGTGATGCCGATGCCGGGGCGCGAGCCCAGTCCCTGCGCACCGGCCGCCGCGGCCAGCGTCGCGAGGCACGCCAGGGTGAGGATGGAGCGGATGTGGTTCATGGCAAGGAAACTCAGTCGTAGTTGGTGAAGCGGCTGGGTGCCGGGTAGGGCTGCCGCAGGGGCTGGTAGCGCTGGATGTTCTGGGTGAGCGTGCGCATGGGGCTGGACCCGATGGCGGCGAAACCGACGAACTCGATCTGGAACATGAGTCGCGTGTTCGGCGTGGCCTGCCCCGTGGTGAGGCGCTCGAGCACGATGCGGCCGATCCAGCAGCAGCCGTCGTACTCGACGCCCAGCACGCCATCGGTGAGCTTGCGGTCTTGCAGGCTGTAGTTCAAACGGCCCACTGCATACCAGCGTCCGCCGCCCTGCCCGCGGCCGGGGCCGAGGTCCTTGCCCTTGTCGCCCCAGAGATCGTTGAGCGGCCACTGCCAGCTCACATCGATCGACTTGTTCCCGTCGTTGACGGTCGGCGTGCTGTTGGCCTGGAAGCGATAGGCTGCCGAGACGCTGCGGTAGGGGCCCGGGTTGTAGCGCGCGCTCAGCGCGGTTCGGGTCGACTTGTGGTCGTCGGGGTTGTACTGCACCGTGCCGTCGAAGCTCCACTGCGGTGTCCAGTTGATCTGGGCGCCGAGCAGCAGGTCGCTCACGCGGTCGGTCACCGGTGGGAGGCCCGGCAGCGTGACGCGCTGGTCCTTGAAGCGCAGCCGCTGCGCGATGCCGAAGCGCGCCGCCTCGGCGCCGCTGTCGGGATCGATGAGGCGCGAGGTCACGCCCACCGTCAGCGTGTTGCTGTCGGAAATGCGGTCATGGCCGGAGAAGGCGTTCTCGGTGTAGACGGTCGCGAAGTTGAAATCGTTGGCCGCCGAGTCGTAGTTCGGCAGCAGGCTCTGATCGCGGTAGGGCGTGTAGACGTAGAAAGCGCGCGGCTCCAGCGTCTGGCGGAAGGAGCGGCCGAAGTAGTTGGCGTCGCGCTCGAAGATCATGCCGCTGTCGAGGCTGAAGGTCGGCACTGTGCGGCTGGCGGAGGTCGCGCCGTTGGCGAGGGGCGCCTCGAACTGGTAGCTGCTCGCATGCAGTTGCAGCTTGGGGATGACGTAGGTGCCGGGCGTGAGGAAAGGCCGGCTGATCGACGCCTGCGCGAAGGCGCGTTCACCGTTGGGCTGCCGCTGCTGCACCGGGTCGGCCCGGAAGCGCGAGTAGTCGGTCTTGAGCGAGACGTCGAAACCCTTCCAGTCGTACTTGTCGTAGTTGGCGGTGATCTGCGGCAACCGGTCGTAGGGCGGCAGGATCGGCGCCAGGTCGTACTGGAGGGTCTGGTATTTGAGCGCACGCACCATGCCGCTCCAATCGCCCTTGCCCCAATTGAGCGAGGCGTCGTTCGACAACAGCCGCTGCGTGAGCGAGGGCGTGCGCGTGAAATCGCGCCAGTAGTCGTTGTCGCTGACGCGGTTAACGACGATGTTGGCCGTCAGCGAGTCGAGCCCGAGGGCCTTGGCGTCGAACTGCTGCTGATGGTTGGCCCAAAGACCCCAGCGTCTCGATTTCGGACGCCGCAGGTCGAGGTCGCCGACGCCGATCTCGCCATTCGCCAACTGCTGCATCTGGTTGGCGACCTTCTCGTCGTAGCGGTCGCCCACCAGGCGATCACTGCCCATCAGGTCCAGCCGGATCGTGCCGTTGTACTCCTTCTCCAGATACCGGAACTCGGTGCCGACGTTGAGCCCACGCTTGGTCATCAGCTCCGGATAGAAAGTCGCATCGCGATTCGGCGCGATGTTCCAGTAGTACGGGACGGTGACGTCCACGCCGTTGAGGTTGCCGACACCGATGGTCGGCGGCAGGAAGCCGCTCTTGCGTTCGTTGCCCAGCGGAAAGCTCAGCGAGGGAAAGGGTGGCGTGCTGATGCCCATGAAGCTCAGCCGTGCATCGGTCGCGACGCCGACGTTTTCCTCGGTGTCGGTGGTCAGCGTGGCGGCGCTGAGCATCCAGGCGGGCATCCAGCCGGGGTAGTCCTCGCGCCGGCAGGTGGTGTAGGTGCCGCGCCGGGCGACGGAGACATTGCTGTCGACGAAATCGATGCGCTCGGCGTCGCCGTGTCCGCCGGAGGCCAGCAGTTGATAGCGCGCGTTGTTGAAGAAGCCCTCGAAGGTCTCGAGCTTGAGCTGCAGCTCGGGCCCTTCGTAGACGTTGCCGGCCTGGTTGACCCGCACGTTGCCGGTGGCCTTGGCCAGATCCTCGGGCTGGTAGTACTCGAGCCGGTCGGCATGGATCACCACGTCGCCCCGGCGCAGCGAGGCTCGGCCCTCGACCACCGTTTCGAGATCCGGGCGGCCGGATATGCGGTCGCCGTCGACGAAGCTCGGCAGTTCGCCGCGCTGCGCCTTCGGGATCGTTTCCAGAAGCTGCGGCGTCCGCTTGAGGGTGATGGGCGCGTCCAGGCCCGTGTCTTGTGCCGACGCCCCCTGTGCTTGCAGCAGCGCGAGCGTCAGCACGGCCAACGGCAGGGGCGGGCGGCACCGGCGCCAGTCAGCTCGGGTCAGGTCAGGCATCGGTACGCAAAAGGAGATCTCTTGGGGGAAGGTCGCCGGATGGCTGGGAATTGGGGAATCCGCGCCGGGCAGATTTGTAGAATCAATTATCCATGACAGCCTCCTCGCCTCCGGACAGCGGCGCCGCGACGCCCAATCCCCCGATCAGCTGGAGCGACCCGGAGCGCGCCCGCGCCTTCGCGCAATGGCTGGCCGCCGTCGGGCCTCGCCACCAGTTGAATCCTGCAACGGTGCGCCCGGCTTCGGCCGACGCCAGCTTCCGGCGCTACTTCCGCGTCGACACGAACGGCCCGGCGGGCACGCGCATCATCATGGATGCGCCGCCAGCCAGGGAAGACAGCACCCCGTTCGTCCGAGTCGCCAGGCTGATGCGCGAGGCCGGGCTGGTGGTGCCACAGGTGCTCGAGTGGGACGAAGCGCAGGGCTTCCTGCTGCTCGACGACCTCG
Organism: Variovorax defluvii; assembly: GCF_039541515.1. Taxonomy (NCBI): domain Bacteria; kingdom Pseudomonadati; phylum Pseudomonadota; class Betaproteobacteria; order Burkholderiales; family Comamonadaceae; genus Variovorax; species Variovorax defluvii. The sequence continues at coordinate 21,954 of NZ_BAABGJ010000021.1, forward strand.
GCCACCGGACCATGCTGGAGGTGATCGACCCGATGGATCCCCCCGCCGCACGCCCGCTTTACGACCAGGCGATCGACGCCCTGGTCCGCTGGCAGCTCGCCTCCAAGCCCGCCGTCCTGCCCGCCTACGACCGCGCGCTGCTCGAGCGTGAACTCGCCCTGTTTCCCGACTGGTACGTCGCCCGGCATCGGGGCCTGCGCGTGGAAGGCCCACTCGCCGATCGGCTGCAGCGCAGCTTCCAGGTGATCGTGGAGAACAACCTGGCTGCGCCCAGCGTCTACGTGCATCGCGACTTCATGCCGCGCAACCTGATGATCACCGGCGGCCCGGCACTGGGTGTGCTGGACTTCCAGGACGCCGTGTACGGCCCCATCACCTACGACATCGCCAGCCTGATGCGCGATGCCTTCCTCAGCTGGGACGAAGAAGTCGTGATCGACGCCACGGTGCGCTATTGGGAAAAGGCGCGCAAGGCGGGGCTGCCGGTGGACGAGGACTTCGGTGCCTTCTATCGCGCGGTCGAATGGATGGGCCTGCAGCGCCATCTCAAGGTGGCCGGCATCTTCGCGCGGCTCACGCTGCGCGACGGCAAGCCGCGCTATCTGGCCGACGCGCCGCGCTTCATCACCTACATCCGCGCCACCGCCGGTCGCTACCGTGAGTTGGCACCGCTCCTGCGCGCGATCGACGAGATCGAGGGCACCGAGCCGGTCACCGGCTTCGCTTACGGGCGAGTGTGAGGCCGCGCTTTTACTGCATCGCCCCCTTGGCGGCACAGCGTACGCTGGCACTGCCGGCAGGCGCCGCACGCCATGTGCAGGTGCTGCGAATGCAGCCGGGCGATGGGCTCACGCTGTTCGACGGCAGCGGCGGCGAATGGGACGGCACCATCGAGCGCATGGGCCGCAGCGAGGTGACGGTCCGGGTCGGTCAGCATTCGGCGATCGAGCGAGAGGCGCCGCGCGCCGTTCACCTCGCAGTGGGCATGCCCGCCAACGAGCGCATGGATTGGCTGGTGGAAAAAGCGACCGAACTCGGCGTCGCCAGCATCCATCCGCTGATCACCGCGCACGGTGTGCTGCGCCTGGCGGGCGAGCGCGCCGAGAAGAAGCGTGCGCACTGGCAAGCGATCGCCGTCTCGGCCTGCGAGCAGTGCGGCCGCAACCGCGTGCCGCTGGTGCATCCGGTGCGCCCCTTCGCGACCTGGATCGACGCCCCCTCGATCGAGGAGGCCGAGCGCTTCGTGCTGAGCCTGGCTGACGGCGCGCACGCACTGCGCACCGATGCATCCCATGCCTCCGACGCCACGAAGCTGCACGGGGCCTGCGTGCTCAGCGGCCCCGAGGGTGGCCTCGGCGCCGCCGAGGAGCGCGAGGCGATCGCCCGCGGCTTTGCCCCTCGCACACTCGGCCCGCGCGTGCTGCGCGCCGAAACTGCCGCATTGGCTGCGCTTGCGCTGTTGACGTCAACGTGATCAGAATGCCCTTTCTTCACGCGCCCGCCGCGGCTGACGCAGCAGTCGGCTCGTTCCCATCCCCTCACTTCAGGACTCCATCATGGGATTGCTCGATTCGGTACTCGGACAAGTGCTCGGCGGTGTTCAGGCGCAGCAGCAAGCACCGTCAGGCAGCCTCGGTGACCTCGGCAATCTCGCCGGCGCGCTCGGGGGCCTGCTCGCCAACAACGGCGAGGTGGGCGGGCTCGGCGGACTGATTTCGAAGTTCGAGCAAGCCGGCATGGGTGATGTGATCGGCTCGTGGATCGGCTCGGGTCAGAACGCGCCGATCTCGGGCGGCCAGTTGCAGGACGTGCTGGGTGGCGACGTGATCTCCCACCTTTCGCAGAAGCTGGGCGTCCACGCCGGCGCGCTGCTGCCGATGCTGGCCGCGCTGCTGCCCACGCTGATCGACCAGCTCACGCCCCGCGGTCAGGCGCCCTCCGAGGGCCTGGGCAATCGGGACGAACTGCTCGGTTCGCTGTCCAGCCTGCTGCAGAAGGGTTAGAGCTCCTCGATGAACCGCCATCTCTGGCTGCTGGCGGCCTGCCAGGGCCTGTTCCTGACCAACAACGTCGCCTTCATCGCGATCAACGGTCTGGTCGGTCTGGCGCTCGCGCCACGCGGCTGGATGGCCACGCTGCCCGTGATGGGCTACGTGGTCGGCGGTGCGCTGTCCACCGGGTTGGTCGCGCGCGCGCAGCAGCGCTTCGGGCGCCGCCGCTCTTTCCAGATCGGGCTGGCCGTGGCATTGGGGTCCGCCCTGGTGTGCGCGCAGGCCGCCCTCCGGCAAGACTTCTGGCTGCTGTGCGCCGCGACGCTGGTGGCCGGCTACTACAACGCGAATGCCAGCCTCTATCGCTTTGCCGCCGCAGAACTGGCCGCGCCGGCCTGGCGCGAGAAGGCGGTTTCCCTGGTGATGGCCGGCGGGCTCATCGGCGCGGTCGCCGGCCCGAACCTGGCGGCGCTGACGCGCAACTGGTTTGCGGTGCCCTTCGCTGGCGTGTACATGGCGCTGGCCGCGGTCGCTCTGGTGGCCATGGTGTTGATGCACTTCATCGAATTTCCGGCCCCCGCCGCGAGGCATGCGGTGGACGCCGGACGGCCGCTGGGCGAGATTGCGCGCCAGCCGGTCTTCATCGTCGCAGCGCTGGCCGGTGCGCTGGGCTTCGGCGTGATGAACCTGCTCATGGCGGCGACGCCGATCGCGATGCAGGTGTGCAGCCTGCCTTTCAATGACGTGGCGCTGGTCCTCGAGTGGCATGTGATCGGCATGTTCGCGCCGGGCTTCTTCACTGGCCACTTGATCCGCCGCTTCGGCGCGCTGCCGGTGATGGGGGCGGGTCTGGTGCTCAACCTGGGCTGCATCGCCGTGGCCCTCGCGGGCGTGGATTTGCATCACTTCCTGGTCGCGCTGTTCCTGTTGGGCGTGGGTTGGAATTTCCTGTTCACCGGCAGCACCACGCTCTCGCTCTCGGCCTACACGGCCGAAGAGAAGGACCGCGCGCAGGGCGCGCTCAACTTCTGCGTGTTCGCGACGCTGGCCCTGACTTCCTTCGCCTCGGGCGTGCTGGTCACGACGCAGGGCTGGCAGCTGTTGAACATCGGCTCGCTGGTCCCGGTGCTGCTGACCGGTGCAGGTCTGCTGTGGCTGGCGCGGCGCTCGCGCGCGCGCGCCGCAGCCGTCTAAGGCGCAAAGCGGTCGTCGAGCCAGCGCCCGAGCGTGTCGAAAACGGGCAGCGCGTCCAGCTCGTTGAAGATCTCGTGGTAGAGCGCCGGAAAGCAGGTGGCACTCAAGACCGTGACCGGCGCAGCCTCGGCGAAGCGGCGACTGCCCTCGGGCTTCACCAAGCGATCGTCGCCCGCGTAGATCAGCAACGTGGGCACCCGCCAATTCGGCGCAGCGGACTGCACGACCGCACCCTCGTCGGCCAGGAAGCGGGCCAGCCGTGCACCGATGCGGTCATGGCACAGCGGGTCGTCGCGGTAGGCACGCACAACGGACGGATCATGCGAGAGATAGCGTTCGTCCAGGCCATTGCCGACGCGCACCGTCGGCGCCACACGTGACAATCCGGCGATCAGGCCTTGATGGAACAGGCTGAGCCCGGGGTCCAGGGCCGGCGAAGACATCACCAGCGCATCGACGGGACGGACGGCGCGTGCCACGAAACTGGCAGAGACCAGTCCGCCGAGGCTGTGGCCCAGGAGGACCAGCGGCAGGCTCTCGAACCGGCGGCGCGTGTCGTCCACGACAAGCGCCAGGTCGTCGACCAGTCGCATGACGCTGGGCAAGCCGCCGCGCGGGCCGGTGGATGCGCCGTGCCCGTAGTGATCCGCGGCGCGAGCCGCGAAGCCCCAGTCGTTGAGGCGCGCCGCGACGTGCGCGTATCGGCCCGCATGCTCGCCGATGCCATGCACCAGCACGACGACGGCGCGCGCGGCATCGCCCGGCGCGAGCGGCCATTCGTGGAGGGCCAGCGTTTCGCCGTCCGGCGTGCGCAAGGGCACGTCGGCCAGGCTCACCGTCAGGCGCCCGCGGCGTGCGCGGCCGGCAAGGCCGCGATCACCTCGGCCACGGCCGCGGTGAGCTTCTTCGCATAGGGCACGTGAAGGAACTCGTTGGGGCCGTGCGCATTGCTCTTGGGGCCGAGCACGCCGCAGACCATCATCTGCGCCTTCGGGAAGCCCGCGCTCAGCATGCTCATCAGCGGGATGGTGCCGCCCTGGCCGATGTAGCCGCAGCCCGCGCCGAAGTGCGCCTGGGAAGCGGCATTGAGCGCGCGCTCGAACCAGGGCGCGGTGGAAGGCGCGTTCCAGCCGGTGGCGCCGCCGTGGCTCTCGAAGGTGACCTTGGCCTGGTAGGGCGCGTTGTCCTCGAGCAGGGTCTTGAGCCGCTGCACGGCCTGGTCGGCGTCGACCAGCGGCGGCAGGCGCAGCGAGAGCTTGAAGGCGGTATAGGGGCGCAGCACGTTGCCGGCGTCCTTCAGCGCGGGAAAGCCTTCCGCACCCGTGACGGAGAGCGTGGGCCGCCAGGTGCGGTTGATCAGCGCCTCCACCGGATCGCTGGTGGTCGGCAACGCGAAGGTGGTCGCGCCGCCGCAGTCGTAGTGGGCCCAGGGGAAACGCTTGTAGACCTCGTCGCCGAGGATGGCGGCCGTGGCCTGCGCCTGGACCAGCCTGTCGGCGGGGATTTCACAGTGGAAGCTCTCGGGCAGCAGTCGCCCGGTCTTCGAATCTTCCAGCCGATCGAGCACCTGGCGCATGATGCGGAAGCTCGAGGGCACCAGGCCCGAGGCATCGCCGGAGTGCACGCCTTCCGTGAGGATCTCGACCTTCAGCGTCCCGCTCGCCATGCCGCGCAGGGAGGTGGTGAGCCACAGTTGGTCATAGTTGCCGGCGCCGGAATCGAGGCAGACCACGAGCCCCACTTCGCCAAGACGCGGACGAAGTACATCGATGTAGGGCAGCAGGTCGTAGGAGCCCGATTCCTCGCAAGTCTCGATCAGCCCGACCACGCGGGGATGCGCCGCGCCCTGCGCCTTGAGCGCCTGCAGCGCAGCGACGCTTGCATACACCGCGTAGCCGTCGTCGGCGCCGCCGCGGCCATAGAGCAGGCCGTCCTCGTACTTGGGGGTCCACGGGCCGAGGTCGCTGCGCCAGCCCGTGAACTCGGGCTGCTTGTCGAGGTGGCCGTACATCAGCACGGTCTCCTTCATGTCGGTCCCGGTGGCCGGCACCTCGAAGAAGAGCACCGGCGTGCGGCCCTCGAGTCGCACGATCTCGAGCTTCAGCCCTTCGACCTTCTGCGCGTCGACCCAGCTCGCCGCATTGCGCAGCACGGTGTCGAGGTAACCGTTCCTGACCCAGTCCTGGTCGAAGCCAGGCGACTTGGCGGGAATGGTGATGTAGTCGGTGAGCTGGTGGACGATGTCCTGGTCCCACTTCGCGGTGACGTCGGACAGGGCGCGCGCCGGATCGAGCAGGCCGGCGGGCATTTCGCGATGCAGGGGAGCGTTCATGGGGTTCTCCGCGTGACGGAACTGGCGAGGGATCCCGCGGATTATGGGCGCATGCCGCGCAGACCGCAGGCCTTTGGGCTAATCTCTGCCGGCTTCGAAGTGGCAACCGGATCGGGGGCAGATCTTGAGCAGCAGCAACGGGAAGAACAAACACAAGCGCGTGCGGGTCGGCGTCGGCGGCTGGACCTATGAGCCCTGGCGCGACAACTTCTATCCCGCCGGACTGCCGCACAGCCAGGAACTGCATTACGCCAGTCGCCAGGTGACCGCGATCGAGGTCAATGGCACCTACTACAGCAGCTTCAAGCCGCCGACCTTCAAGAAGTGGCACGACGAAACGCCGGAGGACTTCGTGTTCTCACTCAAGGCTTCGCGTTTCGCGACCAACCGCAAGCAGCTGTCGACGGCCGGCGAATCGATCGCGCGCTTCGTCGAAAGCGGCATCACCGAGTTGGGCGACAAGCTCGGCCCGATCGTGTGGCAGTTCATGCCGACGAAGGCCTTCGATCCCGAGGACTTCGAGGCCTTCCTGTCGCTGCTGCCGAAGAAGGAGGGCAGTCGCACGCTGCGCCACGTGCTGGACGTGCGGCATCCCAGCTTCATGACACCGGCCTATCTGGCGCTGGCGCGCAAGTACCGGTCGGCCACGGTCTTCACCGATGCCGACAAGTTTCCTTCCTTCGCCGACCTGACGGCCGACTTCGTCTATGCGCGGCTGATGATGAGCGATGCGAAGCAGAAAGCGGGGTATGCACCCCAGGCGCTGGACGCCTGGGCCGCCGCGTGCAAGACCTGGACCGCGGGCGGCCTGCCCGAGACCTTGCCCTATGTCGAGCAGGGCGCGAAAGGCAAGAAGACCACTCGCGAGGTCTACATCTACTTCATCAACGGCGCAAAAGAAAAGGCACCGGCCGCGGCCGGTGCCTTGATCCAGCGGCTCGCCTGAGCGAGCCTGCGCGGCCTCAGGCTGCGGCCTGCAGCGCGGGCTTGGTGGCGCTGCTGCTGCCGGCCGAGGTGCCGAAAGTGATCTCGCCGGAGAGTTGGCCGCCTTCCTCGATCACGATCTTGCCGTAGCGGATCTTGCCGGTGACCTTGCCGGTGGAATGGATGACGAGCTTTTCGCGCACCGTGAGACTGCCGTCGAACAGTCCGCGGATCTCCGCGATGTCGATCTCGGCCGAGCCTTTGAAGGCGCCCTGCTCGGCGATCTGCATCACGCGCGAGTCCATCGTCGCCTCGACCAGGCCTTCGACCACGAGCGTGTCGCAGTCCGTGATTTCGACGCCCTTGAGCTTGATGTTGGGGCCGACGGTGAGTTTGCTGCCGCCTTCCTTTGCCGCCGCACTCGACGTTTGCGCAGACAGACCCGACGGCGTGACCGGCGTGCCCGAGAGATTGGTTCCGGAACCCATCAGCGGCGCGGGACGAGAGGTGAGGGAATCGGCGTCGCGTTCACGCTTGCCGAAGAAGGGGGACTGTGTTGCCAATGGGAAGCTCCTCAAAAAGGAGCATCGTAAGAACGCCCTTCAGGCTCTCGGCACTTCATTGCGCAAGAAGCGTAACCAGTTACGTCTTACACCCGTTTCCTTTGAACTTTCGACTTCGCTTGGCCTTCGATGGCGCTCGCTCGAGGCCTACTCTCCAGGGGCTTTGCACGACTCGCCAACGCCGGATCAGCCTCTCTGCCAGACGGCGCGACCTTGTGCAGCATCGTCGATGCGCGCGATGAATCCCGCTGCCGCGGCCTCGGGCAGGGACAGCGAGAACCGGACGAGGCTTTCGTGCTGTACCTCTTCGAGCGTGGCGCCGATCGCAGCGACTTCGCGACGCACGAAGCCTTCGAGCGCGTAGGGCACGGCGCAGTACAGCCGGCATTGCCGCACCTGGGGCACCAGCGTCGCGCCGGACAGCGCCTGCGCTATGCATTCGGTGTACGCGCGCATCAGCCCGCCGGCACCCAGCTTGACGCCGCCGAAATAGCGGACCACGGTGGCGAGCGCGCCTTGGAGTTCATGGTGCCGCAGCACCTCCAGCATGGGACGGCCCGCGGTGCCACCGGGCTCGCCATCGTCATTGGCGGCCGATTGGCCCCCGGCCATCAGCGCCCAGCAGACATGCGCGGCGGTGGGATGCGCGCGCCGCAGCCCTTCGACGACGGCCTCGGCCGCCGTGCGATCGGCCACGGGCTGCACGCACCCGATGAAGCGGCTCTTCTTGATCAGCAGCTCGCTGTGCTGGGGCGATGCGAGGGTGAAGGCCATCGCGTGCGACGAATGCTCGAATCCTGCTCAGCGCTCTCGCTCGAACTTGAACACGGCCGTGGCAGCGCGCGCGTTCGGCAGCCATCGCACCTCGGCGCCGTTCTGCAGGCCGAACGCATCCAGCACACGCAAGCGGTTCTTGCGCGCGAGCACCTCGAAATCCTTGAAAGTGCCCACGCGGATGTTGGGCGTGTCGTACCACTGGTAGGGCAGACTGCGCGTCACAGGCATTCGGCCGCGCGCGATGCTGATGCGATTGGGCCAATGCGCGAAGTTGGGAAAGGCGACGATGCCGATGCGGCCGACGCGCGCCGTCTCGCGCAGCATCACCTCGGCGTTGCGCAGGTGCTGCAGCGTATCGATCTGCAGGACCACGTCGAAGGAGGCATCGTCGAACATCGCGAGTCCTTCGTCGAGGTTGAGCTGGATCACGTCCACGCCATGGCGGATGCATTGCAGGACGTTGCCGTCCGCGATCTCGACGCCGTAGCCGCTGCAGCCGCGCTCGCGCTGCAGCAGATCGAGCAAGGCGCCATCGCCGCAGCCGAGGTCGAGCACGCGCGAGCCCTCGGGCACGAGGCGGGCGATCAGGCGCTGGGTGTCGACGTCGCTCATCAGGCAACCTCTTGCTGCGCGATGCGCTCGAAGTAGGAACGTACCACGCTCATGTAGCGCACGTCGTCCAGCAGGAAGGCGTCGTGGCCGTGCGGGGCGTCGATCTCCGCGTAGCTCACGCTGCGGCGGTTGTCGAGCAGTGCCTTCACGATCTCGCGGCTGCGCGCCGGTGCGAAACGCCAGTCGGTGGTGAAGCTCACGATCAGGAAGCGGGCGGCGGCACGCGCCAAAGCGGCACGCAGGTCGCCGCCATGCGCGCGCGCGGGATCGAAATAATCGAGCGCGCGCGTGATCAGCAGGTAGGTGTTGGCGTCGAAGTACTCGCTGAACTTGTCGCCGTTGTAGCGCAGATAGCTTTCGATCTGGAACTCGACCTCCTGCGTCGAATACAGGAAGTCGGTGCCTGCCCGGTCGCCTCCGACGGCACTGCGCAAGGCGCGCCCGAACTTCTCGTTCATCAGGTCGTCGCTCTGGTAGGTAATGTGGCCGATCATGCGGGCGATGCGCAGGCCCCGCTTGGGCACCACACCATGCTCGTAGAAGTGGCCGCCGTTGAAGTCCGGGTCCGTCACGATGGCGCGCCGCGCCACCTCGTTGAAAGCGATGTTCTGCGCCGTCAGGCTGGGCGCGCTGGCGATCACGACCGCATGGTGCACGCGCTCGGGGTACTGCAGCGTCCAGGACAGGGCCTGCATGCCGCCCAGGCTGCCGCCCATCACGGCGGCGAGCGTGTCGATGCCCAGCCGGTCGAGCAAGGCGGCCTGCGCGCGCACCCAGTCCTCGACCGTCACGACCGGGAAGTCCGCCCCGTAGATGCGTCCGGTTGCGGGATTGGCGTGCATCGGGCCCGTGGAGCCGAAGCAGGAGCCGAGGTTGTTGACGCCGATCACGAAGAAGCGGTCGGTATCGACCGGCTTGCCGGGGCCGATCATGTTGTCCCACCAACCCTCGGACTTTTCCTGGCCTGCATAGACACCGGCCACGTGGTGCGAGGCATTCAGCGCATGGCACACCAGCACCGCGTTGCTGCGCTGCTTGTTTAGCGTGCCGTAGGTCTCGTAGGCAAGGCTGTAGTCGGAAATCGACGCGCCGCTGCTCAGCGGCAACGGCCCGGCAAAGGACATGGACTGCGAAGAGACAACCAGAGACATGGAAAAGAAAAACCCGGCCTCGCCAAAAACGAGCCGGGTCGGGCATCCGTCTTTAGCAGCATTTGTTAAGCGCCCGCAAGCTGGAGCAAATCGGCGCGTGCGGCGAGTATATGCCGGTCAAGACCAGCCTATCAACGCGCCTGCACCCAACACCAGGAACAAGGCGGCCGAGATGCCATGCACTAACTTGATGGGAACGCGCTTGACGATGCGCTCGCCCAGCCACACCACCGGCGCATTCGCCAGCATCATGCCCAACGTGGTGCCGAACACGACCCAGGCATAGGCATCGACGTAACGCGCGGCCAGCATGACCGTCGCGATCTGCGTCTTGTCGCCCATCTCGGCCAGGAAGAACGCAAGGAGCGTGGTGCCGAACACACCGAAGCGCGAAGCCTTGGGAAGCTCGTCGTCATCGAGCTTGTCGGGGATCAACATCCACAGCGCCATCGCGATGAAGGAGCCGCCGAGGATCCAGCGCAGCACATCGGGACCCAGCGTGTGCGTGACCCAGTTGCCGACCGCGCCGGCGAGCGCATGGTTGACGACGGTGGCCGCGAAGATACCCAGCACGATCGGCCAGGGCCGGCGAAAGCGCGCCGCGAGCACAAGCGAGAGCAACTGGGTCTTGTCGCCCATTTCGGCGAGTGCGACCACGCCGGTCGCAACGAGAAAAGCTTCCATGAGAATGTGATTCCTTGGGCCGAAGAGAACGCAATTGACCGTGCAACACCTTCGGCCACACCCGAAGTTGCACGGTCAAAGGTCTCGCCAGGTGGAACACTGTCTGCGCCATGTCCCGCACGAAGCCGGACAAGTCTGTTGACGCACACCCTTCTCGCGATGGAAGGCGGCTACTCCCCAATGACCAGCGGATTGTAGCCCCGCGGGGGCTCGCTTAGTGAGCGTGCACCAACTTTCAAATTATTTGCGGGGCCCCGATCCTTGCGGGCAAATTCCTACTTGCGCTGGAGGCATTTCACCCATAATGCACGAGCCTCGCTTCAATCTGGGGGAGTGGCAATTCGGTGATCGGTCAGTTTCGCGCGGCCCAGCGAGCCTTCGTGGGTGGTGCTCCCGGGACTCCATCGCTTTTTCCATGTGTTTATAGGAGTCCCTTCATGGGCAACAAACTGTACGTCGGCAACCTGCCCTATTCGGCACGCGACGGCGATCTCGAACATGCGTTCAGCCAATTCGGCACGGTGACCAGCGCGAAGGTCATGATGGAGCGCGATTCCAGCCCCCCCCGTTCCAAGGGTTTCGGCTTTGTGGAAATGGGCAGCGACGCGGAAGCGCAGGCCGCTATCAAGGGCATGAACGGGCAAGACATGGGCGGCCGTAGCGTCGTCGTGAATGAGGCCCGTCCGATGGAAGCCCGCCCCCCGCGTAGCGGTGGTTACGGCGGCGGTGGCTATGGCGGCGGTGGCGGCGGCGGCTACGGTGGTGGCGGCGGCGGCGGCGGCGGTGGCCGTGGCGGCTACGGTGGTGGTGGTGGCGGCGGTGGCCGTGGTGGCTACGGTGGTGGTGGTGGCGGTGGCGATGGCGGTTTCCGCAGCCCCTATGGCGCCGGCCCGCGTGGTGGTGGCCGCGGCGGCTATGGCGGCGGTGGCAATAACAGCGGCTACTGATCCCCCGCAGGCATCGCCGATGCCATAAGAAAAGGCTCCTTCGGGAGCCTTTTTTGTGGGCGCTCGCAACCGCGAGCAGCGCAAGCGGCTATTCGTTGCGCCGCTTCTTCCGGCCGCGCCCCTGGACAGCCCGGTCGAACACGATGTTGGGCAGCAGGCGCAGGAGCTTGGCCACCACGCCCATCTGCCACGGGATCACGCGATAGCTGGTGCCGGACTCGATGGCACGGAAGGCGCGCTCGGCAAAATCCTCCGCTCGCATCAGGAAGGGCATGCCATAGCGATTGCCCCGGGTGAGTGGCGTGTCGATGTAGCCCGGGCACAACGTGACCACCTTGACGCCACTGCCTCGCAGCTCACAGCGAAGGCTTTCGCAATAGGCCACGACGCCGGCCTTGCTCGCGCAGTACGCCCCGTGGCCCGGCAGCCCCCGGATGGCAGCGACGCTGCCGATGCCGACCAGCCGCCCGCCGCCGCGCTGTCGCATCGCCGCGACGAAAGGATGGAAGGTGGCGGCCAGCCCGACATTGTTGATGGCCAGCGTCTCGACAAACACATCGAGGTCGCCTCGATCCTCGGTGTCGATGCCGACGCTGATGCCGGCATTGGCGATCACCACATCCGGGACGCCCTGGCGCTCGATGCAGGCCGCACCCGCCGCCACGATGCTGTCGATCCGGGCCACGTCGGCGCCATAGACCTGGGCCTCGTCTGCCCCGATGCCGCGGGCGGCCACCCAGGCCTCGATGTCGGCGGTGCGCCGCGCGCTCAGCGCCAGCCGGTAGCCGGCTTCGTGGAAGCGCGCCGCGAGCGCCTGGCCGATGCCGCTGGACGCACCGGTGATGAAGACCAGCGGCTTCAACGCCTCGCCCCCGGCGTGGACGGCATCAGCAAGCCGCGCACGCGGCCCTGCAAATGGGCCACGCCGGTCAGGTTGTCGTAGTCCAGGGTGTCGGCGGTGAACTGGTCCGAGCCGCGAATCAGCGTGACCGGCTTGTGCGACTTCACGCGCTCGGTGTCGAGGAACGCGTGCAGGAACTCGCCGCGAAACTCCAGGCGGGGATTGGCCTTGCCGTTCGCCGAGGTCGAGGCCTCGCGCACCACGATTGCGTTGCCGAAGAGCTGAATCTCGCTGCCGTCGGCATTCGAGACGCCGCGATTGGCGGTGGCGCGCGTGACCAGGCCCTCGGGGGAGACCGATCGCAGGCGGACCTGGTCGACCTCGATGGTGTCGGTGTCCGGATAGTGCCGGCCTTCGGTGCCGAACAGTTCGCTGCGCAGATCGCCGCTCGGCAGAAAGTTCTTGATCACGAAGCCACGCATGAAGAAGTCCGGCTCGTGCTTGGGCGCCTCCTTGGGTACAGGCTCGAGCAACTTCGGCGCGTTGCGCACCAGCCAATAGGTGCCGAGCGCCAAGACGAGCGTGACGATGATCGGCAGGTAGATCGTCACCCGGTCGAAGCCATCCCGCAGCAGATTCCAGACCCTCTTGGCCGTCATGCCGAAGGGCCTCGCGCGATATCCAGAAGCCTTCGATAGTGCCCGCCCGCGGTCAGCAGCAGGTCGCAGAATTCGCGCGCCGCCCCTTCGCCTCCGCGCGCCGAGGTCACATGGTGGGCCACGGCCCGCACCTCCGCATGCGCGTTGGCCGGCGCTGCCGCCAAGGCGACGCGGGTGAGCACGGGCAGGTCCGGCCAGTCGTCGCCGATGGCGGCGGCCTGTGCCCACGTCAGCCCCAGTTGCGCAAGGATGGCCTCGGCGGCCGGCAGCTTGTCTTCGGTCCCGTAGCGCACGTGGTCGACGCCTAACGCCTGCAGGCGAAAACGCAAGGGCTTCGAGTCGCGGCCGGTGACCACCGCGGGCGTGATACCTGCCAGGCGCAACAGCTTGATGCCATAACCATCGAGGATGTTGAAACGCTTGAGGGTTTCGCCGTGCTCGCTGAAGTAAACACCGCCGTCGGTGAGCACGCCGTCCACGTCGAAGAAGGCAACGCGGATGTCCTGCGCGGCCAGCAGGGTCTGCACATCGAATGCGAGGGACATCAGATGACCTTCGCGCGCATCAGGTCGTTGATGCTGAGGGCGCCGATCAGCACGCCATTCGCGTCGACCACCAGCACGCTGGTGATCCGGTGTTGCTCCATCAGTTCGGCCGCCTCGACCGCCAGCGCGTCCGCGCGCAGCGTGCGCGGGGCGGGATGCATCACCTCGGCCGCCGTGAGCGCGCGCAGATCGGCGCCGGTTTCGATCTGGCGGCGCAGATCGCCGTCGGTAAAGATGCCGATGGGCCGGCCTTCGCGCTCCACCACGGCCGCAGCGCCCATACCCTTGGCGCTCATCTCGCGCATCAGCGCGCTGAAGCTGGCATCCGGCCGCACGCTTGGCACGGCGTCGCCCGAACGCATCACGTCGCTGACATGGGTGAGCAGCTTGCGGCCCAGGGCGCCGCCCGGATGTGACCGCGCGAAGTCCTCGGTTCCGAAGCCGCGCGCGTCGAGCAGGGCGACGGCCAGCGCATCGCCCATCGCCATCTGCGCAGTGGTGCTCGCGGTGGGCGCCAGGTTGAGCGGGCAGGCTTCCTTTTCGACACCGCTGTCGAGGACGACGTCGGCGTGGCGTGCCAGCGTGGACTCGGCGCCACCGGTGATCGCAATAAGGGGAACGCCCAAGCGCTTGACGACGGGCAGGATGACGGTCAGTTCGTCGACTTCGCCGCTGTTGGAAACGGCCAGCACCAGGTCGACGGCCTTGATCATTCCGAGGTCGCCGTGGCTGGCCTCGGCCGGGTGGACGAACATCGCGGGCGTGCCGGTCGACGCCAGGGTGGCAGCGATCTTGCGTCCCACGTGGCCGCTCTTGCCCATGCCCATGACCACCACGCGCCCGCGCACGCCGAGGATCTTCTGGACCGCCTCGACGAAGCTGGCGCCGATGCGCTGCTTGAGGCCGAGAACGGCCGCCGCTTCGATGTCGAAGGTGGTGCGGGCCCGCGCGAGCATCGCGTCGGCGGAGGTCGCGAGGATTGGAACGGGGCTGGAACTCATCGCGGAATTTTATCGGCCGCGAATCGGCAGGCCGCGCCGAGGGCTGCATTCAGTAGCATCGCGCCATGTCCTCGCTCGACCTGACGCTGATGTACCTGCTGGCCGCAGTGGTCGGCGTCGTCGCCTGCCGGTACCTGCGCCTTCCGCCGATGTTGGGTTACCTGGGAGCGGGCGTACTGATCGGCCCACACGCCCTGGCCTTTGCCCAGAACGTGGAGGGCATCCGGCACCTCGGCGAGTTCGGGGTGGTCTTCCTCATGTTCGTGATCGGGCTGGAGTTCAGCCTGCCGAAGCTGCGCGCCATGCGCAAGCACGTGTTCGGCCTTGGCCTGCTGCAGGTGGCGCTGACCATGGCGATGGCGACCGCCGGCAGCCTGCTGCTGGCCTCCTGGCTGCCGCCCGAATGGCAGCTGGGCTGGCAGACGGCCCTCGCGCTCTCGGGCGCCCTGACGATGAGCAGCACCGCCATCGTGATCAAGCTCATGGCCGAACGGCTGGAACTGGAAAGCGAGCACGGCAAGCGGGTGATCGGCGTGCTGCTGTTTCAGGATCTGGCCGTGGTGCCTCTGCTGGTGCTGATCCCGGCGCTGGGTGCGCCGCCGGAAACCTTGCTGAAGGCGCTGGGCATCGCGGTGCTGAAGGCGAGTTTTCTGGTAGGCGTACTGCTCTATGGCGGCCCGCGCGTCATGCGCTGGTGGCTCACCCTGGTCGCACGCCGACGCAGCGAAGAGTTGTTCATGCTCAACCTGCTGTTGGTCACGCTGGGCCTGGCATGGTTGACGGAGCTGGCGGGCTTGAGCCTGGCGCTCGGGGCCTTCGTCGCCGGCATGCTGGTGTCGGAGACCGAATTCAAGCACCAGGTCGAGAGCGATATCCGGCCATTCCACGACGTGCTGCTGGGGCTGTTTTTCATCACGATCGGCATGTCGCTCGACTGGCACATCGTGGTGGATCGCTGGGCGCTGGTGGGGGTGCTTCTGGTGCTGCCGTTGGCCTTCAAGCTGATGCTGGTCTCTGTGCTGGCGCGGCTCCTGGGCGCGACGGCCGGCGTGTCTCTGCGCACCGGCCTGTACCTGGCGCAGGCCGGCGAGTTCGGCTTCGTGCTCCTGAGCCTGGCTCAGGGGCGGGAATTGCTTCCGGAATGGCTGGCGAACCCGGTGCTTGCCTCGATGGTGCTGTCGATGATGGCCACGCCCTTCATCGTGATGTACAGCAACCGCATCGTGCGCCGGCTGGTGGCCAGCGATTGGCTGCAGCAGTCGCTGCAGATGACGTCGATCGCGCGCAAGACCATCAACACCGCGAAGCACGTGATCATCTGCGGCTATGGGCGCTGCGGCCAGAACCTTGCCCGGATGCTGGAACGGGAAGGGATCCCTTACCTCGCACTGGACCTGGACCCGGACCGAGTGCACCAGGCAGCAGCCGCCGGCGACTCGGTGGTCTTCGGCGACGCGGCCCGTCTGCAGGCCCTGATGGCGGCCGGCCTCGCGCGCGCGAGCGCGGTGGTCGTGACCTACCTGGACGTCCCGGGCGCGCTCAAGGTGCTGGCCAACACGCGTGCACACGCGCCGCAAGTGCCGGTGATCGTGCGGACCAAGGACGATCTCGACCTGGAGAAACTGCAGAGCGCCGGCGCGACCGAGGTGGTGCCTGAGGCGATCGAGGGTTCGTTGATGCTCGCCAGCCATGCCCTGGCGCTGGTCGGCGTGCCGATGCGCCGGGTGATCCGGGTCGTGCAGGAACAGCGTGATGCGCGTTACAACCTCCTGCGCGGCTACTTTCACGGCGCGGACGACGACAAGGCCGGCGAGCTGGACCACGAGCGGCTCAACAGCTTCACGCTCACCGCGGATGCGCGCGCAACGGGCCAGCCGCTCGATCGCCTGGCGTTGGAGGCAGTGGGCGTGCGGGTCGCCAGCCTGCGGCGGCGCAACGGCAAAGCCGAAGAAGCGCGCGAGGACACCGTGCTGGCCGACGGCGACACGCTGGTCCTGTCGGGCAAGCCCGCTGCGCTCGCCATGGCGGTCGAATTGCTGCAGAAGGGCTGAGAAACTGTGAACTCCGGAGCAGGCTAGCCCCGTCAGACTGATTCCGGCCCGGGCAAGGCTCAATCGAGCTGGCTCGGGTTGCGCTTCTCTTCGTCGATCTGCTGCTGGCGCCGTACCGCTTCGCATTGAGCCAGCGCCCCGTTCTCGGGCTTGGCGCACTGCGCGGCCATACAACGCGCCCGAGCGAAGAAGCTCTGGCCGGCACATGCGGCTTCCGGCGTGGGCGGAGCCGGCGGCGCGGGCGGCGGTGCGACGGCCACGACGGGGGCCGGCTCAGGGGCTGGCTGCGGAGCGGCGGGCGCAGGGGACTTGCGAGGTCTGGGTGTCGGCGCAGGTGCGGATGTGACAACTGCTTCCTTCCGGACCGCTGCTTTGGCCGCGGGTGGCCGCAGTGTCGCCTTCACGGGCGGCGGCTCATCGACCTTCGCAGCGGGCGCAGGCACTGCAGGCGGCGGCACCGGTGTTGCGGAGACAGGCGACGGTGTTGGCGTCGGCGGGGGTGCCGGCGGCAGGGGTGGCGCCTCCGGCGCAGGTGTCGGCGGTGCGATCGCTACCGGTCCTCCTACCGCGCCGGTTTGTGCCGCCAACGGGGCAGGGACGGCGGGACCGCCGAAGGCATACCAAGCCCCGCCGGCCACCACCACGGCGAGCAGCCCCAGCACTCCCCATATCGTGCCGGTTCGTCGTGACGCCGGCGATACCGCAGGCGGGGAGGCGAGCGCTGCAGGCCGCGTTGTCGCCTTGGACTTGGACACCGGGGGCGACGGCGGAAGCGGCGCAGGCCGTGACGGCCTGGAAGCCACGTCGGAAGAAGACGCCGCGGCAGGCAGTAGCGGCGGCATCTGGCTTGTCGCCTCGTCAACCGGCACGGATCCCTCGGGGGCCGGTGGGGGCGGCGATCCCTCGGGCAAGGCCAGGGCATCCGTGGCCGGCCAGCTATTGCCGGGCGGCTGCCGCTCGATCGAGCCGGCCGAACCGTGCGCCGCGGAGACCAGCCTGTGGCCGCAGTTCCTGCAAAACTTGGCGCCATGGCGGTTCTCCGCCTGGCATGACGCGCACAACACAACCATCTCTGGAGTTCCTCCGACTCGACGCTTGCATGATCAGCGGCGCGGCAGGCGGGCCCGCCGCGCCCGGCGTCAAGCCGAAGGCCTCAGGTCACTGCCACGCGTTTGGGCTTGTTGACCATTCTCTTCGCAATGACCGCACCCAGCGCCATCGACAGTTCCAGCGCCAAGCTGGGTTGCCGGTTCGACATCTCGGCAAAGCGGATCGCCGTCAGGCGCCAGACCCGGGCCGCGCCGGTGGCAACCACGTTGGCGGAGCGGGGCAGACGGGAGAAGAAGGCACCTTCGCCCACCACCGAGCCGGGATTGAGGATGGCGAGCCGCATCTGCCCCTGGCTGCCGAGCATATGCACGCTGAGCGCGCCACGCTCGATGAAAAAGAGCGTCCTGTCGTGCGCGCCCTGGTCGATCAGCACCTGGCCCGCGGACAGGTCGAAGGCCTGCAAATAGCTCCCGAGGGTTTCCCATTGCTGGGCATTGAAAGCGGGCGCGAAGGCGTCGTAGCTCGTGTTCTGTGCGACGGCGCGGCAAAGTTCCTGGATGCTCGTGGACATGGCGACTTCCCTGCTGCTGTGCGTGCGGCGCCGAGTATGGACCATCGCGACAATTTGCAGTGACAGAAGTCACGAAATTTAACGCTAAACGTCTACTTTCCGATACAAAACCGGGAAAAAATCACGCCCAGCAGGTCGTCGGCGCCGAACTCACCGGTGATCTCATTCAGTGCGTTCTGGGCCAGGCGCAACTCCTCGGCCAGCAGATCAAGGGATTGCTCCCGCGCCGCCAGATGCTCGTCGGCCAACGCCAGATGCTCGGCGACCCGTGACAGCGCGTCGACGTGGCGCGCCCGCGCCAGGTAGAGGCCGTCCGGTACGGCCTGCCAGCCGGCGATCTCGAGCAGTCGTTGCCTGAGTGCTTCGATGCCGAAGCCCGTCCGCGCGGAAAGGGTGATGCCGACCTCGGGTGCCTCCGAAGGGGCGGCGTCCTGCTTGCTCCAGACATCCAGCACCGGCACGCTGGAGGGCAGCTTCTCGCTCAGCAGGCGCAGAATCTCGGCATCGGCTTCGGCGTATTCGGCACCCCCCGTCCGCGTAAGGTCGTGCAGAAACAGGACAGCATCAGCGGCTTCGATCTGGTCCCAGGCCCGCGCCACCCCGATCTGTTCCACCAAGTCGGCGCTGTCGCGAAGGCCGGCGGTGTCGACCACGTGCAGGGGCACACCCTGGATCTGGATGGTTTGCGAGACCACGTCGCGAGTGGTGCCCGGAACGGGGCTCACGATGGCAAGTTCGGCTCCCGCCAAGGCATTGAGCAAGGAACTCTTGCCCGCATTGGGCTGACCGGCGATCACGACCTTGATCCCCTCGCGCAGCAGTGCGCCCTGCCTGGCGCGCTGCCTGACCCCATCCAGCCGCATCTGCAAGGCGACGAGCTGCCCCTGTGCATCGGCCTTCTGCAGAAAGTCGATCTCCTCTTCCGGAAAATCCAGCGTGGCCTCTACCAGCATGCGCAGGTGAATCAAGGCATCGCGCAGCGCATGGATTTCGTGCGAGAACGCGCCCGAGAGCGAACGGCCCGCACTGCGCGCTGCCGCCTCCGTGCTGGCATCGATCAGGTCGGCGATGGCCTCGGCCTGCGCGAGGTCGATTTTCCCGTTCAGGAAGGCCCGCTGACTGAACTCGCCCGGCTCGGCCACGCGCAAGCCGGGCAGCCGCGGCCGGCCCGAGATGGCGTCCTTCTCAGCAGCCGCTTCCAGGCAGCGCGCCAGCAGCAACTGGAGCACGACCGGTCCGCCGTGCGCCTGGAGCTCAAGCACGTCTTCGCCCGTGTAGGAATGGGGCGCGGGAAAGTGGATGGCCAGGCCCTGGTCGATGGCGCCACCGGCCGCGTCGCGAAAGGGCAGGTAGGTGGCTTCTCGAGGGCGCAGGCTGCGACCGAAGATGGCGTCGAGCAAGGGCGCCAGCCGCGCGCCGGACAACCGCACGATCCCGACCGCGCCGCGGCCGGCCGCCGTGGCGATGGCAACGATGGGATCGGTGGAACGGGCCAGCATGGAATCGATGATGCTTCAATAAAGAGAAGGGCCGCATTCTGCGGCCCTTGATCAAGAAGGCGTGCGCTCGGCCGCTATTTGCCGAGCACGCCCAGGCGCTTGTTGATGAACCACTGCTGCGCGATCGACAGCACGTTGTTGGTGATCCAGTACAGCACCAGGCCGGCGGGGAAGAAGATGAACATCACGCTGAAGGCGAGCGGCATGATCCACATCAGCTTGGCCTGCATGGGGTCCGGCGGCGTCGGGTTGAGCCAGGTCTGGAACAGCGAAGTCGCGGTCATCACGATCGGCAGGATGAACCAGGGGTCCGGCGCCGACAGATCCTTGATCCAGCCGATCCAGGGCGCATGGCGCATCTCGACCGAGGACAGCAGCACCCAGTACAGCGCGATGAACACGGGGATCTGGATCAGGATCGGGAAGCAGCCGCCCATCGGATTGACCTTCTCCTCGCGATAGATGCGCATCATCTCCTGCTGCATCTCCTGCGGCTTTTCCTTGAGCCGCTCGCGCATTTCCATGATCTTCGGATTGATCGCCTTCATCTTGGCCATGCTGGCGTAGGCCTTGGCATTGAGCCAGTAGAAGGCGGCCTTCAGCAGAACCACCAGCGCCACGATGGCCCAGCCCCAGTTCCCCAAGATGCCGTGCAGCTTGTCGAGCAGCCAGTACAGCGGTTTGGAAATGATGGTGAAGATGCCGTAGTCCTTGACCAGCTCGAGGCCCGGCGCGACCGCCTCCAGCGTCTTCTCGGCCTGTGGTCCGACGAAGAACTCGGCGTCGATCGCCTTGGCCGTGCCCGGCGCCACCGCCCCGGCCGGGGTGATCATGCCGACCGCGTAAAGGTTGTTGTCGACCTTGCGCGCGAACAGGTCGCGCTGGATGCCGTCTTTCAGCAGCCAGGCACTGGCAAAGTAGTGCTGGACCATCGCGACATACCCGTTGGGCGATTCCTTGACGAAATCGGCCTTGTTGTTCTCGATGTCCTTGAACTCGATCTTCTGGTACTTCTTGGCCTCGGTGTAGACCGCTGGGCCGGTGAAAGTGGAATAGAAGGAGGACTCGCCGGGGGGCTTGTTGCCATCGCGCACGATCTGCAAGTACAGCTGGGGCGAGACCGGCGCTGCCCCCGTGTTGACGATCTCGTGGCGCACGGCCATGTCATAGGCGCCGCGCTTGAGCGTCCAAGTCTTGACCAGCTTGACGCCACCCAGATCGACCGACTCGAAGCGAAGCACCAGCTCGTTGGCACCATCCTTCAAGGCGCGCTCGCCGGTGAAATGCATCGGCGTCTTGTGCGTGGGGAAGTTACCGCCGATCAAGCCGGTCTGGGCCACGTAATAACGGTTCGGGCTCTGGTCGAGCAGGATGAACGGCTTGTCCTTCTCGGTCAGGTCATCGTGCTGGATGAACTCACTCTGGATCAGCGAGCCGCCTTCGGTGTCGAAGGTCAGCTTGAGCACGTCGGTCGTGACGACCACGCGTTCGCTTGCTGTCGGTGCCGCCGTCTTGCCGTCCGGAACGGCGCCGGCACCGCTCGCCGCGGCCGGCGTGCTACTGGCCTGCGGCACCGCGCTCGATGCCGCGCCGCCAGCCGCGGGTGCCGGTGCATTCGCCGTCGCAGGCGGCTTGGTCGACGGCAGAAAGGTGGGATTGCGGCCGTTGTAGACCTGCCATTGGTCCCACAGCAGTACGAGCGAGAAACCAAAGACCACCCACAGGATGGTGCGGCGAATATCGTTCATGAAGAAGACTTCTTGTCGTCGGAGAACAGGGAAGAGAACAGCGCACTCGCGCGACGGGCCCGATGCTCTTCCTTGGGAGGAACGGGATCGTGCCCGCCCTGGCACCAGGGTTGACAGCGTGCGAGACGGCGCAGGGTGAGATAGCCGCCGGCCGCCGCACCGTGGCGCTCCAGCGCCTCGATGGCGTAGACCGAGCACGTGGGCTCGAAGCGGCAGGACTGGCCGAGCCAGGGGCTCAGCAACAGGCGGTAGGCTTTCACCAAGCCGATCAATAGCGCCTTCATGATGCGCGCGCCGTCGAGGCGCGCTCCAACAGCTGCCAAAGCTCGGCACGAACGGCAGCCGTGAGCCGCTCGGAGGTCGCGCTCCGGAATTCCTTGCGATCGAAAGCCGCACGCAGGCGCACCACGTACGCGGCTATCGGCAACGAAGCCGCGGCGTCGGCGCTCATGCGGTAGATCTGGCGCTTGATGGCACTGCGGGTAACCGCCCGGCGCGCCCAGCGCTTGGGCACCATGGCACCGACCCACAGAGCCTGCGTCGCGAACAGCGATACCGCACCGGCCTGCGCGTCCAGCGCGCAGCGGTGCAAGGCAAAGTGGGCGGTGCGCGCCACGGTGGCACCTGCGAGAACAGCCTGGAACTGCGCGCGGGTCTGGAGCCGCTGCATGGAGGCCAACCGCGAAGCGCCGGCGGCAGAGGACGGCGGCAGCGGGAGGACTGGCAACGGCGCCGGCGAAATGCCCTTAGACGGAAAGGCGCTTGCGGCCCTTGGCGCGGCGCGCGTTGATGACGGCGCGGCCGCCGCGGGTTTTCATGCGGACCAGAAAGCCGTGGGTACGGGCACGACGGGTCTTGGAGGCTTGGTAGGTGCGTTTCATGATGGATTTCCTGGTGGGCCCGAGCGGCTCAGCGCTTGCGGGCTAGCGGACTCTGGCTCTGTTGGCTCTCTGATACCCCGAAACACACAAAGAGGCTTTCAGGGAAACCCGCGATTATCGCAAATATTCGGCCACACAACAATCGCGGTTCGTGCGGGCGCGCGGCCGCCGGGCCTGGAAAACCGTGTGGATAAGGTTTTGACAAGTTAGAATCACCGGCCCACCCCAAGGGCGACTATCCACAAGTCAAAACGAAAATGAACGAGGGACATTTCACCCTTCTGCGCCTCCATGCCGAGTGAAGGCATCGGAGACAGTCTTTGGCAGGCCTGCGTCGACCAGCTCGCGCAGGAGCTGTCCGAGCAGCAATTCAACACCTGGATCAAGCCGCTGACCGCCAAGGTCGCGGACGATCTGTCCAGGGTCACCGTCTTTGTGGCCAACCGCTTCAAGCTGGACTGGATCCGAGCCCAGTATGCCGGCAAGATTGCAGCCATGGCCGAGAAGTTATACGGCCAGCCGGTCATCATCGAGTTAGCGCTTGCTCCTCGGGAGATTGTTGCCCGGCCTGTCTCCATGGCCCTGGTCGCCGAGACCGACGTGCCACGCGACGTCGCCGGCCCCAATGACGATCCGCCCGGCGGCGCGTTCAAGAACCGGCTGAACGCCGCACTGACCTTCGAGACCCTTGTCGAAGGCACTGCCAACCGGATGGCGCGCGCCGCCGCCATGCACGTCGCCAGCACGCCGGGCCATCTCTACAACCCGTTGTTCATCTACGGCGGCGTCGGCCTGGGCAAGACCCATCTGATGCATGCCGTGGGTAACCGCCTCCTGTCGGACCGCCAGGACGCCAAAGTTCTCTACATCCACGCCGAGCAGTTCGTCTCGGATGTGGTCAAAGCCTATCAGCGCAAGACTTTCGACGAGTTCAAGGAACGCTACCACTCTCTCGATCTGCTGCTGATCGACGACGTCCAGTTCTTCGCCAACAAGGACCGGACGCAGGAGGAATTCTTCAACGCCTTCGAGGCGTTGCTGGCCAAAAAGTCGCACATCGTCATGACGAGCGACACCTATCCCAAGGGGCTGGCGGACATCCACGAACGGTTGGTCTCGCGCTTCGATTCCGGGCTGACCGTGGCGATCGAGCCGCCCGAGCTCGAGATGCGTGTGGCGATCCTGATCAACAAGGCCCGGGCCGAAGGCGCCGAGATGCCGGAGGAAGTGGCCTTTTTCGTGGCCAAGAACGTGCGCTCCAATGTGCGCGAGCTCGAGGGCGCGCTGCGCAAGATCCTGGCGTACTCCCGCTTCAACCAGAAGGAGATCTCGATCGCCCTGGCGCGCGAGGCGCTGCGTGACCTGCTGTCGATCCAGAACCGGCAGATCTCGGTCGAGAACATCCAGAAGACGGTCGCTGACTACTACAAGATCAAGGTCGCCGACATGTATTCGAAGAAGCGTCCCGCCTCGATCGCCCGGCCGCGCCAGATCGCGATGTACCTGGCCAAGGAATTGACCCAGAAGAGCCTGCCCGAGATCGGCGAGCTCTTCGGCGGCCGGGACCACACGACCGTGCTGCACGCGGTACGCAAGATCTCAAGCGAACGTCAGCAGCTCACCGAACTCAACCAGCAGTTGCACGTGCTGGAACAGACCCTCAAGGGTTGATGGAGGGCTGTCATCGCAGATTCACGAAGCCCTGTCAAAGGACAACTCTGGGGAAAGTTTCGGCACAAGCGAAGGCTTGTCCACAGGCGAGGCGCGTGTCCTAAAGTTATCCGTTTCGGAGCGACAGCACCGAAGCGCGCCTGCGCACAGCCAACCGGCCACGACAAGTGCCTGTCGCAAAAGCGGAAAATCACTCTGTCCACAGCGGGTTGCGTCCCTTATCTACTACTACTAATTTGAATTAAAGAAATAAAGGAAGAGGTAAGCATGATCGTTTTGAAGGCTACCCAGGACAAAGTCCTCGCCGCGCTGCAGTCGGTCGCGGGCATCGTCGAGCGACGCCACACCCTGCCCATCCTGGCCAACGTGCTGATCCGCAAGACCGGCTCCCGCCTGCAACTCACCACCAGCGACCTGGAAATCCAGATCCGCACCCATGCGGAGCTCGGCGGCGACGAAGGCAACTTCACCACCACCGTGGGTGCGCGCAAGTTGATCGACATCCTGCGCACCATGCCGGCCGACCAGACGGTGAGCCTCGAATCCAACGCGAACAAGCTGGTGCTCAAGGGCGGCAAGAGCCGGTTCACGCTTCAATCGCTGCCGGCCGAGGACTTCCCGCTCGTGCAGGAGTCGGCCAACTTCGGGCCGGTGTTCAGCGTGCCGCAGAAGGCGCTCAAGGACCTGCTCAGCCAAGTGTCCTTTGCGATGGCGGTGCACGACATCCGCTACTACCTGAACGGCATCCTCTTCGTCGCCGAAGGCAAGCAGCTGAGCCTGGTCGCCACCGATGGCCATCGGCTGGCCTTTGCCTCGGCCACGCTGGACGTGGAAGTGCCGCGCCAGGAAGTCATCCTGCCGCGCAAGACGGTGCTGGAAATGCAGCGCCTGCTGTCCGACGCCGAGGGCGCGATAGAGATGCAGTTCGCGAACAACCAGGCCAAGTTCGCTTTCGAGGGCATGGAATTCGTCACCAAGCTGGTCGAAGGCAAGTTCCCCGACTACAACCGCGTGATCCCCAAGAACCACAAGAACACGGTGACGCTGGGTCGAGCGCCGCTGCTGGCCAGCCTGCAGCGCACCGCGATCCTCACCAGCGAGAAGTTCAAGGGCGTGCGCCTCAACATCGAGCCCGGCACGCTGCGCATCGCTTCCAACAATGCAGAGCAGGAAGAAGCGCAGGATGAACTCGACATCGACTACGGTGGCGATACCATCGAGATCGGCTTCAACGTCAGCTACCTGATCGATGCGCTGGCCAACATGAGCCAGGACATGGTGAAGCTGGACCTGGCCGATTCCAACAGCTCGGTGCTGATGACCATCCCCGAGAACACCTCCTTCAAGTACGTCGTCATGCCGATGCGCATCTGACGTTGCGCCTCAGGGAGATGCGAGACCGCCCGCGGCATTCCGCGGGCTTGGTCTTTCAAGAGACAACAGAAAACCCGGTTCCCGAGACTGAAAGATCCTGATGAGCGAAGCCAACAAGCCGGACACACCGCACACCGAGCCCGTCTATACCCCCGAAATCGACAACGCGATCCCCATCGAAGTCACGCCGCCCGCTGCGGACAGCTACGGCGAAGGGTCGATCACGATCCTCGAGGGGCTGGAGGCGGTGCGCAAGCGCCCCGGCATGTACATCGGCGACACCTCCGACGGCACGGGCCTGCACCATCTGGTGTTCGAGGTGGTCGACAACTCCATCGACGAGGCGCTGGCCGGCCATTGCGACGACATCGTCGTTACCATCCACACCGACAACTCGATCTCGGTGGTCGATAACGGTCGTGGCATTCCGACCGGCGTCAAGATGGACGACAAGCACGAGCCCAAGCGCTCGGCGGCCGAGATCGCGCTGACCGAACTGCATGCCGGCGGCAAGTTCAACCAGAACAGCTACAAGGTTTCCGGTGGCCTGCACGGCGTGGGTGTGAGCTGCGTGAACGCGCTGTCCAAGATGCTGCGCCTCACCGTGCGGCGCGAGGGCAAGGTGCACGTGCTGGAGTTCAGCAAGGGCTTCGTGCAGAACCGTATCGTGGAGACGGTCAATGGCGTTGAGGTCTCGCCCATGAAGGTGACGGGCGAAACCGAGAAGCGCGGTACCGAGGTGCACTTCCTGCCCGACACCGAGATCTTCAAGGAAAACGCCGATTTCCACTACGAGATCCTGAGCAAGCGTCTGCGCGAACTCAGTTTCCTCAACAACGGCGTGCGCATCCGCCTGCTGGATGAGCGCACCGGCAAGGAAGACGACTTCTCCGGCGCCGGCGGCGTCAAAGGCTTCGTCGAGTTCATCAACAAGGGCAAGACGGTCCTGCATCCCAACGTGTTCTATGCGGTCGGGGAGCGCCCGGCCGATACCTACGGCGGCATCCCGGGCACGCACATCGGCGTCGAGGTCGCGATGCAGTGGAACAGCGGCTACAACGAGCAGGTGCTGTGCTTCACCAACAACATCCCCCAGCGTGACGGCGGCACCCACCTCACCGGCCTGCGCGCGGCGATGACGCGGGTGATCAACAAGTACATCGAGGAGAACGAGCTCGCCAAGAAGGCCAAGGTCGAGGTCACCGGCGACGACATGCGCGAAGGCCTGTGCTGTGTGCTGAGCGTGAAGGTGCCCGAGCCCAAATTCTCCAGCCAGACCAAGGACAAGCTGGTGTCCAGCGAGGTGCGCGCGCCGGTCGAGGACATCGTCGGCCGCCTTCTCAGCGACTACCTGCAGGAGCGTCCCAATGACGCCAAGATCATCTGCGGCAAGATCGTCGAGGCCGCGCGCGCCCGAGAGGCCGCCCGCAAGGCTCGCGAAATGACGCGCCGCAAGGGCGTGCTCGACGGGATGGGCTTGCCCGGCAAGCTGGCCGACTGCCAGGAGAAGGACCCGGCGCTGTGCGAGGTCTACCTGGTGGAGGGCGATTCCGCTGGCGGCTCTGCCAAGCAGGGCCGCGACCGGAAGTTCCAGGCCATCCTGCCGCTGCGCGGCAAGATCCTGAACGTGGAAAAGGCCCGCTACGAGAAGCTGCTGACCAGCAACGAGATCCTGACCATGATCACCGCCCTTGGCACCGGCATCGGCCGCGCGGGCGCGACGACCGCCGGCGGCGGTGCCGACGACTTCAACGTCGCCAAGCTGCGCTACCACCGCATCATCATCATGACCGATGCCGACGTGGACGGCGCCCACATCCGAACGCTGCTCCTGACCTTCTTCTATCGGCAAATGCCCGAGTTGGTCGAGCGCGGCCACATCTACATCGCGCAGCCCCCGCTCTACAAGGTAAAGGTCGGCAAGGAGGAGCAGTACCTCAAGGACGGACCGGCGCTCGATGCTTTCCTGCTGAAGGTGGCACTCAAGGACGCCAGTATCCAGACCGGCGGCGACAAGCCCAGTACGCTCAGTGGCGACACGCTGGCTGAGCTCGCGCGCAAGCATCAGCTCGCCGAGGCCGTGATCGCGCGCCTGGGCAGCTTTCTCGATGCCGAGGCACTGCGTGCCATCGCGGACGGCGTGAACCTGGACCTGGACACCACCGCCGCGGCCGAGGCCTCGGCCGTGGCACTGCAGGCCAAGCTGCGCGAACTCGCCAGCACCGGCGTGCCGGCCGAGGTGGCCAGCGAGTTCGACGCCCGCACCGACAAGCCGCTCCTGCGCATCAGCCGCCGCCACCACGGCAACATCAAGAGCAGCGTGATCACACAGGACTTCGTGCACGGCGCTGACTACGCGGCCCTGGCCGAGGCCGCCAAGACTTTTCACAACCTGCTGGGCGAAGGCGCCGTGGTGCGTCGCGGCGAGGGCGAGAAGGCCAAGGAGGAAAAAGTCGGCGACTTCCGCGAAGCCATGCGCTGGTTGATCGGCCAGGCCGAGAACGCAACCTCGCGCCAGCGCTACAAGGGCCTGGGCGAGATGAACCCCGAGCAGCTGTGGGAAACCACCATGGACCCGAACGTGCGGCGCCTGCTCAAGGTGCAGATCGACGACGCGATCGAGGCCGACCGGGTGTTCACCATGCTGATGGGCGACGAAGTCGAGCCGCGGCGCGAGTTCATCGAGCAGAACGCGCTGCGCGCCGCCAACATCGACGTCTGAGGTCTGTCTGAAGCGCGCGCGACAGTGGGAGAGCGGCGCGAAAGGCCAGGCACCTTTCACCTGCCGTGAAAAATCGCGCGCCAGACTCGCGAACGCAGTCTCCGTCTGTCTGCGCATTGGGTGAAACGCTATAGCTAGCCCGACTCTTGCTAAGGAAAATTCCGGCGGTTTGACGCCGATTTTTTGGAGCGAGGACAGCAGCGATGACACCGATCCGTTTCGGAGGGCCCACGGCGGCATTGGCAGCGGCCATGATCTGGGCAGCCTGCACGCCAGCGCAGGCGCTGACCAACCCGCCGATCCGCATGGCGCAGGGGATCGAGTACATGTGCGGCGGAACCAGCAGCGACGAGGCCGCCTTCATGCGCATGGTGTCACCGCGCTGGGCAGCCACCCTGGAATTCACGGTCCACCGCGCCAAGGTCGGCCCCATGCCATCGGACATCCAGGTGCTGGTGCGGGAGCGCTACACGGGCCGCCCCGTCATGGAAGCCGTGGCCACGGCCCCCTATTTCCTGGCACGGCTCGATCCCGGTGCCTATGAGATCGAAGCGACGCTGTCCGGAGTGACCTTGAGGCAGCCGCTGGTGGTGTTCAACGGCGTGGGCTCGCGAGCCACCTTCGTCTGGCCCTCCAACGTTGACTTTGCCAATGCCGGGCGCCTGTGGCCCGAGCAGCAGGCGGCAATGCGCAGCCGCGACTGAGCCGACCGGCCCGAATTTCAGCTTCTTCTAAGCCTGTCCACTCACAGTTCGGGCGTGGGACGAACGCTTCGTCCCTCTTCCCCAACGCGAACAAGGACACGGCTATGAACACCCTTCGTATTTCACGGCGGCCCGTGGCCGCACTGGCCATCGGCGTTGCATCGCTGGTGGGTGCGCTCTCGGCGCATGCAGCCTACAACCCCCCCATCCACATGGTCAACGGCATCGAGTACATGAGTGGCGGCATCAGCAGCGACGAAGCCACGTTGATGCAAACCGTGGCACCGCGCTGGCCCGCCACTTTCGAGTTCGCGATCAAGCACGGCAGCCGTTCGGACTTCGCGGCCAACGTGGCCGTGACAGTGCGCGATGCATCGGGCCGCGCGGTGCTGTCGCACGTGACCGCCGATGGTCCGTTCATGGTGGCGCGCCTGGACCCGGGCCGCTACGAGGTGGAAGCCACGCTGGCCGACCAGACGCTCAAACAGGCCATCGAGGTGCACGCCGGCGCCCCGACCCGGGCCCTTTTCCTGTGGCCGCCGGGCACCGACATGAGCGCGCATTCGTGAGTGAGCACCGGTGGGAGCGCTGCAGCTCCCGCCCATCCCCATCCCGTCGACCGCGGAGCGGCCGGTGCCCGGCGCCTTCGCGATCCACTGACGCGGGCATCTTGGCTGGCACGCGCCTTGCGCACCTTGAAGCGGGCGCTCGGCGCTTTCATATGCGGGGCGCGCGATTGCGTTACCGTGCAAGGCTCCGATGCCGCTTCGTCCCCTGACCCTTCTGACCACGCTGCTGCATGCCTACATCGGCCTGCGGCTGCTGCCGGCGCTCGCCTCAGGGGGCATGGGCTGGGCGTGGTTGCTGCTCGCCGCGCTGCTGCTGTCGGCCGCCACCATGCCGCTGCCCTTCGTCGGCCAGCGCAGGGGACGCCGGCGGCCCCTGGCGGACGGGTGGAAGTGGTTGGGCCTGTTGAGCATGGGCTGGTTCTCCTCGATGTTCGTCCTCACGCTGGTGCGCGATGCCGGCCTCTTGCTGGGCTGGCTGCTCGCCCTCGCCGGCGGCTGGCCCGTCGACTGGCCTCGCGTGCATTCCTGGAGCGCCGCCGCGGTTCCCTTCGTGGCGACCCTGGTCACGCTGATCGGCTTCTTCAATGCACGGCGCGTCGCCGGCGTGGTGCGCGTCGAGGTGCCGATCCGGGATCTGCCGGCCGGTCTCGAGGGCTTCACCATCGCGCAGCTCAGCGACATCCACGTCGGGCCGACCATCCGGCGTGGTTACATTCAGCGCATCGTCGAGGCGGTCAATTCGCTGGGCGCCGACATGGTCGCGATCACCGGCGACCTGGTCGACGGGACGGTGGCCGAGCTGCGTGAGCACGTGGCACCGCTGGCCGGGCTGCGGGCGCGCCACGGCACCTTCGTGGTGACAGGCAACCACGAGTACTACGCGGGCGCCCACGCGTGGATCGACGAGTTGCGGCGCCTGGGCTTGCGCGTGCTGCTCAATGAGCACGTGGTGCTGCAGACGCGCAACGTGAAGGGTGCGCAAACCGATGAGGAGGTGCTCGACAGTGCCCTGGTCGTGGCGGGCGTGACCGACTACACCGCGGCCCATTTCGATGCGGCCCATGCGAGCGACCCGGAGGGCGCGCTGGACGGTGCACCGCCACTGGTGCACACCCGGCTGCTGCTGGCGCACCAGCCGCGCACGGCGCCTGCGGCGGCGGAGGCCGGCTATCACCTGCAAATCTCGGGCCACACGCACGGCGGTCAGTTCTTCCCGTGGAACCTGTTCGTGCCCTTGCAGCAGCCCTTCACCGCGGGGCTCCATCGGCTGCAGGAGATGTGGGTCTACACCAGCCGCGGCACGGGCTACTGGGGCCCGCCCAAGCGCTTCGGCGCACCTTCGGAGATCACGCTGCTGAGGCTGGTTCCGGAGCGTCCCTGACCCTGGCCGGTGCCTCGCGCGCAACACTGCTTCGCCCGCGGCACACCAGCGCGGCCCGCTCCCTCGGGCAAAGGCGGCTGCGTGTAGGCCTTCACCGCGATGTGACAACGCCTTCGAGTGTTTTGAGCGAAGATTTGCGACTGTTTTTCCGGCCTTTTTCGCTGCTGCCCATTTGGCAGTGGTGCTTGCCCGTTTTTTTTGTCGCAAGTCCCCCTCAAGATGCCAAACAACAACACCGCACCGCGCGCCGTCCTGCTCACCACGGCACTCCTGGCGCTTTCCCTCTCGGCGCAGGCCGTCGAGGACCGCAAGACAACCCTTTACGTCGACGCCGGTCGCGCGCCGCACAACAACACCGCGACCAACTCGCTCACGCTCGGCGTGATCCTGCCCTGGGGTTCGGAGCGCCGGTTATGGGGCACGGCGGTCACCTCGTACGCGGACCTGTTCGTGAGCCAGTGGCGTGCACCCTCGCCTGATCGCACCAGCCACAACAACTTCACGCAGCTCGGCGCGATCGCGCTCTGGCGCTTCCGCTTCGACGAGGGCGCTTCACCCTGGTTCGCCGAGGCAGGTATCGGCATCACGCAGATGAATGAACAGTACGAGACGCCGGACCGGCGTTTCAGCACGCTCTTCCAGTTCACCGAGCAGCTGGGCATCGGCCGCACCTTCGGTGCGCGCGGCGAGCACGAGATCTCCTTGCGCTTTCAGCACTTTTCGAACGCGAGCATCCGCAAGCCGAACCCGGGCGAGAACTTCTACAGGCTGCGCTACGCCTATCGCTTCTGAGGCGGTGGGCGGGGCCGCCCCAGGTGCTCGCCGGCGTGGGCCAGGTCGTCGAGCCATTGCGCATAGGCCGACTCGCGTTCCTGGGGGTCGCCTCGCAACAGCGCCGAAGGGTGCAGCGTGACGAGTACCGGCAGTCCCCGCGCATCGGTGTGCCACTGGCCCCGTTCGCGCGTCACGGCCACGGGCCGCCCGAGCAGGGCGCGTGCCGCGGTGCCGCCCAGGGCGACGAGGGCGCGCGGGCGCACCTGATCGATCTCGCTGTCCAGCCAGTGCAGGCAGGCCGCGACCTCGCGCTGGCCCGGCGTCTTGTGCATGCGCCGCTTGCCGCGCAGCTCGAACTTGAAGTGCTTGACGGCATTGGTCACGTAGAGCGCTTCGCGAGACCAGCCCAGGTCGGCGACAGCCTGGTCGAACAGGCGCCCTGCGGGGCCGACGAAGGGCCGTCCCTGCAGATCTTCCTGGTCGCCGGGCTGCTCGCCGACCACCATCACGGCGGCTCGCACCGGTCCTTCGCCGAACACCGACTGTGTGGCGTGGGCACCGATGGGGCATTCCCGGCAGTGATCGGTGGCCTCGTGCAGGATGCGAAGGGCCTGCTCCGGATCGTCGGGCAGGGCCGGAAAGTCAATGCGGGTGGCCATGGCAAGCTCCTTGGCGTGCCCACCCTGCACGGCGACGGGAATGCGGCGTGCCGGGATGGTCGGCGCCGCGTCGATCATCGTGGCACTGCGCGCCGGTGCCTCGCGCGCCAGCGTGTCGATGAGGGGTGACTCGGGCAGGTTGGGCCAGTAGCGGCGCGGCATCTCGCGGCGCATGTGCGCGAGGTTCAGACGCGCCGGGTTGAAGGTGTGACGGTAATAGGTGAGCCAGAGGGCCTCGCCCGCATCCGGCGGAGGCGCATCCCCTCGCACGGCGCCAGGGCCGCATTCGAGCACTTTGCCGGTCCAGCGGATGCTGCGCAGGGGTGTGAGGAGGGCCCAGCGCATCTGCGCGAAGCGGCCCATGAAGAATGGGGCGACCGCCTCGACCACGTGGTGCTCCGGTTCGAACCATGCCACGTGCAGCGGCGCATCGCCGTCCTGCGCGTCGACCGTCCGGAAACGCACATAAGCCGTCATCTTGTGCATCTCGTTCTTGACGGCCCGTGCCATGCGCTGCGCGTGCAGCCGGTCCGTGTCCAGCGGATCGTTGCGCAGCCCGGGCTCATGGACCAGGCGCCACAGCAATCGGTAGAGCAGGGCGAAGCGCTCCGCGCTGGCGTGGAGGATCGCGGCCTTGCACAAGGCGACGAAGGAAGCGGGCACGACGAGCTGGCTGCCGGGCACCACGCGCGCTTCGTCCTGCGCCGGGTCGGCCATCGCGGCGAAGAGGCCGGTGTGCTTCCCGGTGGACCAGTCGACTTCCTCCGGCGGCACCAGTCTCGCGATGAGTGAGCGCGCCTCGCGCCGGAAGCCGGGCCAGTCGGTTTCCCCGTCCAGCGTGATCAGGTACTGCGCCATGCCGCAGGGTAGGAAGCCGACGGGATGCGGTCTTGTAGGTCTTCAGCCGGAAAACAGCGAGGCCTGGACCGGCGCAGGCCGGAAGTGCGCGCCGAAGTCGGCAGCCTCGAACGAGCGGCCCGGGCGATGGTCGGCGGTGACCACGAAATGCATCACCTTCGACAAGGGAACACGGAGCCGTCGCAGGTCCTCGCTGCGCAGGCGCCGCACGCGCCGCGCGGCCAGGATCCGGTCAACCGCTTTCACGCCCAGGCCCGGCACCCGCAGGAGCAGCTCGCGCGGCGCCTGGTTCAGGTCCACCGGAAAGCGATCCCGGTGCGCGAGCGCCCATGCGAGCTTGGGATCGACATCGAGCCGCAGCATGCCGCCCGCGTCGGCGGAGGGCACGATCTCCTCGTGCGAGAAGCCATAGTGCCGCATCAGCCAGTCGGCCTGGTAAAGGCGATGCTCGCGCAGCAGAGGCGGTGACTTCAGCGGCAAAGCCGAAGCGGCATCCGGAATGGGGCTGAAGGCGGAGTAGTACACGCGGCGCAGCCCGTAGGCGCCATAGAGAGTCGCGCTGGTCGTCAGGATCGCCCGATCGTCCGTCGCGTCCGCGCCGACGATCATCTGCGTGCTCTGGCCGGCGGGTGCGAAGGGTGTGGGCATCGCGCGTCGAGGCACCGCGCCGGGCATCGAGGCGGCCGGCGCGGCCCGGGCTTCCTTCCCGGCGTTTCGCGCATCGTCGATGTGCACGCGCATGCGGGCCATGGAGCGCCGGATCGCCAGTGCGTTCTTCTCCGGCGCGAGCGAGGCGAGGCCCTGCTCGGTCGGCAGCTCGACGTTGATGCTGAGCCGGTCGGCGTAGCGGCCCGCGCGCTCGAGCAAACCGGGCGCGGCGTCGGGGATGGTCTTGAGATGGATGTAGCCGCGGAAGCCGTGCTCCTCGCGCAGGACCCGCGCCACCTCGACCACCTGCTCCATGGTGTAGTCCGGGCTGCGGATGATCCCGGAGCTGAGGAACAGGCCCTCGATGCAGTTGCGGCGATAGAAGTCCAGCGTCAGCGCCACCACTTCGTCGACGGTAAAGCGGGCGCGCGGCACGTTGCTGCTCACGCGATTGACGCAGTAGAGGCAGTCGTAGCCGCAGTAGTTGGTGAGCAGGATCTTGAGCAGAGAGACGCAGCGCCCGTCCGGCGTGAAGCTGTGGCAGATGCCGTGCCCGTCCACGGAGCCGATGCCGCGCCCGCCGCGGGAATCGCGCACGGTGCCGCCGCTGGAGGCGCAGGATGCGTCGTACTTGGCCGCGTCGGCGAGGATGGCGAGTTTTTGCTGGACGTCCACTGGACGAATATACAGTGTGGAAGGACGACCCTGCCGCCGTCAAGGTCGAAGCGCTGCCTCCGTTTTGCGGCGCCGCCGCGCCCGCATTTCGGTGCCCAGGTAGGCCGCCGTCGCGATGCCCAGCGGCAGCAGGTAGTAGATCGCGCGGTAGGCCAGCAGCGCGGCGAGCAGGCGGTCCGACGGCACGAGATGCGACAGCAGCGCGACGAACACCGCCTCCAGCACGCCCAGGCCCGCCGGCACGTGGGTGATGACGCCGGCCACCGCGGCCACCAGCAGCACCGCCAGCACTTGCGGGTAGGGCAGTTGCCCTTGCAGCAGGAACCAGATCACGCCGCCGATGAGCGACCAGTTGGTGCAGGACAGCAGCAATTGCAGCAGCGCCATGCCCAACGCGGGTGTCTGCAGCTCATGGCCCCGGATGTTCCAGGTGTGCTCGCGTGCCACGGCGCATAGCACGAGGTAGGCCGCCGCCAGCACCAGCAAGGCCCCGCCGAGCACGCGCAGGCCTTCGCTTTCGATCTTCCAGTCGGGCGGCAAGCCCAGCGGCCAGAAGAAAAAGGCCACGCCCGCCACCACCAGGTAGCCCAGCCAGTTGGTCAGCATGCTGAAGCCGAGGATGCGGGTGATGGTGAGGTTGTCGAGCCCGAGGCGCGAGTAGAGGCGGTAGCGGAATGCCACGCCGCCCACCAGCGCGCCCATGTTGAGGTTGAAGGCGTAGCTGATGAAGGTCACGCCCATCACCGTGCGGGCACCGAGCGAATGGCCGGTCATGTGCCGGCCCAGCACGTCGTAGGTGCTGTAGAGCGTGAAGCTGCAGGCCGCGAGCAGCAGCGCGGCCATCAGCGCCGGCAAGGGGATTTCGCGCACCGCCGACAGCACCTGGGCCCAGTCGATGGTGCGTGCCTGGCGCACCAGCAGCCAGGCCACGACGGCGAAGAAGGTCCAGGCCGCAATGCGCTTGACCCATGGCCACCAGGCGCGCCGCGCCCGGCCCGCCGCGCCGCCGGCGCGCGGGGTGGTCCTGGAGCTGCCGCTCATGCGTGGTCCGTTCGCGCCGCGCCGGTCTCCGTGGACTTCGGGTCGACCACCGGTTTCAGGCGCGGCGCGTGGCGCGGCAGCCAGCCGGCCCAGGAGGGGTACCAGCGCAGCAGGTGAAACACGAAAAAGCTGCGAACCAGCCGCCAGCCGCTCCATTCGTCCAGGTCGGCCGCCTCCACGTGCTTGCAGTGGTTCTGCATGAGGCGGTCCAGGCGTGACTGCAGCTCCTGGGCGAAGGCGGCATCGCGCACCACCACGTTGGCCTCGAGATTGAGCGAGAGGCTCAGGGGGTCGAGGTTGCTGGAGCCCACCGTGCTCCACCGGTCGTCCACCACCGCGACCTTGCCGTGCAGCGGCCGCTGGCAGTACTCGTAGATGTGCACGCCGGCGTGCAGCAGGTGGTGATACAGCATGCTGGCCGCCACCTTGACGATCGGCATGTCCGGTTCGCCCTGCAGGATCAGGTTCACCTCCACCCCGCGGCGAGCCGCGCGGCGCAACGCCTTGATCAGCCGGTAGCCCGGGAAGAAATAGGCGTTGGCGATCACGATGCGCCGGCGGGCGCTGCGGATGGCAGCCAGGTAGTGGCGCTCGATGTCGTTGGTGTGGCGGCGGTTGTCGCGCGTGACGAACTGCACTTCCGCGTCCCCGGTCGGGGCCAATTCGGCCTGCGGCGCGGCCTTGATGCGGCGGCGGAACCAGCCCGCGCCCTTGCCGCCGACGGCGATCGCATGCAGCACGAAGCGATGAATCTCCGACACGATCGGCCCGGTCAGCGCCACGGAATAGTCCTGCTTGGCCTTGGGGCCGAAATCCATCAC
Organism: Variovorax defluvii; assembly: GCF_039541515.1. Lineage (NCBI taxonomy): Bacteria > Pseudomonadati > Pseudomonadota > Betaproteobacteria > Burkholderiales > Comamonadaceae > Variovorax > Variovorax defluvii. The sequence continues at coordinate 57,872 of NZ_BAABGJ010000021.1, forward strand.
ATGGTCGGCGGAGTAGTTGATGCCGCCGACGAAGGCCAGGCGGCCGTCGATCACCACGATCTTGCGGTGCATGCGGCGGAACAGGTTGAGGCGCTGGCCGAGGAACTGCTGGCCCGGATCGAAGGCACGCATCCGCACCCCGGCCTGGCCCAGCGACTGGATGTAGGCCTCCGACAGATCGGGCGAGCCGAAGCCATCGATCATCAGGTCGACCTTCACGCCGCGCCGTGCGGCCTCGCGCATGGCGTCGGCCAGTGCATTGCCGACCTTGTCCTCGAACAGGATGAAGGTCTCGATGATGACCTCACGCTCCGCGGAGCGGATCGCGTCGAAGACGCGCGGGAAGAATTCCTCGCCGTTCTCCAGCAGTTCGATGCGGTTGCCGCCGATCCAGGCCATCTCGGTGTCCTCAGAGCTCGATTTCCGCGACCAGCGGAGCGTGGTCCGACAGGTGCGACCAGGGCCGGCGCGGGAGCACCACCGGCGCATGCACGCCGGCATTGCGCACGTAGATGCGGTCCAGCGACAGCACCGGCAGCCGTGCCGGAAATGTCCTCGCAGCACGGCCCAGCGCCTGCACGAACACCTCGCGCAACTGCGCGCCCTCCTCGAGGATGCGGTGCGCGCGGCCGCGCCAGTCGTTGAAGTCGCCCGCGACGATCAGCGGTGCATCGGCCGGCACCTCGTCGCGCACGATGTTGCACAGAAGATCGAGCTGCTGCTCGCGGTGGTTCTCGGCCAGGCCCAGGTGGGCGCAGATCACGTGCACGTCCACCGTGCGGCTCGGCAAGCGCAGGATGCAGTGCAGGAGCCCCCGCTTTTCCGGGCCGACGATCGACACGTCGTGGTTCTTGTGGTGGACGATGGGGAATTTCGACAGCACCGCGTTGCCGTGGTGGCCGCGCGGATAGACCGCGTTGCGGCCATAGGCGAACTGCGGCCACATGGTGTCGGCCAGGAATTCGTAGTGCGGTGCCTCGGGCCAGTTGTCGATGCGGCTCGAATGGCGCGAATGCGTTCCGAGCACCTCCTGCAGGAACACCACGTCCGCACCCACCGTCCTCACCGCTTCGCGCAATTCCGGCAGGATGAACTTGCGGTTGAGCATCGTGAAGCCCTTGTGGGTGTTCACGGTCATGACCTTGAGCGACTTGGGCGGTGCCGTTGTGCCGGCAGCGGGCGAGGAAGGTTTCACGTGATGAGTTGTAAGCCGCCTTCGCTGCGTCGGCTGTAGGAGCCCGCCATCTCCTGCCGCCGCCTCCTGGCTTGGCCTGCGCCGGGCGCGGGCAGGCTCCTACAGGAATGGCGGTCGGGCCCTCACACCGGGCGCGTGGGGCGCTCCCTACCTTGAAACCAGAGTCTTTCGAAAAGGACTCGGATTCTTGAACTGTCGAACCTGTTGAACCTGGAGACAAGGAGATCGCCATGAATAAAGCATCGGTAGCCACCGCCATGCTCGCGGGCCTCATGGGCCTGGCGGGCGCCAGCTACGCGCAGACGACCTCTGTGCCGGCGCAACCCGACCCGGCCAAGGGCGGGCAGGCCAGCACGAAGAGCGTGCCGGGCGGGGTGGCCAACGCCACGCAGCGCCCCGACGGCAGCGCCCCTGCATCGCGAGAGGCCGTGCGAGCCGAGGCCCGTGCGCACAATCGCAACAACGTCAACAACCCTGTGCCGAAGGGCGAGGCGACCACCACGGTCAACGGCCAGCCCAATGCGATGCCGCGCACCACGGGCCAGATGTCGCGCACCGAGGTGAGCATGGAAGCGCGCAAGGAGCGTCCGCGCTTCGGCAATCCGGGGGAGCGGCCGGACGTGCCGACCAATCCGACCAACCGCACGGGGACGCCGCAATAAGCGCTGCGCCAACTGCGACCCCATGAAAAAGCCCGCTGCGATGCGGGCTTTTTCATGGGGCGGTACCGAGTCTCAGCTTCGAGTGGGCTCGCCCTCGCCATGCCTGTGCATGTGCGGTCCGTGGCCGTGGCCGCGCGGCCCGAAGCGCAGCGTCTGGGCATCGAAGGTCTTTTGCTGCTCTGGCGAGAGCGTCGCGTAGAGATTGCGCGTGGCCGTCATCAGCTCGTTGAAGCGGGTGTTGCGCTCGGCATGGCGCGCCTGCATGCGTTCCAGGCGCTGCGGGGTGCTCATCTTGGCGAAGGCCTCGCGTTCCGCACGCGCCTGGCCGGCAGGCCGGGCCGGGCGTCGTTGCGCGGCGGCGAACTGGTTCCACGCGCTTTCCTGGCGCGACTCCAGGTGCAGCTTCTGCTTGAGATCGGCCAGGCGCTGGGCGCGTTGGGCCTGCATGCGCTCGATGCGTTGCGCGCGGTCCATGCGCGGCTCCTTCTTCGCGGCCTCCGTGGCCTGGGCCTGCGGTTGTGCGACCGGCGCAGCGGAGGCGGGCTGCGGTGCCTGCGCGAAGGCGGCGCAGGCGAAGGCGGCCGAGGCGATCAGGCCGGCCATGCGGATCTTTTGACGGGGCGGGATCATGTGCGTTGCTTCCTTTCGAAGAAGCCTGACGGCGGGGCCGGCAGGTGAGGAGGAGTCTGAAGGCCCTCTGTTTCGCCGCCGTGGCCCGTGCGTCAGCCGTGCGTAAAGAAAGATCTCGGAGCGTGTCGTCCGCCCTGGCCCGGCCCTTCGGTGGCCGGCTACTTGGGTCGTGGCGGCTCCAGCCCCGCGTCCGCCGTCGTCAGCCGCCCGGCGCGCAAGGCCATGACCGCACGGGCCACGGCGCGCGCGACGTTGCGCACCTCTTCCTGCAGGCCGGTGTCGCGGTCCAGCGCGTCGTGGCCGGTGGCGTAGGGCTCGTAGTAGCCCAGGTAGCGGTCCAGCCGGGCCTGGGCCCCCGCGTCGATCAGGCCCATCCAGTCCAGCCAGTCGCTGAGGTTGCGCCGCAGGCTTTCGACGCCAGCCACGTCGCCATGCACCACCAGGCCGTAGGCGCGACCGGCCAGGTGCTTGGGATAGTCCCAGCCCTTGAGCTCGATGGCCTTGGCCTCGTCGGCCTTCTTGCCGTGCGTGGAGCTGGGATCGGGGTTGCCGCCGTCGGCGCAGACCATTCGGTCGGCCATCAGCTTGAGCGGACTGGTGGCCTGGTACCAGTGGGTCGGCGTGAACAGAATGACGCCGTGCGCCGAGACCCAGCGCTCGTAGATCTCGTTCATCCAGTCGCCGGTCTGCTGCAACGCGTGGTTGGGGTAGCAGCTGCAGGGCCAGTGGCACAGCGGCATGGCGGTGGAGACACAGCCCTTGCAGGGATGGATATGGCGGCCGTAGTCGGAGGTGAGCCGGCTGAGGTCGAGCACGTCGCAATCGAGCTGCGGCTCGAGCACCTCCTTCGCGAGCTGAAGCAGGCGCCAGGTCTTCGACATCTCGCCCGGGCAGGTGCCGTCGTTGCGCGGGGAACCGTTGATCAGGAGCACGCGTGACGGTGTTTCCGGCCGCGACCATGCGGCCTGCGCCTGCTCGATGCGCTCCCTCGCCTCCAGCCAGTCGACCGAGAGTTCGTAGTCGGGATCGGCATAGCCGGGGCCGGCCTGGCGCGTGACGGGCGCCTTGCGGCCTTCTTCGTAGGCCCTCCACGCGATGGCTTCGATGCGCGAGAGAGCTTCCAGCTCGGCTTGATACGCCGGATCGCGGAAGCGCTGCATGAATCGCTCGTGGAACGCGCCGCGTTCGATCGGGAGCGGCGCCTGGCCCTTGCGGACGTCGGTCATCGCGCCAATCTAGCCAGTGCACCGCGTTTGCGAGGCGCTCCGCTGGGCGCAAGATGCCGTAGGCAGAGGGCTACAGCTTGCCGTTCTGGAAATCGTGCACGGCCTGCGTGATCTGCTCGCGCGTGTTCATCACGAAAGGGCCGTACTGCACGATCGCCTCGCGCAGCGGCCTGCCGGCAATGAGCAGCGCGCGCGCCGGGCTGTGGTTGGAGGCCTGGGCGCGCAGCCGCACACCGTCGCTGTCGGGCTCGTTGGCGAGGATCGCCATGCGCTTGGTGGGGATCTCGCTGCTGTCGACGAAGAGCGATTCGCGGAATACATAGACGAGTGCGTTGCGGTCCGGCGGCAGGGGCTGGGCGAATTCGGTGCCCGGGGGCAGGGTGAGGTCCAGGTAGAGCGGCTCGGTGAGCTCGCGCTGCACCGCACCCGCGATGCCATGGCTCTCACCCGCGATCACACGCACGTGTACGCCGGCGGGCGTGACGAACGCGGGGATCTCGGCGCTCTGGATGTCGCGGTACCAGGGCTCGCGCATCTTGTCCTTGGCCGGCAGGTTGAGCCAGAGCTGAAAGCCTTCCATCATCCCGTGTTCCTGCTCGGGCATCTCGCTGTGCACCAGGCCACGGCCGGCGGTCATCCACTGCACGCCGCCGTTTTCGAGCAGGCCTTCGTGGCCGGCGCTGTCGCGGTGGCGCATGCGGCCCGCAATCATGTAGGTCACGGTTTCGAAGCCCCGGTGCGGGTGGCTGGGGAAGCCGCCGATGTAGTCGCCGGGGTTGTCGCTGCTGAAGGCGTCGAGCATCAGGTACGGGTCCAGGCGCTGCTGCAACGTCTGGTGCAGCACGCGCGTGAGCTTGACGCCGTCGCCGTCGCTGGTGGAGACGCCGGCGACGATCTGGTCGATGCCGCGCGGACGCGCCAGCGTCACGGCTTCGACGTGGTGGTGATGGGGGCTGTTCGGCCTGGGTGCGGTGTTCGGTACGGTACTCATGGAGCGGATGGTGGCACGGAGCGGAGACCGCGCTAGGGGTGGGGCTGCCGGCCGCCGAGCGCCTCCGGCTCCCAGGGCTCACGAGCGTGCCTCCGCCGGGGCAGCTCTGCGTGTCACGAGCGCCGGCGGGTGGCGCGCCGGCGCAGCCAGGCCGAGGTGCCGAGCGCCACCGCCATCACGGCGAAGGAGACCACGGTGGTGACCGTGCCCAGCGCATAGATGGCCGGCGTGGTGACGGTCGAGGTCAGGCCCTGCAGCTCCAGCGGCAGGGTGTTGACGTCGCCGATGGCCTGCGAGGTGCGCGCGATCTCGTCCCACGACAGCGTGAAGCCGAACATGCCGATGCCCACGATGGACGGCCCGATCAGCGGCAGCACCACGTGGCGGAAGCTCTGCCAGGGCGTGGCGCCGAGGTCGCGCGCCGCCTCCTCGTAGGCCGGGTCGAAGCGGTTGAAGACCGCGAACATGATCAGCAGGCCGAAGGGCAGGGTCCATGTGAGATGGGCGCCCAGCGCCGAACTCAGCAGGCCGAGGGCGGTGCCGTAGTTCTCCAGCGTACCGGTGGCCTCCAGCGCCTGCAGTGCGCTCTTGATGCCGCCGTCGAGCAGGCGGAACTGCAGGCCGATGCCGAGCGAGACGATGATCGACGGCATGATCAGGCTGGCCACGGTGACGAAGAACAGCGTGTTGCCGCCCGCGAGCTTCTTGCGGAAGGCAAGGCCCGCGAGCACGGAGAGCACCACCGTCATCAGCATCACCACCATGCCCAGCATCAGCGAGCGGCGGAAGGCCGCGCCGATGTCCACCGTGCCCAGTCCTTCGGCCAGCTTGCGGAACCAGTGCAGCGACATCCCGCGCAGAGGAAAGGTGAGCCCGCCCTCCGGCCCCTGGAAGCTGAGCACGAAGATGGTGATCATCGGCCCGTAGAGGAAGAGCACGAAGAGCGCGAACACGATCGCCAGCGGCCAGAAGCCGGGGGCACGCTGCTCGCCGATCGGGGTTCGTCCCACCTCAGAGCTCCTTTCGGAGATCGACCAGTCGTGTGAGGCTCCAGATGAGCATCAGCACCACCGCCAGCAGAATCATCGCGTTGGCGGCCGCCAGCGGGAACTGCAGGTAGGAGGTCTGCACCTGGATGATCTTGCCCACCGAGGCGATCTGCTGCCCGCCCATCACGCCGATGGTGACGAAGTCGCCCATGACGATGGTGATGACGAAGATCGAGCCGATCAGGATGCCCGTGCGCGACAGCGGCACGATCACGTTCCACAGCGTCTGCCAGCCGGAGGCGCCGGCATCGCTGGCGGCCTCGAGCAGCGAACGGTCGATGCGCATCATCGAGTTGAAGATGGGCACGATCATGAACATGGTGTAGAGGTGCACGAAGGCCAGCACCACCGAGAAGTCGGAGAACAGCAGCCACTCCACCGGCTGCTCCACCAGGCCCACTCCGACCAGCCCCTGGTTGACCAGCCCGTTGCGGCCCAGCAGCGGCACCCACGAGATCATGCGGATCACGTTGGAGGTCCAGAAGGGCACGGTGCACAGTACGAACAGCAGGGTCTGCATGCCGGGCGAGCGCACGTGAAAGGCCAGGAAGTAGGCCACGGCGAAGCCCACCACCAGCGTGATGGCCCACACCAGCAGGCAGAATTTGAGCGTGCTGAGGTAGGTCGACAGCGTGACGCACAGATCGCCGTTGTCCGTGAGCCCCGAACAGCCCTCGAAGATGCTCGCGTAGTTGCGCAGCGTGAGGGCCGGGATCAGCTCGTACTCGTTGAAGTTCCAGAGGCTGACCATCGCGATCAGCGCCAGCGGGATGAGGAAGAAGAGCAGAAAGACGAGCGCAAACGGCGCGGCTTGCCACCACGCCTTAGGCGCCTTTGCCGGCGTCCGGTCGATCAGGAGGGTCGTTGTGGTGGCACTCATTGATGAACGTGGGGTCGAATTTATGGACTGCCCTCAGGCAGCCACGAATTCGTTCCATTTCCTGACCATGTACTCGTTCTCGTCCATCACCGCGTTCCAGCAGGCGATGCCGCCCATGCGTTGCTCGTAGCTCCCACCGTCGCGCGTCGACCCCGCCTTGGCCAGCAGTTCGCCATTGGGGCTCTTGATGTCCTGCGTGGCGGCCTTGCCCTCCATCCAGTAGGCCCACTCGTAGGCCTCCATCCTGGCCTTGGCCGTCTCCAGCACCGCGCTGTAGTAGCCCTGGCGGTTGAGGTACGCGCCAGCCCAGCCGTCGAGGAACCAGTTGATGAACTCGTACGCGCCGTCGAGCTTGCGGCCCGAGAGCGTGGCGGGCAGGCCGAAGCCGGCGGCCCAGGCGCGGTAGCCTTCCTTCAGCGGCTGGAAGTTGCAGGCGATGCCCTTGGTGCGTACGGCCGTGACGGCGGGCGACCACATCGACTGGATCACCACCTCGCCCGAGGCCATCAGGTTCACGCTCTCGTTGAAGTCCTTCCACAGCGCGCGGAACTGGCCGGCCTTCTTGGCCTCGATCAAGGTCTTGATGGTGAGGTCGATCTCGGCCTTGCTCATGTTGCCCTTGTCGGCGTACCTGTGCAGGCCCTTGGCCTCCACCACCATGGCTGCGTCCATGATGCCGATGGAGGGGATGTTGAGGATCGCCGCCTTGCCCTTGAACGCCGGGTTGAGCAGTTCGGCCCAGCTGTCGATGGGCCGCTTGATCAGGTCGGGCCGGATGCCCAGGGTGTCGGCGTTGTAGACCGTCGGAATGAGCGACATGAACTGCGTCGGCGACTTCGCGAACACCTTGCTCTTCTCGCCCTCGAGAAAGATCACCTTCTTCGGCGCCGTGCCCTGGTCGCCGACCTTCTTGCCGCCCACCTCGCCCTGGGTGAAGAGCGTGGTGATCTTGTCGGCGTTCCTGATCTTCTTCGTGTCGATGCCCTTGAGGTTGCCGGTGGGCACGATCTTCTTGAGCGAGAAGTACTCCGTGTCGATCAGGTCGAAGCTGTTGGGCGCGGTCACGGCGCGCTTGGTGACGTCGTCGGTGGTGACGGCGACGTACTGGATCTCGATGCCGGTGTCGGCCTTGAACTTCTCGGCGATGGCCTTGTCCTGGTTGACCGCGGTGCCGAGGTAGCGCAGCACGATCTTCTCCTGCGCGTGGACGGCAGGGAACACGCCGGCCGCGAGGATACCGGCGGTGCCCTTCAGCAGGGTGCGGCGCGCGAGGCCTTGGCTGTTCGGATCGTGGGCTTGGGACATGGGCGGGTTTCCTCGAAAGGCATTGGTTGAAGGATCGGAAGGGAGGGGCGGTGCTAGGCCGCCATCGTTGCGAGTGCGGACAAGGGCTGCCGCACGCTGGGCGTGCCGGCCGGCGGCGCCTCGGGGCGGATCGCGCCTGGCCCGAGCGCGCGTGCATCCGCCGCGGACCAGGAGAGCCGGACGTGTTCACCGACCGAATAGGGCCGCGCGGCGAAGCTCTTTTCCGCCAGCTGCACAGACGCCTCGCGCATCGCCGGCGCCGCATCGGCCAGCCGCAGCCCGATCAGCACGTAGGTGCCCTGGTATTCCACGTCCGTGATGGTGGCGGCCAGGCCCTCGCCTTCGCCCTCGGGCGCGATGCGCATGTGGTCGTTGCGCACCGCGATCAGGCCATGGGGCAAGGCCAGCACGTTGTGCCCGCCCATGAAGCGGGCGACGAACTCGCTGGCGGGGTGGTTGTAGACCTCGTGCGGCGTGCCGACCTGCTCGATCAGGCCCTGGTTCATCACCACCATGGTGTCGGCCAGCGCCATCGCCTCTTCCTGGGAGTGCGTGACGTGGATGAAGGTCAGGCCCAGGTCCTGCTGCCAGCGCCGCAGCTCTGCGCGCATCTGGATGCGCAGGAAGGGGTCGAGCGCGGACAGCGGCTCGTCCAGCAGCAGTACGCGCGGCTCGGTGATCAGTGCGCGCGCCAGCGCCACGCGCTGCTGCTGTCCGCCGGACAGCTCGCCCGGCTTGCGTTGCGCCAGGTGGCCCATGGCGACGCGGTCCAGCAGCTGGGCCGCGCGCCGGTGGCGCTCGACCCGGGAGACGCCTTTCATCTTGAGGCTGAAGGCCACGTTGTCCAGGGCCGAGAGGTGCGGGAAGAGCGCGAAGCTCTGGAACATCATCGCCGTGCCGCGGGCGGCGGCCGGCAAGTGGGTGATGTTGCGGTTGTCCAGCAGGATGTCGCCGGACGAGACCGATTCGTGGCCGGCCACCATGCGCAGCGTGGTGCTCTTGCCGCAGCCCGAGGGGCCGAGCAGGCAGCAGTAGCTGCCGCTGGCGATGCGCAGGTCGATCCGGTCGACGGCGGGCGGCGTGCCGGCGGCATAGCGCTTGGTCAGCGCGACGATCTCGACGGCCGCGGGAGGTGGGGCGGTGACGGCATCCATCGCTGCCGGCACCGCAAGACGTATGCCAGCATCGCCTGGCCCGGAATGCGCCGACTTGGTGCGATGCTGACCAAGTCAGTGATTAGATTAAAAACAGCTCTGCAAATCGTGCGCTTATAAATATATCGAATTAGCTTGGCAATCGTTGCTAATGGCCGTGACTAAGAGTTCATCTGTTGTTCTCGCTTCTTTTCATCAGTTCTATTCGCGAGACGCATCTTTTCTTTAAACTCATCCAGTCCTTGTGCGCGCAGAGTTCGACGTTCTTCTTGTGACCAATTGGCAATTTGTCGTTCGGCCTCAGCGATACGTTCGTCGAGGCTAGGCTTAGGATGGATCATTGAGGTTCTCCTTGTTCAGTGAAGAAAGCAATTTGCTTCGATATTTTTTACCAAGTTCTCGAAGCGATTTGATGAATGACCCTGTAATTTGAGTTTCTATATTAAAATAAGTGTTTAGGTATCGCTGAAAGCGTACCTGCCCGCCGGCAATTGACCATTCGACAGCATTTCCATCTCCTTGCTTGCGAAGATCAGCGGCATCAAAAAGAAGTTGATACTGACGCGGAGCAATACCCTGAAAAGGTTCAAAGTTCACGATACGCTGTGAAGGTGTTGCTGGGTCCACAGCGATGGAATCATCATGTAGTTGCTTGGCGCGGCTTTTTGGATACGGCTCAATATATACGACTCTCATGATCCCGCTCGCAACAATGTGACGGGCGCACATATGACAAGGAAACGTCGTAGTAAAAAGTGTTGAACCCTTCAGCGGTATTCCGAGTCTCGCCGCAGACGTAATTGCTGCCATCTCTGCGTGCACACTACGACCAAACTCGAGCAAGTTCATCAGCGCTGCACCTTTCAAGACATCAATGCGATCACCGACAGTCAACTGCTTTACCAGTGCTTCAATATCCTCTGTTTCTGCCGTTTCTGCAAGCAATTTCGCTTGCTTTAATCGACCCAATGCTTCTTCGAGCATGAATTTTCGTTGTCTCGCACTGGAGTCATAGCCTCTCTTGAAGTCCCGCGCATCAGGGGCATCCCCAGGCCAATATTGATCACCCCCAGCCTTGGGAACATCATTGCAGCCAACTGTCAGCACATCGCCAGTTTCTGTGAGAATCGCCGCGCCGACTTGCCGGTTTAAGTCAGCCGACCTAAGCGCAGCAGAGCGAGCGTGATACATACCATGCTCGTCCCGCGTTGGTGTGTGGAATCTGTAACCAAAGAAGAGTTCAAGAAACCTTTGAACCTCGCTTTTTACGCCGTCGACATGGCGAACATCAACGAAGAAATCTGCCAACGGGAACGCATCCTTAACATCCTGTCCAAGCTTTTTTCCAAACTCTGTTTCGTCTTTTTCTATCAGCCTCTCTGCATGTGCACGGGATTGACTTTCGTCGCCCAATCGGGATCTGGAAAATCGCTCGGCCAAGGTATTGACTCTAAATTCCCGTGGAGCGTACGCGCTCACCAGGATAAATCCGCGGCCATATATCGCCCTTAGCCGTTCGACTTCCGCAGGATGTTTAAGTGAGCGCAAAATGTAGGCATTTTCTTTTACTTTGCTGCCCAGAGAGTGCTTCCGATGCAAGGCGATTTGCTCAACTCCCAGCCATGCCACGGCATCACCGCATCGGCTTTTCTCGCGAAGCATTGTGCCCGCATTCATAAGCAATTCAATGCGCTCGTGTTCAGGGTAAGTTTTGCAGTCAATTCCAAATACTTCTTGGATTGAATCGCTTAAGCGGATCGGAGTTGTGCTGTAGTTGGCCGCAGACAATACTGAAGTAAGGGCCGAAATAAGCGGTTCCAACTCAATCCCGATTGGGCTGACTAAACCGATAACAATCTCCGGCTTGCCTTCCGCAGGCATTACGTCGGTGAATGGCGCCGCATCGTCGTCATATTCTTCTTCATTCCCGGTTGCAGAAGTATTTTCGGTAATGGTTGAATCGTTCATCGCTTCTTAGTTGTTGGTTGATGAATTGTCTTTTTGCTTGCAGCCAAATGGTGGATCCGTCTAAGGCGGGGCAAATCGTGCACTCGTCAATGTCTTCTTTAGTGCTTCGCGCTGCGCGCGGTTAAGACCGCTAATCCCCTCGGCCACCCACTTGGCGCGCTCGCCGTCGATGCGGCCGTCGCGCTGCCATTTGCCGACCGCCGCGCCGGGATTGTTCAGCATGGCGGCCAGCCAGACGGCCTGGGCCGGCTCCAGGTTGCGCGCGCTGCGCTTGAAGTAGCGCTTGGCGGCCGCCTCGGCGCCGCACGGGCCGCCCTCGCCCCAGGGCGCGTTGTCCAGGTAGAGCTGCAGGATGCGCGCCTTGCCCAGGGTCTGCTCCATCTCGACCGCGTAGAGCAGCTCGCGCAGCTTGCGCTCGGCGCTGCGCTCGCTGCCGGTGACGATCAGGCGGGCCAGCTGCTGGGTCAGGGTGCTGCCGCCGCGCTCGACCTGGCCGGCGTTCTGGTTGGCGTCCAGCGCGGCGGTGAGTTCGGCCAGGTCGTAGCCGGGGTGGCTGAAGAAGCGCTGGTCCTCGGCGGCGATGACGGCGCGCGCCAGCCAGCTGTCGGTGGCGAGCCGGCTGGGCGGGCCGCAGCTGGTGCGGGCATCGAGCAGGGCCTCGGTGCCCAGGCCCTCGACGGTGAACTGCTCGATGCGCGGGTGCAGGGCGAAGCGCTCGGCCGGCAGGTCGATTTGCGCGCGCAGGGCCAGGGTGCCGCCGATCCTGGCGCGTTGCAGTTCGGGCAGGGAGGGGGCCAGCACCGCGTACCAGCGGGCGATCGGCGCCTCGGGCGCGTCGAGGTGGATCTGCAGCGCGGTCTGCGTCAGCCGGGCGTCCCAGCGCGCGCGCAGCAGGTTGTCACCGGCCAGTGTGGAGACGGTGGAGGCTGCCGGGATGGCCTCCAGCGTGCCGGCGAGAGAGGGGCCGTCGCGGCGGGCGGTGAAGCGTCCGGTGTCCAGCCGCAGCGGCTGGGTGCCCAGCGCCGGCACGGAAGCGGTGCAGGGTGCACAGATCAGCGCCAGCGTGTTGCTGGCCTCGACCCACTCGACCTGCACCGGGCCGTGCGCGGTCTGGAAACTGCGGCCGTGCAGCCAGGGGCCGAACCAGGAGGAGGTGGCCAGGCGGATCGCGGTGGGCACGCCCACGTTCAGCGCGAAGGGGCCGGCCTGGATGCGGGTGGGCCATTCGCCCGGGCTGGGCGCCAGCGCGAAACGGACGACCAGGTAGATGGCGACCACGGCGGTCAGCACCAGGGCCAGCAGCCCGAAAAGCAGGAACAGCAGCGCTTTCTTCAACAACTCTTTTCACTCGCTCGCGAAGGCAATCGGCCTGGCCTGGGTGACCGCCTGCCAGGGCCCCTTGGACCGGCCCGTGGCCGCTGCCCAATACCAAGCCGAAGTGTCGGTGAAAGCAGTGCCCCGGGCGTCCACGATGCGCTCGCAGACCCTCAACTTTTGACCATTGTGGCCTTCGGTGACGAAACAACGCCACAGTCGGCCCTGGCCATCGCGTTCCAGGCGGGCGTCTCCGATGCGAAAGCCGAGGGCGCGGTAGCAGTCGCTGGCCGGGTGCAGCATGCGGGTGGGCACGTCGACTCGACGCAGCACCAGGGTCCGGCGGCCGTCGGTCAGGCGGGCGATGGTGCCGGGAAAGCGCTCGGCGAAGCGCTGTTCGACCGCGCCCAGCGCCATCGGGCGCACGGGCACGCCGTCCCAGTGGCTGGGCCATTCCTGGAAGGCCGCGACCGGCGCGGGAGCCGGCGCCGGCCGCAGCGCGACGGCGGCCGACCACAGCAGGCACAGCGCCATGACGAGCGCGAAGACCGCCTTGTGCGCGATGCGGTTGAGGAAGCGGTTGCCGAAGCAGCGTTCAAGAAAGAGCGGTATCCACATGGCGGGCTCCGGGTGCGGTGATCAGGTCGGCAACGCCCGGGGAGGGTGCGGGACGCCGCCGAGCGGGCGCCATCAGACACGCGACGGCGCCGCACACCCCGGCCAGCACGGCCAGGCCCAGGGCCTGGTGCAGCCAGGGCGCGAGCGCCCGGCCGGCGCCTTCGAAGCCCACCAGCACGCTGTTGCGCAGCACGTTGCCGGCCAGCACCAGCAGCCCGACGGCGGGCAGGCGCCCCAGGAAGCGCTGGTCGCCGTGCCGGGCCCACAAGGCCACCACGCAGGCGCAGAAGTAGCCGAACCAGGCCATCTGCACGCCCGAGCAGGGTGCATCGACGATCACCAGGCGCCCGTCCACCAGCAGGCTGCTGCCCTCGCGCAGCACCGTGAAAAACGGCGCCAGCAGCCAGCGGCTGGCCTCGGCGGTGACGAGGCGCAGCGGGTAGCCGGCATAGAACTGCAGCGATGACAGCAGCGGCAGCGCAAGCACTGCCAGCCCGATCACCGGCAGCCTGGCGAGCTGCCGCGGCAGGAAGGCCAGCAGGCCGGCGGCCAGGGCCAGTACGGCGATCAGGGCCGCGGCCAGCGGCGGCAGCGCGGGCAGGGCGCCCACGCCGGTGCGCAGCAGGGTGGCGGCGACGGTGCCGGCACCGGCCAGCGCGAGCCAGCCGAGTCGCGGCGCGGCACGCAGGGCCCCGCGCTGGTGCCAGGCCAGCACCGCGAGCGCGGCCAGGGCCAGCAGGCCGAGCGGATCGTCCGCCCCGTCGCCGAGCCGGCGGACCATCCAGGCCCAGGTCGGCGCCAGGGCCGCAGCCTGGAGGGCCAGCCAGGCGCCTGCGGGCGCGCGGTCGAGGCGGATGCCGCCTTCGAAGAGCCGGGGATGCCGGCGTGCCCATTGATCGAGCGTCACGGGCCGGTCCTCACGCGGTGTAGCGGCGTTCGTCGCGGCGGCGCGCACGCCGGCGCAGCATGGCCAGCATGGAGAGTGCCACCGCGATCGCGCCCAGCGTCTCGGGCTCCGGCGTGCTCGGTACCTCGGCGCCCAGGGCATGGCCCTGGCCGAGCGCCTGTTCGCTCACGCCCTTGGGCAGGGGCTGGGGCTGGTCCACCGTGGTACCGGCCTGCGGGGTGGGGTTGCGTACCACCTCGTCCACCGCGATGAAGCTGGTGTACTGCGTCAGCAGGCCGTAGCGCAGGCCGAGCTCGGTGATGCGCTGCTTGAGGGCATCGCCGCCTTCCAGCGCTTCCTGGTCGCCGAGGCGCGCGATGCGGTGGCGCGCCCACAGGCTGCGCAGCGCGGCGGCGTCCTGGCGCATCCGGCCGTCGATGGCCAGTTCCTGCCGGAAGGGGCCGCCGGCGCCCTGGCCTTCGATGACGACGCGGCCGCGGGCCTCGCCGCGCCATTTGCCGAACACGATCACCGGGCGCTCGCCCAGCACGTCGGGCAGGGCCTGCGGCTCGACGTCGTAGACCTCGAGGCCGCCGAAGGCGGCTTTCACGTTCGTGAGCACCGGCGACTCGACCATGCGGCGGAAGCGCGCGGCCTCCGCGGGCGCCTGGAGAGGGTCGGTGACGATGAAGGGCTCGCCCATGCCGGCGCGCGCCAGGCCTTCCATCAAGTGCCGGTTGACCGAGATGCCGATGCCGAAGGCGAAGACATTGGCCTTCGACAGGTTGCGGCGTACCAGCTCGAAGGCCTCGCGCTCCACGGTGACGTAGCCGTCGGTCACGACCACGACGGTGCGCGAGACGTTCTCGGCCTTGGGCTCGGCATAGACGCGCTTGAGGGCCGGGATCAGCTCGGTGTTGCCGCCGCCGCGGTAGTTCGTGATGGTGGCCAGGGCCTGCTCGATGTTGGCGCGGCTGGCCGGCACCGACTGCGGCGCCAGCATCTTGCTGCTGCCCGAGAACAGGAGCACGTTGAAGGTGTCGCTGGGGCGCAGGCCGCCGATGAGTCGCTCGAGCAGTACCTTGGCCGTGTCCAGCGGAAAGCCGTGCATCGAGCCGGAGATGTCGACCACGAAGATGTAGTCGCGTGGCGAGATCGTGCTGGCCGCGACCGACCTCGGCGGCTCGACCATGGCGAGGAAGAAGTTCTCGGCGTTGTCGCCCTGCCCCTTGTAGAGCATGAGGCCGGACTCGACCTTCTCGCCGGCCAGGCGCCAGTCGAGCACGAAGTCGCGGTCGTTGGCCGGGCCGGCGCCAGAGGCGAGGGCGACCTCGGCATGCCGGTCCTCGCTGCTCTTGCGCACGTCGATCGCATGCGTGGCGCAGCGGATGTCCTTGATGCCCAGCGGCACGTCGAGCGACACCCTCATCGCGAACGCCGTGTTCGGCGCGACGCCGGCGCGCAGGGTGGGCTGCGCGACCCAGGCCGCAGCCCTTTGCTCCGAGCGCGGGCTGTTGTAGCGCGGGCCCACCACCGTGGGGAAGACGAACTGGTAGCTGCCCGCCTGCGGTACCAGCAGCTCGGTGTAGCGCAGCTCCACCCGGACGTCGTCGCCCGGCAGGATGTTGGCGACGTTCATCTGGAACACGTTGGGCAGGTGCTGCTCCAGCAGGGCGGCGGTCTTGCCCTCTTTCTTCGCCACTTCGTAGTCGATGCGAGCCTGCTGCTTCTCGCGGATCTGCGCGGTGATCAGGCGGTCGGCCAGGCGCACGTTCAGTCCGCTGACGGCGGCGCGGGTGGAGCCGGGGAAGACGTAGCGCGCCTCGAGGGGTCGGGTGCCTTCGTTGCGGTAGGTCTGTGTGACGGTCACGTCGGCGATCACGCCCGAGACCTTCACGTCCACCTCGGTGCGCTTGAGCGGCAGCTGGTCGACGGCGGGTTCGTCGCTCTTGACGAAGAAATAGGGGCTCTCGGTCTTCTGGCGCGGCGCCGTCTGCTGCGCATGCAGCGGCTTGGCGACGAGCAGCGCGAAGCCGGCGCCGGCGAGCGCGACGGTCGTGAGCCAGAGCCAGCGGCCGGGGCGGGTGGTGGTGGCTTCCATGGTCCTTGTCCCTCGATGGATGTCGTGCAACGGTGCACGGCGCTCACTGTCGAGGGCGAGGACGAATGGAATGGGAAGCCTTCTTGAAGCGCGGGGCGCTGTGTGAAGTCCGTGTGAAGTCCGCCGGCGGCGGCACTTCACATGCGCTTCGGACGGTGCGGCCAGCATCGCTTCATCGCTTCCATCGAGGAATCACCGTGCTTCAAGTGCTTTGCAACCCTCTGCCGATCCCCGTCGCCCGCATCGCGTGCGCGGCCGTGGAGGGAGGGGCATGAAACGAATGCTCCGCTGGACCCTCGGGCTCGCCGCGGGGGGCGCGCTGGCCTCGCTCTGCGCCGTCGGCATCGCCGTCGCCGTGCTCCATCCGCGGCTGCCGGATGTCTCCTCGCTCGACGACTACCAGCCCCGGCAGCCGCTGCGCATCTACACCGCCGACGATGTGCTGATCGGCGAATTCGGCGAGGAGCGCCGCACCTACACACCGCTGGACCAGATCCCGCCCGTGATGAAGAACGCGGTGATCGCGGTGGAGGATGCGCGCTTCTACGAGCACCCGGGCGTCGACCCCATCGGCCTGCTGCGCGCGGTGGTGGCGAACCTGCGGCACGGGCTGCACCAGGGTGCCTCCACGATCACGATGCAGGTGGCGCGCGAGATCTATCTGAGCCAGGAGCGCACGCTGACGCGCAAGCTCTCGGAGGCGATGCTGGCTTTCGAGCTGGAGCGGCGTTTGGGCAAGGACCGCATCCTGGAGATCTACCTGAACCAGATCTACCTGGGTCGGCGAGCCTTCGGCTTCGCTGCAGCCTCCGAGACCTATTTCGGCAAGCCGCTGCAGCAGATCACGCTGGCCGAGGCTGCGATGCTGGCGGGCCTGCCGAAGGCGCCGCATGCCAACAACCCGGTGGTCAATCCGCGGCGCGCGCGGGCGCGCCAGCTCTACGTGCTCGACCGCATGCAGGAGGCCGGGATGATCGACGCCGGCCAGGCGTCGGCCGCGAAGAAGGCGCCGCTGCAGCTGCGCACGCCCTCGGACCCGCCGCGCCTGCATGCGGAGTACGTGGCCGAGACGGTCCGGCAGATGATGGTGGCGCAATACGGCAAGGAGGCGTACACGCGCGGCTTCCAGGTGCGGACTTCGCTGGTCGCCGCGGATCAAGGCGCCGCTTACCAGTCGCTGCGCAAGGGCCTGCTGGACTACGAACGGCGGCAGCCCTGGCGCGGGCCGGAACGCTTCGTCGAGTTGCCCTTCGAGGCGCCCGCGCTCGACGATGCGGTGGACCAGGTGTTGGCCCGGCATCCCGACAGCGAAGAACTGCTGGCCGCGGTGGTGCTGGAGGCCGACGCGAAGACCGTCACGGCCGTGCGTGCCGACGGCGAGTTGCTGCGCATCACGGGTGCGGGCCTGCACCTGGCGCAGCCAGGGCTCGCGAAGGCAGCGCCGCCGAACCTGCGCGTGCGGCGCGGCGCGGTCATCCGCATCGCGAAGACGCCGCAGGGTGCGTGGGAGATCCTGCAGATGCCGCAGGCCGAGGGCGCTTTCGTGGCGCTGGACCCGCGCGACGGTGCGGTCAAGGCCCTCGTCGGCGGCTTCGACTTCGGCCGCAACCAGTTCAACCACGTGACGCAGGCCTGGCGCCAGCCGGGCTCGAGCTTCAAGCCCTTCATCTACTCGGCCGCGCTGGAGAAAGGCTTCACGCCGGCCACGCTGGTCGACGATGCGCCCCTCTACTACGACAGCGCCGCCACCGGCAGCCGGCCCTGGGCGCCGAAGAACTTCGATGGCGGCTTCGACGGTCCGATGACGCTGCGGCGCGCGCTGGAGCGCTCGAAGAACATGGTGACGATCCGCGTGCTGGAGTCCATCGGCCCGCGGGATGCGCAGGACTGGATCACGCGCTTCGGCTTCGAGCGCGAGCGGCACCCGGCCTACCTGCCGATGGCGCTGGGCGCGGGCGCGGTCACGCCGATGCAGATGGCGAGCGCCTATGCGGTGTTCGCCAACGGCGGCTTCCGCGTCAGCCCGCGGCTGGTGACCCGGATCACCGATGCGCGCGGCGAGGTGCTGGTGGAAGCGCCGCCGGTGGCGTTGGACGAGTCGGCTCGCGCCATCCCGGCGCGCAATGCTTTCGTGATGCGTTCGCTGCTGCAGGGCGTGGTGCGCCACGGCAGCGGCTTCAAGGCCTGGCAGGCGCTGCGGCGGGAGGACCTGCACGGCAAGACCGGCACCACCAACGACTCGGTCGACACCTGGTTCGCCGGCTTCCAGCCCACGCAGGTGGGCATCGCCTGGATCGGCTACGACACGCCGCGCCAGCTGGGCGTGCGCGGCGAGACCGGCGGCAGCCTGAGCCTGCCGGTGTGGACCGGCTACATGCAGGCCGCGCTGCGAGGCGTGCCGGTGGCGCCCGCGACGGTGCCGGACGGCGTGGTGCAGGTCGACGGCGAGTGGTATTACGACGGCTACGCGCCGGGGCGCGGCATCGCGAGCCTGGGCCTGGACGCGGCACCCGCCGCGCCGGCCGAGGCGCTGGCCGGTGCGACGGTGGGTGCGGTGCCGACGGAGCAGGAGCGGTCGCGGATTCTCGAACTGTTCCGTTAGGCGCTCGCCAAGGGCAAGGTGAGCGTGGCAATCGCCCCGCCGCGCGGCGCGTTCGCCAGCTCGATGCGTCCGCGGTGCAGGCCGGCGATCTCCTTGACGAAGGCCAGGCCCAGGCCGGTGCTCTTCTTGTGGCTGTGCGGGCGCGCCAGCGAATAGAACTTCTCGAAGATCTTGTCCTTGGCGTAGTCGGGGATGCCGCGGCCGTGGTCGCGCACGGTGATGCGGGCTTCGCGCGCGCCGGCGTGCAGGGCCAGCGCGACCTCGGCGCCTTCGGGCGAAAAGTCGATCGCGTTGTCCAGCAGGTTGCTGACGGCGCGGCGCAGCAGGAAGGGGTCGCCTTCGACGCGCGCGTCGCTGTCGATCGCCAGGTGCAGGCGGATGTCTCGCGACGCCGCGGCACCTTGCGCGCTGGCGGCGACCTCCTGCAGCAGGGGCGCGAGTGCGACGGTTTCGCTGCGGTCCAGGGCGCGCTGGGTCTCCAGCGCGGTCAGCTCCATCATGCGATCGACGATCTCCTGGATGCGCTGCGCCTCGTGCGTGATGTTGGCCAGGAAGCGCGCGCGCTCGGCCTGCGGCATCGAGGGCTCCTGCACCAGTTCGGCGGCCCCCCGGATGGCCGACAGCGGGCTTTTGATCTCGTGGGTGAAGGTCTGCACGTAGTCGGACACGTAGCTGCGGCCGGTGAGGGCGTCGCGGATCTCGCCGACGCCGCTGCGCAGGGTGTCGACCGCGCGCCGCAGCATTCGGGCGGGGCTGATGCTGCGCTGGGCGCGCAGCCAGCGCCAGTAGTCGGAGATGAGGCCGAAGGGCCGCACCAGCCAGATGGAGATGATCAGCGCGCCCACCAGCAGCGCGAAGGCCGAGCCCACGCCCACCCACAGCGTGCGGGCGCGTGCATCCTCGACAAACTGGCCGAAGGCCTGGACCGGCTTGCCGACACTGACCACGCCGACGATCTCGTTGCCCCAGCGCACCGGCGCGGCGACGTACATGACGGAGGTGAGCGGGTCCTTCTCGATGTCGCGCGAGGTGCGCGCGCCGTACATGCCGGCCAGGGTGCGGCTGACGTCGCCCCACTGGGAGAAGTCGGCGCCGGTGCTGCGGCCCAGCGAGTCGAAGAGTACGCGGCCGCTGCGGTCGGTGACGTAGACGCGCAGCTCCACGCGGCGTTTGTGCAGGTTGTAGATCTGGGCCGAGAACTGGCGCGCGTAGACGCTGCGGAACAGGGGCTCGAGCCGGGCGGTGTTGATGGCGCCGGCGATCACGTCCTGCTCGATCAGGCTGGCCATGAGCTGCGAGGTCTCGACCAGCGACTCCTCGGCCGACTCGCGGTAGCGCGGGTCGATGTCGGCCACCACGCGGTACAGCAGGGAGGCGATGCCCGCCGCGTAGATCAGCAGGATGCCGATGAAGATGCGGGTGCGTCGGCTCACGGCGCGTGGGTCGCAGTCATCACCGGGGCTGCGGTGGCAGGTCTTCGTGCAGCGCGTAGCCGGTGCCGCGCAAGGTGCGGATGGGCTCCACGTCCGGCGCGATGGCGCGCAGCTTGGCGCGCAGGGTCTTCACGTGCGCATCGACGGTGCGGTCGAAGCTGTCGCTGGCGTCGTCCCAGACCCGCTCCAGCAGCTCGTCGCGCGTGAAGACGCGGCCCGGGCGCTGAACCAGCAGCTTCAGCAGGCCGTACTCGTAACGCGAGAGCTCGAGCAGGCGGCCGTAGTAGCGGATCTGCATGCGTTCGGCATCGAGGGCGAAGGGGGACGCGTCCTCGACAGGCGGCGCGGCGGCCCTGCCCGGCGCCGGCACAGGTGCCACGTGGCCGTTGCCCTGGCCGCGGCCGCTGCGGCGCAGGATGCTGCGCACGCGCGCCACCAGTTCGCGCGGGGAGAAGGGCTTGGCCACGTAGTCGTCGGCGCCGAGCTCCAGGCCCACCACGCGGTCGATCTCGTCGCTGCGGGCGGTGAGGAAGAGCATGGGGACTTCGGGGCCGCCCTGCTCACGGTTGAGGGCCTGCAGGCGCTTGAAGAGCTCGAAGCCGTTCATGTCGGGCAGGCCGACATCGAGGATGGCCAGCGCCGGCGGCTCGGCGGCGAAGCGCGCGATCGCCTCCTCGGCGGTCGGGCACCAGACCGGCAGGAAGCCGTCGGTCTTGAGCACGTACTGCAGGGTGTCGGCGATGCCGGATTCGTCCTCGGCGATCAGGATCCGCGGTGGAGAGAACATGGGGCGGATGGTAGCGGGCCGGAACTTCGGGCCGGTCCGGGCAACGAACCGGGTCCTGCCTCTGACGGAGATACGCACCGTGACCCCATCCGAAACCCGTGCCATCGTGAGCCTGAGCCTGCTGGCGGCCTTTGCCGACGGCGAGAAGCATGAGCGCGAACGCGCCGAGATCAAACGCATCGCCGAGGGCCTGTCGCAGGCCGACGGCGTCCAGCTGCCGATGCTCTACCAGGACGTGCTGATGAAGCGCCTGTCGCTCGCCTCGGTGGCGGGGGAGCTCAAGAGCCCGGAGGCGCGGCAGCTGGCCTACGAGATGGCGGTGTGCGTGTGCGACGCCGACGGCATGCAATCGGAAGCCGAGCGCGCCTTTCTCATCGATGCCCGCACCGCGCTCGGGCTGGATGCGCCGATGGCCGCGCGCTTCAACGAGCAGGCCGAGGCGATCGCGGCCGTTCCGCTGGCTCCTGCCGCAGACGCGGCCGCGGCCACGGGCCCGGCCGTCGATGGTGCGGCACTGGACCAGGCCATCCTCAACGCTGCCATCGTCAACGGGGCGCTGGAGCTTCTGCCCGAAACGCTCTCCACCATGGCCATCATTCCGCTGCAGATGAAGCTGGTGTACCGCATCGGAAAGGCGCATGGCTACGAACTCGACGGCGGCCACGTGCGGGACTTCCTTGCCACCGTCGGCGTGGGCCTGACCTCGCAGTACCTGGAGCAGGCCGGCCGCAAGCTGTTGGGCGGGCTGTTGGGCAAGGTGGGGGGCGGGCTGCTGGGCGGCCTGGGCAAGCAGGCGGTGAGCTCGGGCATGAGCTTCGCCACCACCTATGCCCTGGGCCACGTCGCCAAGCGCTACTACGCGGGCGGCCGCACCCTGTCGACGCAGATGCTGAAGGACACCTTCGCCGGCCTGACGCAGGAGGCACAGGGGCTGCAGGCGCGCTACCTCCCGGCGATGCAGGAGAAGGCACGCAGTCTGGATGCTGGGAAGGTGCTGTCGATGGTGCGGGGCGCCTAGTTCAGCGAAACATCGAAATGGGTCAGGGCCGCCCGTATGGGGTGGACAGTGTCAGCCGATTTCAGTGTTTCAGTGGACCAGCCTCAGGCGCGGAGGATGCGGTATTGGCTGCGCGGCCGCCCGTCGTAGAGCATCCACCGGCGCTCCACCACCCCGGCTTCTTCCAGTACCTTGAGGACGCGGTAGACCTTGGACATGGCCATGGGCTCGCCGCCGTCCATCAATGCCTTGTAGATCGACGGGACATCGCCCGCCCCGTCCTCCATCCGGTCCAGGGTGCGCAGCAGGGCCGCATGGGGAAGGCCGACGCGGCGGGAGCTGGCGGGCCGCAGCCGTGCGTTGATCAGCTCCACGAGTTCGATCTCGGTCGCGATGCGGTCCAGGGGCGGCAGCGGCGGCATGGGCGCCTTCGGCTTCGGGTGCGGCTTCGACCTGGCCGCCGCGCCGGCCAGGGCCTTGCCCGCATCCGGCACCGGCGTCAGCAGCACCCGCGAGCGCGGCGCCCGGGCAGTGGCGTTGGCCGTGCGTGGCCGCGCACCGGTGTGGCGGGTGGAAGGCTTGCCGGTGGAGGGCGTCATGGCTTCGGGTCCGATGCCGGCGGGCCTCGGTGTTGCTGTCGAGTAGGACCGTAGCGTACTACTCGTGCGAGCCGCCGCGCGCCAAGATCGGCCCAGGAAAGCTGGGCCTTCCGCGTGAAATGGGGGACGGTGAGCGGCTGGCTGGCTCGCCGGCTAGTGCCGGTCGAAGCAGCAGCCGGCGTAATAGGCCTTCTCGCCGCCTTCCACGAAGGGCACCTCGATCGGCTTGCCCTCGTTGCGCCAGGCATCGCGGCGCTTGTAGCCGGCCTCGGCGAGTTCGGCCAGCAGCTGGTCGTGGTGCTGGATGCGGTAGGGACAGACAGCGAAGCCAATGCTGTTGAGCGTGTAGAGCGTGCGCTCGGCATGCACCGCGGTCGTGTTGAGGATGATGCGCCGCGGCTTGACCGGCAGCGACGCGAGGATCTCCGACATGCGGGTCGGCAGGTACTGCAGGCTCCCCGAGGCGTAGAGCACGTCGCAGCCGCTCGCATCTGCGATCTCGGTGGTGAAGGCGAGCTGGGCCGTGACCTCGCGCTGCACCGCGAGTTCGCGGCCGCTCTTGACCACGGCAGGCACGTCGCAGACGGTCCAGCGCAGATCCTGCGGGTAGCTCAGCATGCGGCGGAAGGCGTAGTACTTGATGCCCACGTGGCCGCCCAGGTCGACGATGCTGCGCATGCCTTCATCCAGCGATTTCCCGAGCCAGAAGAGGCCCGGATAGTCATAGAAGGCGACCTGGTGGCTGTAAAAGGCGTCCGCCGGCGCGTTGTCGTAGCCGACGGCCTTGCTCGGCGGCGCACCGGCCTCGGCGGCGGCGAAGCTCTCGAAGGAACCCATGAACAGGTTCTCGTCGCGGTTTTCCAGGAACTTGCGCCTGTACGCCGCTTCGCGGACGGACGAGGGCAGAAGACTCGAAATCATGAGGACCCTTTGTGGTTCGACGCAAACGCAGCGCGCATTTTGCACTTTGAAACAAAGGTATTCAACATCTTCCGATGTCGTGCGCGGAATTCACCGCGCCTGTGCCCGACGTGCGCGCTATTCGACGCGGTAGCCGGCGTTTTCGATCGCCAGCTGGATGTCCTGGCGGGGCTGCGTGCTGAGCACGTCGACGTGGCCGGTTTCGAGATCGACCGTGACCTGCGCCTTGGGATCGACCGCTTGCACCGCGTTCTGCACGGCGCTGACGCAGTGATTGCAGCTCATGCCGGATACCTGGAATTTCTGGCTCATCGTTGAGGCTCCATCGAAAAGGAAGGAGCCTCAGTTTGAACCTTCTCACGGTGTCAAGGTAAAGCGGATTCGGGCTTGACCTGCCGGTCGTCGGGGTTTCGTGCCGGTCCCCGAGGTCGCCGTCGTGCGGCGCCCGGCATGCGGTAAAAACGCGTATCTCCCTGCGCGCTGCTCCCCCATGCGAATCCTCCTGGTCGAAGACGATGCCGTGCTGCGCGGCGTGGTGCTGCGCAGTCTTGCCGATGCGGGCCACCGCGTCGACGTGGCGGCGAACGCGGAAGACGCGGACCATCTCTGGCGCGTGCAGTTGTTCGATGCGGTGCTGCTCGACCTGAGCCTGCCGGCGACCGCCAGCCCCACCAGCGGCTGGGCGAGCGGGCTGAACGTGCTGCGCCATGCGCGGGCGCGCGGCGACCGGACGCCGGTGCTGGTGCTGACCGCGCGCGGCCGTACCGAGGAGCGCATCGCCGGGCTGGACGCCGGCGCCGACGACTACCTCGGCAAGCCCTTCGAACTCGCCGAGGTGGAGGCACGGCTGCGCGCGCTGGTGCGGCGCGCGCAGGGCACCGAGGACGTCGCGACGCTGGGCCATCTGAAACTCGACCGCAGGGCCCGCCGCTTCTCGGTCCGCAGCGCGCCCCTCGACCTGCCGGCGCGCGAGTTCGAGGTGCTGTGGGAGCTGATGAGCCCGCCAGGCCGCACGGTCAGCAAGCGCGCGATGTCCGACAAGCTCTCCACCTTCGACGAAGCGCTGGGCGACAACGCGCTGGAAGCCTTCATCTCGCGGCTGCGCAAGAAGCTCGTGGGCAGCGGCGCCGCGATCCGCACGCTGCGCGGCATCGGTTATCTGCTGGAACCGGCGGAGTGAGTGAGAGCCGACAGGCCATCCACGGGAAGTGACAGGCCTGGCGTCGGCCTGAGCGTTCCGCCGTCCAGGCCGAAGACGCCCTCGCTGACGGGGCGGATGCTGCGGCGGGTGCTGCTGCCGCTCGCGTTGACCTGGCTGGCGGGCACGGCCGTGGCGGTGGCGGTGGCGAGCCACTTCACGGAGCAGGCCTTCGACCGTTCGCTGCTCGACGACGCCTATGCGGTGTCCGCCCACGTGGAGGCGGGCGAGCGCGACATCCAGCTGCGGCTCACGCCGCGCGAGGTCACGAGCGTGCTCTTCGACCAGTCCGAGACCATGTTCTTCGCCGTGCTGCGGCGGGACGGTTCGCTGCTCGCGGGCCACGCCGGCCTGCAGGCGCCGCAGCCCGAGGCGGGCGCGCGCTACCGCTTTTCCGACATCCGGTACCTGGGGCGCGCGCTGCGCGCGGTGGTCTTGCATCACGAGACGCAGGGCGCGGGCGCCTTCCACGTGGTGATCGCGCAGACGACGCGGGCGCGCACGGCGCTGATCGAGCGGCTGCTGGTCTACTCGCTGGCGCCGCAACTCGTGCTGCTGGTGCTGCTCGCCCTGTGGCTGTGGCGGCGCATCGAGGGTGAACTGCGGCCGCTGGGCGAATTGCGGCAGACGCTGGACCGGCGCGCCGCGCACGACCTCGCGCCGGTGCCGGTGGCGCGCAGCTCGCGCGAGCTGGAGCGGCTGGGCGACACGCTCAATGCGCTGTTCGCGCGGCTCGGCCACAGCGTGCGGGCGCAGCGCGAGTTCGCCGGCAATGTGGCGCACGAGCTGCGCACGCCGCTGGCGGGCATCCGCGCGCTGGCCGAGTACGGCCTGGCGCAGCAGGCGCCGGCGGTTTGGCGCGAGCAACTGCAGCAGATCGCCGCCAGCCAGGCGCGCGCCAGCCACCTGGTCGACCAGTTGCTGGGCCTGGCGCTGGCCGACGAGGCGCACACGGCGCTGCAGCGGGAGCCGGTGCGCCTGGACCTGCTGATCGAGCAGGCTGTGCTGCGGCACCTCGCGCGCGCGGACGCGCAGGGCGTGGACCTGGGTGCCCTGGGTCTGGATGCGGCCGTGACGGTGGAGGCCAGCGCGGCGCTGGTCGAGGGCATTCTCGACAACCTCATCGACAACGCGCTGCGCTACGGTGGGCGCACGATCACCATCGAGCTGGCCGGGCGCACGCTGTCGGTGATCGATGACGGGCCGGGCATCCCCCCCGAGGTGCAGCGTGCGCTGATGGCGCGCTGGTCGCAGGGGCCGGCGGGCCAGAAGCTGGGGCAGGGCGCGGGGCTGGGGCTGGCGATCGTGGCGCGCTACGCGGCGTTGCTCGGTGCCGCGCTGCGCTTCGAGAAGGCGGGCGAGGCGGGCGGGCTGCGTGTCAGCGTCGCCTTCGGCGCCGCACCGCCCGTCGGGGCGGGTTCGCTCACAGCTTCTCAGGCCAGCGCGGGGTAGTCGATGTAGCCCTTCTCGCCGCCGCCGTAGAAGGTGCTCTTGTCCCAGGGGTTGAGCGGCGCGCCTTCGCGCAGGCGGCGCACCAGGTCGGGGTTGGAGATGAATGGCTTGCCGAAGGCGACGAGGTCGTCGCCTTCCTTCAGGGCGGCCTCGGCGAGCGGCTTGTCGTAGCCGTTGTTCACCATCCAGGCGCCTTGGCCGCCGGCCTGACGGTAGGCGGCCTTGAGGGCCTCGTAGTCGAAGGGGCGGTCCGCGATCTCGCGCGGCCCACCGGTGGCCCCCTCGATCACGTGGATGTAGGCCAGGCCCAGCGGCGCGAGCTGCTTCACGACGTGCTCGAAGAGCGGTTGCGGATCGTCATCGTGCACATCGTTGGCAGGCGTGACGGGCGACAGGCGGATACCGGTGACGCCGCCGCCGACCGCATCGACGACGGCGCGCGTCACCTCGAGCAGCAGGCGGGCGCGGTTTTCGATGCTGCCGCCGTAGTCGTCCTCACGCCGGTTGCTGCCGGTCTTGAGGAACTGGTCGAGCAGGTAGCCGTTGGCGGCGTGGATCTCGACACCGTCGAAGCCGGCCGCCCGCACCGCGTTGCGCGCGGCCGCGGCATAGGCCTGGACGATGCCGGGAAGTTCGCTCGCTTCAAGGGCGCGCGGCTCCGAGGTTTCGACGAAGGTGGGCACGCCGTTCTTGATGAGCACCGTCTTGGTCTTCGCAGCGATTGCCGAGGGCGCGACGGGCTTGCCGCCGCCCGGCTGGAGTTCGGTGTGCGACACCCGGCCCACGTGCCAGAGCTGGACCACGATCTTGCCACCCTTGGCATGCACCGCATCAGTCACATGCTTCCACGCGGCGAGCTGCTCTTCGCTGTAAAGGCCGGGCACGTCGGCGTAGCCCTGGCCCTGGTGGCTGATGGCGGTGGCTTCGGTGATCAGCAGGCCCGCGGCGGCGCGTTGTGCGTAGTAGGTGACGGCAATGGGCGGCGGGACCGCGTCGGGCGAACGGTTGCGCGTGAGCGGAGCCATGACGACGCGGTTGGCGAGTCGGAGCTGGCCGGCCTGGATAGGATCGAAGAGGGAAGGCATCGGTTGCTACCTGGTTGTTGCGGAAGGGTCGCGCCGGCAAGGGTAAGGCGCCGCCATCGGGCCTGCTCGCATGGGGTTGTCGTTTAGGTGCTAGTGCCGGGCCACCCGGGCATGCCGCAGAATCGGCGCAGTCCATGCCCCGCCACGATGCCGCCGCCATCACCCCCGCCCGGGCCCTGCGCCTGGCCTTGGCATTGTCGATGGGGGCCGCGGTGTCGCTGGGCATCACGCGCTTTTCCTATGGCCTGTTGCTGCCGCCCATGCGCGCCGACCTGGACTGGAGCTATGCATTGGCCGGCGCCATGAACACGGCCAATGCGGCCGGCTATCTGGTGGGCGCATTGATGATGCCGGCCCTGATGCGGCGAATCGACCACGGGCGCCTGCTGGTCGGGGGCTGCGTGCTGGCGAGTGTGTTCATGGCGGCCAGCGGCTTCTTCACCTCGGCACCGGCGCTGCTCGCGCAGCGGCTGCTGGCTGGATTGGCCAGCGCCTGGGTGTTCGTGGCCGGCGGGGTGCTGGCGGCGCGGCTGGGCGCGCTGCAGCCTGCGCGCATGGGCCTGCTCCTGGGGCTGTACTACGGCGGCACGGGCTTCGGCATCATCCTGTCGGCCCTGCTGGTGCCGCCGGCGCTCCTGGCGGCTGCCGGCCGGGCCCACGCCTGGTCCTGGGCCTGGTGGGCGCTGGCGCTGGCGAGCATCGCGGCGACGGTGCTGCTGGCCGTCGCGATGCGCGCGATGCCGGCGGGGCAGCCGGGCGCGGCGGCCGCAACGTCGGAGGGCGCGCGTGCGCAGGCCGGCGTGCTGCGCTTCGGCTGGGCGCTGGCCGGCTATGGCTGCTTCGGCATGGGCTACATCGGCTACATGACCTTCGTGATCGCGCTGCTGCGCGAGCAGGGCGCCAGCGCCGGTGGCGTCGCGGCCTTCTATGCGCTGCTGGGGGTGGCCTGCGTGGCCTCGGCGCGGCTGTGGGCCGGACTGTTGGATCGCTACCGGGGCGGCGAGCCCCAGGCCGTCCTCAACATGCTGCTGGGTGGCGCGACGCTGTTGCCGGTGCTCAGCGCCGCCTGGCCGGTGACGCTGCTGTCGGGCCTGCTGTTCGGCGGGGTTTTCCTGTCGGTGGTGGCCTCGACCACTGCGCTGGTGCGCCACAACCTGCCGCCAGGGCGGTGGGCCGCGGGCATCAGTGCCTTCACCATCGTCTTCGCCCTGGGGCAGATCGTGGGCCCGACCGTGACCGGCTGGATCTCGGACGGGCCGGGCGGGCTGGCTCGCGGCCTGGTGGTGTCGGCCGTGACGTTGT
Organism: Variovorax defluvii; assembly: GCF_039541515.1. Classification (NCBI taxonomy): domain Bacteria; kingdom Pseudomonadati; phylum Pseudomonadota; class Betaproteobacteria; order Burkholderiales; family Comamonadaceae; genus Variovorax; species Variovorax defluvii. The sequence goes on from NZ_BAABGJ010000021.1 coordinate 86,227, forward strand.
GGGCGGGGGCGCTGCTGGCGTGGCGGCAGCGGCCGCTGCCCGGCTGAGGACCCGCCTCGTCCTTTCCTACTTGAGGAGGCCTTCGGCCTTGAGCGCCTCCTGCACGGCCGGGCGGGCACCGACGCGCGCATGCCAGGCTTGCACGTTCGGGTAGGGCGAAAGGTCGAGACCGACGGGCTTGGCCCAGTTGGTGACGGTGAACAGGTAGCCGTCGGCGACGGTGAAGTGCTCGCCCATCAGATACTGCTTGCCCTCCAGCTCGCGATCGAGCCACTTGTAGCGCGACTCCAGCTTGCTCTTGAAGATGGCCTTGGCCTCGTCCGGCATGCCGGGGCCGAAGAAGGGCGAGTAGGTCTTGTGGATCTCGGTGCCGATGAAGGTGAGCCACTCCTGCAGTCGGTAACGCGACAGGGTGCCGGCGGCAGGGGCGAGGTTCTTGGTGGGCGCGAGATCGGCGACGTACTGAACGATCGCCGGGCCTTCGCGAAGGCGCGTACCGTCATCGAGTTCCAGCATCGGCACGTAGCCGAGCGGATTGATGCCGTAGTAGTCGGTGCCGTCCTGCAGCTTGTGGCTCTTGGTGGAGGCCAGCACGGGCTCGAAGGCGATGCCCGCTTCGCGCAACGCAATGTGCGGAGACAGGGAGCAAGCGCCCGGCGAGTAGTACAGCTTCATGCGAAAACTCCAATAAAAGTGAGATGGCGATGCTAGCGGTTTTGGCGCGCGGGCTTGTCCTACGGTGCGTTGGGCGCGGCGACTATCGGTCGTGGGCACGGGGCTTCGTAAGCTCGACGACGCTGCGGTGAGGTCCGCATCGAAGGAGCCCTCCATGTTGAAGTACGCCATCATTTTCGCGATCATCGCGCTGATTGCCGGCGCGCTCGGTTTCGGCGGCGTGGCCGCGGGCGCCGCCGGCATCGCCAAGCTGCTGTTCGGCCTGTTCCTCATCGTTGCCGTGGTTTTCCTGGTGCTTGCCGCACTGGGCATCGGGGCGGCTAAAAAAGCATTGGACTGACCTGACCCGGCGCGCTGCGCTGGCGTCATCGCTTGGAGGAGGAAGACATGCACGTGTCGCACGTGGACGCGGCGCTCGACTATGAGGTCGAGGCGCCTTCGCACCTGGTGTTCAATATCGAGGCGACGCGCGGTGGCGCGCAAGCCGTGGCCAGCGAGGAACTGGTGATCGAGCCGGCGGTGCAGCGGCAGGCCTTTTGCGATGAAAGCAGCGGCAACCGCTTTATCCGCTTCGATGCGCCAAAGGGGCCGCTGAAGATCCGCTACCGGGCGCAGGTTCAGCGCACGCACGTGGTGGTGCCGTCCAATCTGGAGGAGCGGCCGGTGAACCAGGTGCCCAACGACATCATTCCCTTTCTGATGTCCAGCCGCTATTGCGAGTCGGACCTGATGTCGCGCTGCGCGCAGCAGCTCTTCGGCGACTTGCCACCCGGCATCGGGCGCGTGCAGGCGATCGCGGACTGGATCTACGACAGCATCACCTACGAGCCCGGCAGCAGCGACTCGACCACCACCGCGCGCGAGGTTTTCGTCGAGCGGGCGGGCGTCTGCCGCGACTTCGCACACCTGGGCATTACCTTTTGCCGCGCCCTCAACATCCCGGCGCGATTGGTGGTCGGCTATGTCTCGTTCGAGGAACCACCACAGGACTTTCACGCGGTGTTCGAAGCCTGGCTGGGCGGGCAGTGGGTCCTGTTCGATGCCACGCGCATGGCGCCGGTGGACCGGCTGGTGCGCGTGGGCACTGGCCGCGATGCAAAGGACGTGGCCTTCTGCACCTTCTTCGGGCCGGTGCGGATGACCGGCAAGATGCTGACGGTGCACGAGGTACAGGACGAGCGCCTGCTCGTGTCGAGCGGGCCGACGCCAAGCGGGCAGCTGGTGGGTATCGAGAAGCCTGTGCCGGTGGCGGCGGCATTGTCGTTGCTGCAGACGGCGGTCGAAGCTCGCGCGCTATAAAAAAGATAGCGGTGCGCCGGGTTGTCAGAAGGCTTGCCGGCGGGCGACTGGCGCCCTTCGCCATGTCCCTCCGGCCCTCTCGATGCAGCCTGCGCGATTAAAATCGATGCCCCTTTCCGCCGCGCCCGCGCCTGGGCGCCCCCTCCATGCTGTACCCCGAAGAATTCGATGTCATCGTCGTCGGTGGCGGCCATGCCGGCACCGAAGCCGCCTTGGCCTCCGCGCGGATGGGCGCCCGCACGCTGCTGCTCACCCACAATATCGAAACCCTGGGGCAGATGAGCTGCAACCCGTCGATTGGGGGCATCGGCAAGGGGCACCTGGTCAAGGAAGTGGATGCACTCGGCGGCGCGATGGCGATCGCGACGGACGAGGCAGGCATTCAGTTCCGCATTCTCAATTCGAGCAAGGGCCCTGCGGTGCGGGCGACGCGTGCGCAGGCCGACCGGGTGCTCTACAAGGCAGCCATCCGCCGGCGCCTGGAGAATCAGCCCAATCTGTCGCTGTTCCAGCAGGCAGTCGATGACCTGATGATCGAAGGCGACCGCGTGGTGGGCGCGGTGACGCAGGTTGGCATCGCCTTCCGCGCACGGGCGGTCGTGCTGACCGCCGGCACCTTCCTCGACGGCCGCATCCACGTCGGCCTGGACAACTATCAGGCCGGCCGGGCTGGAGATCCGCCGGCGGTGAGTCTCTCGGCGCGCTTGAAAGAACTCAAGCTGCCGCAGGGCCGTCTGAAAACGGGCACACCGCCGCGGTTGGATGGTCGAACCATCGATTTTTCGAAGTGCACCGAGCAGCCGGGCGACGGGATGCCTGGTGGGCCCGGGCCGATGCCAGTGTTCAGTTTCATTGGCCGCACCGACATGCATCCGCGGCAGATGCCCTGCTGGATCACCCACACCAATGCCCGTACGCACGAGATCATCCGCTCCGGCTTCGACCGCAGCCCGATGTTCACCGGCAAGATCGACGGGGTGGGGCCGCGCTACTGCCCGAGCGTGGAGGACAAGATCAACCGCTTCGCCGGCAAGGAGAGCCACCAGATCTTCCTCGAGCCGGAGGGGCTGACCACCAACGAGTACTACCCCAACGGCATTTCCACCAGCCTGCCTTTCGATATCCAGTACCAACTGGTGCGCTCGATGCCTGGACTGGAAAGTGCCCACATTCTGCGGCCGGGGTATGCGATCGAATACGACTACTTCGATCCGCGCGCGCTCAAGAGCAGTTTCGAGACGCGGGCTATCCAGGGGCTGTTCTTTGCGGGCCAGATCAACGGTACGACGGGTTACGAAGAGGCCGCGGCGCAGGGCCTCTTCGCCGGCATCAATGCAGCGTTGCTGTGCCGGGGAGAAGAGGCCTGGTTGCCGCGCCGCGATGAAGCGTATCTGGGTGTCCTTGTCGACGACCTGATCACCAAGGGCGTCACCGAGCCCTATCGCATGTTCACCAGCCGCGCCGAGTTCCGGCTGCAGCTGCGAGAGGATAACGCCGACATGCGGCTCACGGAGGTCGGACGGCGCTTGGGTCTGGTGGACGATGCGCGGTGGGATGCTTTTTCTCGCAAGCGCGATCTTGTTTCACGTGAAACAGAACGCCTCCGCTCGATCTGGGTGAACCCTCGCACCCTGCCCGCCAGCGAGGCGGAACGTGTGCTCGGTAAGGCGATCGAGCGCGAATACAACCTGGGAGACCTGCTGCGCCGGCCCGGCGTGGACTACGCGTCGCTGATGTCTCTGGACGGCGGCAAGTATGCATCACCCCAGTTGCTGGGTGAATCGGAGATCGAGCAGATTGAGATCGCGGCCAAGTACGCCGGCTACATCGATCGGCAGCAAGACGAGGTGGAGCGCACCACGCACTTCGAGACGCTCCGACTGCCGGCGGACCTGGATTACAGCCAAGTCAGCGCCTTGAGTATCGAAGTGCGCCAGAAGCTCGCCATGCATCGTCCGGAGACTTTGGGTCAGGCATCGCGGATCTCTGGCGTGACGCCGGCCGCGATTTCGCTGCTGCTGATCCATTTGCGAAAGCGCGGGCACCGGGCTCTTCCGCGCGCTACAGCGGCGGAGACGCCGGCGGCGACTGAATGATCTCCAAGCGGGCCCTGCACGACGGCGCTGCCGCTCTCGGGTTGCCGTTGAGCGATGAGCAAGGCGAGCGGCTCCTGACCTACGCCGCGCTTCTCCTTAAATGGAGCAAGGTCTACAACCTTACGGCATTGCGGGACCCTGCCAGCGTACTGTCCCATCATCTGCTCGACAGTCTTTCTGTCATCGGGCCGCTGGCACGTCGGCAGCCGGGGAGGGCGGCCCTTCTGGATGTTGGCGCCGGCGCGGGTCTCCCGGGCGTGGTGATCGCGATCATGCGCGACAACATCAGGGTGAGTTGTCTGGACGCAGTGGCAAAGAAGGCTGCCTTCGTCCAGCAGGTGGCCGGCGAGCTAGCGCTGCCAAACTTGAAGGGCGTGCATGCTCGGGTCGAGTCGCTCGCTGGTAGCTATGAGTTGATCAGCTCCCGAGCCTTTGCTTCCCTCTCCGACTTCTTTTTGGGCTCCAGGCACCTCCTCGCACCCGGAGGCATCTGGATGGCCATGAAAGGGAAGCGACCCACCGAGGAAATCGCCCAGCTGCCCGCAGAGATCGAGGTGTTTCACGTGGAACAGCTGCACGTGCCCGGCTTGGACGCCGAACGTTGCGTGGTTTGGGCCCGAAAAGCTGCCGGCTGAGCGCCGTGTCAGAGTCGACCTCGCGTAGACTCGACCACTCTCCATCCAAGTCATTTTCCATGTTCGGCATCGCTGACTACGGCGCTTTTGTCGCCGCCATCATCCTCTTTCTCGCGATTCCCGGGCCTGGGAATCTCGCTCTGATTACTTCCACCGGCAAAGGAGGTATTCGGGCGGGCCTGGGGGCTACCTTCGGTGTGATCGCAGGAGACCAGATCCTGATGTGGGCGGCGGTGGCCGGCGTCGCCGCGCTGTTGAGCGCCTTCCCGGTGGCGTTCAAAGCTGTCCAATGGTTGGGCGCCGTCTATCTGGCCTGGATGGGCTTCCGCATGCTGGCCGCCAAGCCGGGCGCTGCTCCGGTCCTCAACATCCGACCGCGCCAGTACTTCCGCCAGGCGCTGACCATCACTCTGCTGAACCCCAAGGCGATCGTCTTCTACATGGCCTTCTTCCCCCTCTTCGTCGATCCGGCACGCCACCAGGGGGTTGTGACTTTCGGCGTCATGGCCTTGACCATCGCCGTCCTGACCTTCCTTTACTGCCTGACCGCGATACTGCTGACGCACTTCTTCGCCGAGCGCCTGCGCGCCAGTCCGCGCATCTCGTCCGTTCTGGAAAAGCTGGCGGGCGTCTTCCTGATCGGCTTCGGCATCAAGCTGGCGGCCAATCAGTAGCATGGCCAAGATCTTCTGCATTGCAAATCAAAAGGGGGGCGTGGGCAAGACCACGACCACCGTCAACCTCGCAGCCGGATTGGCCAAAGTGGGCCAGCGTGTCCTGATGATCGACCTGGACCCGCAGGGCAACGCGACCATGGGATCGGGCATCGACAAGCGGCAATTGGAAACCACGGTCTATGACGTTCTGCTGGAATCGGCCTCGGTGGCCGAAGCCCGCGTGAGGGCGGACAAGTGCGGCTACGACGTCCTGGGCGCCAACCGCGAACTGGCGGGCGCCGAGGTCGAGATGGTGACGCTGGACCGCCGGGAGAAGCGGCTGCGCACCGCGCTGGCCACGGTCGGCGCCGAGTACGACTTCATCCTGATCGATTGCCCGCCCAGCCTCAGCCTCCTGACGCTGAACGGCCTGTGCTCGGCCCACGGCGTGATCGTGCCGATGCAGTGCGAGTACTTCGCTCTCGAAGGCCTGACCGACCTCGTCAATACCATCAAGCAGGTGCACGCCAATCTCAACAAGAACCTGCAGATCATCGGCCTGCTGCGCATCATGTTCGACCCGCGCATCACCTTGCAGCAGCAGGTGAGCGAGCAACTCAAGGCGCACTTCGGCGACAAGGTCTTCGATACCGTGATCCCGCGCAATGTGCGCCTTGCCGAGGCCCCGAGCTACGGGCTTCCGGGCGTGATCTTCGATCCGAGCGCCCGCGGCAGCCAGGCGTTCATCGCCTTTGCGGAAGAACTGGTCAGGAAGATGCCGCCGGCCAGCGCCTTGGCCGGCGCCGCGCCCGCGCCGGTCCCGATGCAGCCGCCTCCCGTCGCCGTCCAGGATCCGTCCGCCCTTTGAGGCTTCCGATCGGTCTGCTATCAATTTCGGAGCGCATGACAACACCCACCATCCTCCTGTTGCCCGGCTGGCAGAACAGCGACCCCTCGCATTGGCAGAGCCGCTGGGAAGCGGTGCATGGCGATAGGCGGGTCGAACAGCATGACTGGATGCGGCCGCTGCGCGGCGACTGGTCGGCCCGGCTCGAGGAAGAAGTGCTGTCCGCCACCGAACCGGTGGTGCTGGTGGCCCACAGCCTGGGTTGCATCCTGGTGGCCGCCTGGACCGCGCATTCCCGCCACACTGACAAGGTGCGCGCTGCCTTCCTGGTGGCGCCGGGCGACCTGGAGCGCGAGGACCTGCGCGAGCTGATTCCCGGCTGGGCACCGATCGTGCGTCAGCCCTTGCCATTCCGCGCGCTGATGATCGCGGCGAACGACGACCCCTATTGCAGCGCCGAACGCTCCCGCGGCATGGCGCGCGACTGGGGCGCGCGCTACTTCGACGCCGGCCGCGGCGGTCACCTCAATGGCGAATCCGGCCTGGGGGACTGGCTCCAAGGGCGGCAACTCCTGAACGACCTGCTGAAAGAAGAATGACCTCGATGGCCACCAAGAAACCCAAGGGCCTCGGCCGCGGACTGGAAGCACTGCTGGGCCCCGCCTTCAACGGCCCGGAGACGCCTGCCAATGACGAAGCCGCGCCGCTCAGCCCGACGACCTTGAGCCTCGACCAAATGGTGCCCGGCGTCTACCAGCCGCGGACCCGCATGGATGAGGGTGCGCTCTACGAGCTGGCCGAGAGCATCAAGGCGCAGGGCATCATGCAGCCCATCCTGGTGCGCCGGCTCGACGGCGAGGCGGCGCGCGCCAAGAACGCGGAATACGAGATCATCGCCGGCGAGCGCCGCTTCCGTGCCGCCAGGCTGGCCGGGCTGGACAGCGTGCCGGTGCTGGTGCGCGACGTGCCGAACGAGGCCGCCGCCGCCATGTCGCTGATCGAAAACATCCAGCGCGAGGATCTCAACCCGCTGGAGGAGGCGCAGGGCCTGCAGCGCCTGGTGTCCGAATTCGGGCTGACCCACGAGTCGGCTGCCCAGGCGGTGGGCCGCTCGCGCAGCGCCGCCAGCAACCTGCTGCGGCTGCTCAACCTCGCCGAGCCGGCCCAGGCCATGCTCATGGCCGGCGACATCGACATGGGCCATGCGCGCGCACTGCTCGCCCTGGACAAGGCCACCCAGATCACCGCCGCCAACCAGATCGCGGCCCGCAAGCTGTCGGTGCGGGAGGCCGAGGCGCTGGTCAAGAAGCTCAGTGCCGAGTTCAGCCTGCGGCCGCCGGTTCACCGCGGCGGCGAGAAATCGCGCGACCTGCAGCGCGTCGAGGAAGAACTGGCCGACCTGCTGGCCGCAGAGGTCGAGGTGCGGATCAAGAAACGCAGCAAGCGCGGCGGCAAGGTGGAGCAGAGCGGCGAGCTCGCCATCCACTTCGGTTCGCTCGAAGCCCTCAACGGCTTGATCGACCGCATCCGCCAAACGGCCTAATTCGCGACCTCCGGAACTCCAGCTTCCGGGCGATTGTCCGGAGGCCTCTTTGCGCATATGCTTGCCCGTTACGTTTATTAACTATAGTCCGAAAGTACTCGGAGGAGCCTGACCATGACCCTCTCCCGTTTCCCGCTCGCCGCCGTCGCCCTGGGCGCGCTTCTTCTGACAGGTTGCCAGACCACGGATATGCAGATGGGCAGCCAGAGCGCCAAAACGGTGGCCACCGGCAGCGCGGCCGGCTCTGCTTCCGCCAACACCAGCAGCTCGCTCGAGCGCTGCGCCTCGCCGCTGGGCACCGTCTCGCTGATCGAGAACCAGTCGGCCGGCTGGTACACCATTCTGCGCAACGAATACAAGCTGCCGCCGACCGCGAACCTGCTGCGCCTTCTGGTGCAGCAATCCAATTGCTTCGTGGTCGTGGAGCGCGGCGCGGCCGGCATGAACGCGATGTCGCGCGAGCGCGAACTGATGGCATCGGGCGAGATGCGCCAGGGCAGCAACTTCGGCCGCGGCCAGATGGTGGCCTCCGACTACGGCCTGTCGCCCGAGATCGTGTTCAGCAACAACAACGCCGGCGGCATCGGCGGCGGGCTCGGTGGCCTGGTCGGCGGACGCTACAGCGGTGTACTGGCCGCAGTTGGCGGCAATCTCCAGACCAAGGAAGCCAGCGCCTTGCTGACCTTGATCGACAACCGCTCCGGCGTGCAGGTCGCGGCCTCCGAAGGCAGTGCGTCAAAGACGGATTTCGGCGCTTTTGGCTCCGTCTTCGGCGCCTATGGCGGCGGCGGCCTCGGTGGCTACACCAACACGGCCCAGGGCAAGGTGATCAGCGCGGCCTTCATGGACGCCTTCAATCAGATGGTCGTCTCGCTGCGCAATTACAAGGCGCAGACGGTGCAGGGCCAGGGCCTGGGCGGCGGCGGCCGGCTGGGCGTCGATGGCGGCGTGGCGCCGTCCCAGACCTCGGCCCCGGCCGAGCGTGCGCCAGCGCGCCGCCGCTGAACGAGGAAGCGCCGGGCCATCGGTCCGGCGCACGAGAAAGCCCGGCCTCTTCGGGAGCGCCGGGCTCTTTTTTGGGGCGAGCCTCAGAGACTGAAGATCTTGCCCGGGTTCATGATGTTCTTCGGGTCGAGCGCGCGCTTGATGGTGCGCATCATGTCGATCGCACCGGCGCCCGTTTCGTCCACCAGAAAGCCCATCTTGTGCAGCCCCACGCCGTGCTCGCCGGTGCAGGTGCCCCCGAGCGCCAGCGCGCGCGCCACCAGCGCATGGTTGAGCTTCTCGGCCGTGACCCGCTCCTCGGGCACGTCGGGATCGAGCAGGTAGCCGAAGTGGAAGTTGCCGTCCCCTACGTGTCCCACCAGGAAGTAGGGGATGCCGCTGGCATCGGCCTCCGCGACCGATTCGAGCAGGCAGTCGGCCAGCCGCGAGATCGGCACGCAGGTGTCGGTGCTGATCGCGCGGCAGCCCGGGCGTGACTGCACGGCCGCGAAGTAGCTGTTGTGCCGCGCGGTCCACAGGCGCGTCCGTTCCTCCGGCGTGCTGGCCCACTCGAAGGCTTTTCCGCCATGGTCGCTGGCCAGCTCCTGCACCGTCTCGGCCTGCTCCTTCACGCCGGCCGGCGAGCCGTGGAACTCCATCAGCAGCATCGGTTCCTCGCGCAGGCTCAGCTTCGAATAGGCATTCACCATACGCACCGTGTTGACGTCGATCAGTTCCACGCGTGCGATTGGCACGCCGAGCTGGATGATCTCGATCACGGTGCGCACCGCCGCCTCGATGCTCGGGAAGGAGCAGATCGCGGCCGACACCGCCTCGGGCAGGGGGTAGAGGCGCAGCGTGATCTCGGTCACCACGCCCAGCGTGCCTTCGCTGCCGACCAAGAGGCGCGTGAGGTCGTAGCCCGCGGAGGATTTCTTCGCCCGCGTGCCGGTGCGAATCACCTCGCCACTGGCGGTCACCACTTCGAGCGCCAGCACGTTCTCGCGCATGGTCCCATAGCGGACCGCATTCGTTCCACTCGCGCGCGTGGCCGTCATGCCGCCGATCGAGGCATCGGCGCCGGGGTCGATCGGAAAGAACAGCCCGGTGCTCTTGATCTCATCGTTCAGTTGCTTGCGCGTGACGCCGGGCTGCACCGTGACCGTGAGGTCCTCGGCATGGACCGAGAGCACGCGGTTCATGCGGCTCACGTCGATGCTGATGCCGCCCTGCACCGCCAGCAGATGGCCTTCGAGCGACGAGCCGACACCGAAGGGAATCACCGGCACGCTGTGCTCGCCGGCGAGCTTCACCGCGTCGGCCACGTCCTGCGTGCACTCCGCGAAGACCACGGCCGCGGGCGGGGGCGCGTCGAAGGAGGACTCGTCGCGCCCGTGCTGCGTGCGCACGGCCAGCGCCGTGGAACACTGCTCGCCGAAGCGCGTCTTCAATGCGTCGAGCAGGGCCTGTGGCACATCGCGCAGCGCGATCGAGGGCGTGAGGTGGGAGAGGGCGGTGGGCGCGTTCATCGGCGGGTCTCCGTCAGGGGGCTACCATTCTACGAACCGCACCTTCCGAACGACCTCGACACATCGACATGGGCAACCGACTCACGCAGATCGCCACGCGAACCGGCGACGACGGCACCACCGGCCTCGGCGACAACACGCGCGTTCCCAAGGACCACTTGCGCGTGCATGCCATGGGCGACGTGGACGAACTCAATTCGCACATCGGCCTGTTGCTGTGCGAGCCGGTGCCGGACGGCGTGCGCGAGCTGCTGGTCGACGTGCAGCACCAGTTGTTCAACCTGGGTGGCGAACTGTCCATGCCCGGCTTCACGCTGCTGAAGGCCGATGCGCTGCTGCAGCTCGACAGCGCCCTGGCCGAGCACAACGCCGCCTTGCCGCGGCTGGCCGAATTCATCCTGCCCGCCGGGACGCGGGCCGCCGCGCAGGCCCACGTGTGCCGCACCATCGCGCGACGCGCCGAGCGTTCAGTCGTCGCCCTGGGCGCGCAGGCCGAGTTGAACGATGCGCCGCGCCAGTACCTCAACCGCCTGAGCGATCTGCTCTTCGTCCTGGCACGCGTGCTCAATCGCGTGGACGGCGGCGACGACATCTACTGGAAGAGCGAGCGCCTGGCACGCGCTGCTGCCGCTGCCGCCGCAGGCGGCGACGAGTGAGCGTGAATCATCGATGCAAGAAGACCGCACCATGCCGACCCCCTCCCTGAACCTGAAGCCCATGACCGCGAGCACTGCCGCAGCCGTGTTCGTCGTCTGCCTTGCGTTGCCGCACGCTGCCTCGGCGCAGAACGCGAACAATCCCCCCACGACGCAGCCCGCCCGCACGCTGAAGCCGCCGCCGCGCGACAACAAGGTCCTCGGCGGCATCCAGCGCGGCACCGATGCCGCCGGCCGCAGCATCGACCATGCCGACGCGGCCACCCGGCGCGGCGTCAGCAATACCTCCGAGCGCGCCAGCCGGCCGATCCGCAACTTCGGCGAGTCGCTGGGCCGCAAGCTTCCGGGCGGCACGGGCCACGGCGCGCCGCCCAAGGTCGGTCCGCAGGGCAACGCGCCCTGAAACCCCGGCGAGAGCCTCTTTACCGGCACTTACATCCTTCATCGCCGCCATATCCGCCGCCTGCGTCAGCGACACATGGGCTTTCCACAATGAAGCCATGTTCCAACGCAATGAAGGAGTCGTCATGAACAAGCGCAGCAAGGTCCCTACGAGTGCCGTCGCCGCAGTGCTGGCCCTGTGCATGGCCGGCAGTGCCCTGGCCGACGACGGTGGCCACCGCGATCATGCGCGCCGCTGGGACGACGGCCCGCGGCACGTGCAGCGCTTCGACCGCGACCATGATCGCCGTGGCTGGGACCGCGGCCACTATCAGCGCGACCACCACGATTCCGATCGCGGCCACTGGGATGGGCACGGCCACTGGCGGCGCGGCGGCCAACTGCCGCACCACTACCGTGGCGATGCGTACGAGGTCCGTGACTGGCGCGCCTACCGCCTGCAGGCGCCGCCCAGCGGCTATCACTGGGTGCAGGCGGATGGCAATTTCGTGCTGGCCGCGCTCGCGACCGGGCTGATCGCCCAGATCATCGCCTCGCAGTAAGGGCCGGACGCGGACTCAGGCCGCCGCCGCCTGGGCGCACACGTTGCGCCCGGTGATGGTGAGCCGCAGGCCGCCACCGTGCCATTCGAGCCAGTTCAGGGCCACATAGGCGTCGATGTCGGTGTCGGCGATCCGGTCGGCCTGGCGCTGTTTCAGCAACTCGACCGTGGCGGGCAGCGCCTGCCGCAGCCTGTCACGTGCAGCGGCTTGGTCGGCCGCCGCTGCGGCGGCGGGGTTGCGCATGAGAGAAGTCGATACCTTGGCCAAGATCGCTCCGATTTCGCGAGAGGAAAAGGGCCAATGTACGCCTCCTGGCCGCCGCATCGCGGACCTTTTTATCGGTTTGGACGATCCGCAACTGTGTCGCCGCTCATTTGCGGGGCGCCTTCAGCAGCTTGCTGACTTCGTCCACATTGGCGCGAATGCGCTGGCGCACGATGTCGAAGGCCTCGGCCTGCGAGCGTGCCGCCAGTTCCGACAACTCGCGGATATCGTCCAGCGCCTGCTTGAAGGCGGCCCGGCCCATCGCGTCCAGCTTGGACAGGTTCTCGCGCGGCTCCGTGGGCGACATCCCCTTGACGGCACCCTGCCATTCCACGATCGAGGCCTTGAGCATCTCCGTCTGGCGCTGCACCACGGCCTGCAGCCCCTGGTAGGACTTCTCGTTCGCCTCCATCAGCGCCGCGAGGTCCTTGCGGCCGCTTTCCACGATGGTGCTGGCCGCCCCCGCCAGCGGGAGATTCTGCAGACGGTCGGCCATGCCCTTGAGCGGCTTGACGAAGGCATCCTGCACGTCCTCCGCGACCGTCGCGCGCGCTTTCTTCGCACCCGCACTGCTGCTCGTCTTGCTCGTTGCCATGCTTGTGTCTCCGGGTTGTGATTGGAGTCGCCACGATACGCCGATACCCCTGCCGGATGGAAGAAGCAAGATGCCGAAAGCCGTGTCCTTGCAATTTCGGACGCATGTGCTAAATTGCGCCGCATGGACGCCAAGACCCAGAAGAGCGAGATGACCCGGACCGCCATCGTCGGCGCGGCGATGGATCTCGCCTCGGCCGAGGGCCTGGACGCCATCACTCTGCAGGCTGTCGCCACCCGGCTGGGCCTGTCCAAGAGCGGAGTGTTCTCGCGCATCGGTTCGCGCGAGGCGCTGCAGAAGGCGGTGATCGAGGAGTTCGGCCGCCGCTTCCTGGCCGACGTCTTCGTGCCCGCCATGCAAAAGCCCAAGGGCCTGGCGCGCCTCGACGACATCGTCTCCCGCTGGATCGCGCGCACCCGCGACATCGACACCGAGACCGGCTGCATCTACACCGCCGGCGCCTTCGAATACGACGACCGCGAGGGGGAGCTGCGCGACCTGCTGGTCCAGGAGGTCACGCGCTGGCGCGCCGCGCTGCGCCGCAGCGTCCAACAGGCGGTGGAGACCGGCGAACTGCGGGCCGACACCGACCCGGCGCAGCTCGTCAGCGAGATCAACGGCCTGATCATGTCCCTGCTGCACGATGCGCGCTTCCTGCGCGACACCCGAGCCGCCGAACGCGCCCGGCTCACCTGGCAACGGGTGCTCGCCACTTACCGGGCCTGATTTCATGTCTTCGCCCTTCCTCGTCCCTGTCCTTCGTTCGTTCAAATTTCGCACAACCGTGCGATTAAGGAGAAAGTCATGCTGATCGCTCTTCTGTTCCTGGGGGCCTGCCTGGTCGGCGTGGGCGCGCGCGTGGTCGTCTCGACCTTGCGCGGCCTGCCTCGGACCAACGAGGACTGGGTCTGGTACTGAAAGGAAAACACATGCCCACCGCCACCTCCGGCTCTGCCGCGCCCGCTGCCGCCGCGGCCTCCAACTACTACAGCGCTGGTCCCTGGATGCGTGCGCTGCGCCTCGCGCTGGGCGCGTCGCAGCGAGCCTGGCCCGCACTGGGGGTGCGCGCCGCCTACCGGCTCTTCGGCACACCGCTGCCACTCAAGTGGCTCAATCGCCGCCACGGCCCGCCGGAAAGCTGGCAGCGCGAGGCCTGGCCCTTCGAGGATGCCGACCTCGGCCTGTACACGCCGAGGGCCGTCACGCTGGGCGCACCGCGCGTGCTGCTGATTCACGGTTGGGGAGGCCACGCCGGCCAGATGGTGCCGCTGGCACAGGCCCTGGCGGCGGCGGGTTTCGCGCCGCTCCTTCTGGAGATGCCGGCCCACGGGCGCAGCGCAGGCACGGTCAGCAACCTGCCCCAGTTCGCACGCGCGATAGAGTACGTGGCCTCTCGTCTCGCCCTGGAGGGCAGCCCGCTCCAGGCCGTCGCAGCGCATTCCCTGGGCGCGAACGCGCTCGCCTTTGCGGCCAGCCGCGGCTTGCGCGCGGAGCGCCTGGTGCTGCTCGCGCCGCCGGCCTCCCCGTATGCCTTCACGCGCTACTTCGCCCACGTGTTCGGCCTCAGCGAGCGCACGCGCGCCGCCCTGCAGCAGCGCATCGAGGCGCGCGAAGGCGTGCTGATGCCCTTGCTGGAGCCGGCCGCCGTCGGCCCGCGCATCACGCAGCCCACGCTGGTGGTCCACGACCGCGACGACCGCGTGAACCGCTTCGCCGACGGCGTGGCCTATCGTGACGCCATCGCCGGCGCGCGGCTCGTCGCCACCGAGGCACTGGGCCACCGCCGCATCCTGCGCGAGCCTCTCGTGCTGGAACAGATCGCAACCTTCATCGCTGCCCCCTGAATCACGCCGGGCGCGAAGCCGGCCCGTTCGGGAGACAGCGCGGAACCGGCTTTGCCGGGCCGCTGGTGTCGCCCCCGGAGAGGGGGTTGGCGGCCCACACGAAGTGGGGGAGCCTGGGGAAGAGCTTATCTAGCAGCGAGAGCCGTGCCGTCGGGCAGCTCGATCTTGACCTCGAGCACCTCCAGGTCGTCCTGCTTCTCCAGGTTGACCTTGATGTCATCGGCATTGATCGACACGTACTTGGAGATCACCGCGATCAACTCGCGCTGCAGCTCCGGCAGGTAGTCCGGCCGGCGCTTGCCGCTCAGGCTGCTGCGCTCGTGCGCGAGGATGATTTGCAGGCGCTCCTTCGCGACCGCCGCAGTCTTCTTCTTTTCGCCCAGCAGGAACGAGAGGAAAGACATCCCTTACCTCCCGCCGAAGAAGCGCTTGAAGAAGCTGGGCTTCTCCGCGTCGACGAAGCGCATCGGCCTGTCCTCGCCGAGGAAGCGCGCGATCACGTCGGCATACGCCTGCGCCACCACGCTCTCCTTGTCGTGGATCACCGGGATGCCCTGGTTGGAGGCCTGCAGCACGCTCTCCGACTCCGGGATCACGCCGATCAGCTTGATGCGCAGGATGTCCTGGATGTCCTCCAGCGACAGCATCTGCCCGCCGGCCACGCGGTTCGGGTTGTAGCGCGTGATCAGCAAATGCTCCTTGATGGGCTCGCCGCCTTCCTTGGCGCGCTTGGTCTTGGAGCCCAGCATGCCGAGGATGCGGTCGGAATCGCGCACCGAGGAGACCTCGGGGTTCGTCACGATCAGCGCCTCGTCGGCGAAGTGCATCGCCATCAGTGCGCCGGTCTCGATGCCGGCGGGCGAGTCGCACACGATGTAGTCGAAGCCCTGCTCGTCGAGCTCCTTGAGGATCTTCTCGACGCCCTCCTGCTTGAGCGCGTCCTTGTCGCGCGTCTGCGAGGCGGCCAGCACGAACAGGTTGTCGCACTGCTTGTCCTTGATCAAGGCCTGGCTCAGGTTCGCTTCGCCCTGGATCACGTTGATCAGGTCGTAGACCACGCGGCGCTCGCAGCCCATGATCAGGTCCAGGTTGCGCAGGCCGACATCGAAATCGATCACGGCCGTCTTCTTGCCGGCCAGCGCGAGGCCCGATGCGAAGCTCGCGCTCGTGGTCGTCTTGCCGACGCCGCCCTTGCCTGAGGTCACCACCACAATCCTGGCTGCCATTTCGTTCCTTCTCTACGTTTCGTTCGTTCAGGGGTGCGAGCGCATCGTCATTCGATCGCGCTCATCACGATCTTCTTTCCGTCCAGCGAGATCTGTGCCGGTTTTCCCGCGATCTGTTCCGGCAGCGCCACTTCCGAGGTGCGGTAGATGCCCGCGATCGCGACCAGCTCCGCCTCCATGCAGGTGGTGAAGATGCGCGCCTCGGTGTTGCCGCGGGCTCCGGCGATCGCCTTGCCGCGCAGCGGCGCATAGACGTGCACGTTGCCGTCCGCGATCACCTCGGCCCCGTAGTTGACCACGGCCGTCACCACCACGTCGCCACCGCGCGCGTAGACCTGCTGGCCGGAGCGCAGCGGCTTGTCGATCACCAGCGTGCCGACGGCCGGCACCGGCACCTCGCGCACGATCTGGGGTTGCGGCGACTGGGCCGGCGGCGCGGGCGGCCGCGGGCTGGGCGTGGGCGGCACCGGCATTGCCGTCACCGACAGGCCGGCGGCCCGCGCCGCTGCGTTCTGCGCGTTGCTGCCACCGCGGACCGCGATCGGCTGCGTCTGATGGCGCGCCAGCAGGGCACGCAGCGCGGCGAAGTCGAGCTCGGCCGGCGCTTCGGCCTCCTGCAGCAGCGACAGGTCGATGACCACCGGCTCCTGCTCGAAGAAGTCGGGAGAGTCGGCCAGTTGGACATCCATGGCGGCCGCCAGGACGTCCAGGTCCGCCGTCTTGAGGATCACGGCAATCAGCGGAAGCGTCGCGCTCTTGAATTCGAAAACCGCTCGGGTGCGCGCGGCGGATGCATCGGCCATGGATATCGTCAGTGCGAAAAGCGTGGAAGTCTAACGGGCACGGGCGTCGAGCCCCGGAGAGGGTCCCTGAAAGCGGCACGCGGCACAACACTTCTTGCACCAGGTTTCACTTTCTCGTTAATGTGAATGCGCAATCTTCCTACAGGGCGGGGAACCCTCGATGCGCAGACTCGCCGCTTCTCAAAACGCCAGTTGCGCCTATTTCACAGATGCAGCCCATCCTCGACATTCGCTCGGTGCATTCGCACCTCTACACCTACAGCCTCTGCGCGGCATCGGCGGCCGAACCCCGTGACGGCGATCTCTTCGACAGTGCCGAACATTGCCTGCTGGATGCCGGTCAGGGTCTCTCTCACTATTTCGACCAGGTGCAGATCCGCTTCGCCGGCTTCGCTCTCGGCAGCTACCCCGTCGCCCGGATGGTCAGCGATCCGCTGGGCCTGTTCGAGGAACTGATGTCGCGCGTGCTGCGCACCTGCCGCACGCGCGCCGTGCCGCAGTGGCGTCCCCAGCCCGCTTCTCAGGCTCTCGGGTCGGAGCGGTTGAGCAGCGCGTAGAGCAGGACGGCACCGAAGGTCGCGGTGCCGATCCCGCCGAGGGCGAACTGGCCGAACTTCAGCGTGAAGTCGCCCGTGCCCAGGATCAGCGTGATGGCCGCCACGATGAGGTTCTTGTTCTGCGAGAAGTCGACCCGGTTGTCGACCCAGATCTTCGCCCCCGCCACCGCGATCAGCCCGAACACCACGATGCTCACCCCGCCCATCACGGGCAGCGGAATGGCCTGGATCAGCGCGCCGAACTTGGGGCTGAAGCCCAGCAGCAGCGCGATCAGCGCCGCCACCACGAAGATCGCGGTGGAGTAGATCTTGGTCGCGGCCATCACGCCGATGTTCTCCGCGTAGGTGGTCACACCGGTGCCGCCGGCCGCGCCGCTCACCATGGTCGCGATGCCGTCGCCGATGAAGGCGCGGCCCAGGTAGGGGTTCAGGTCGCGCCCTGTCATCGCGCTCACGGCCTTGATGTGGCCCAGGTTCTCCGCCACCAGGATCACCGCCACCGGCGCGATCAGCAGCATCGCGTTGGCCTCGAACACCGGCTTGGCGAACTGCGGCAGGCCGAACCAGGGTGCGGACGCGAGCGGGCCCAGGTCGATCGGCTTGCCCAGACCCATGCCGTTGGTCAGCAGCGCGTAGATGAGGCTGGCCGCGATCAGCCCCATCAGGATCAGGAGGCGCTGCACCATGCCGCGGCTGTACACCGCGATCAGGCCCACGCACAGGAAGGTCAGCGCCTGCATCCAGGTGTCGAAGCCGGTGGGCGCCATGTTCTTGATCGGCACGCCCGCCAGGTTGAGCCCGATCACCGCGACCACCGCCCCGGTCACCACCGGCGGCATCAGCCGCTCGATCCAGTGCACCGCCACGTCCTGCTCGATCTCTTCCACCTCCATGCCGCGCAGCGGTGCCGACTTGTGGTGGCGTTCGTTGGTCAGCGCCACCAGCACGCCGATCAGCACGTAGACCAGCCCGCAGGCGATGATGCCGCCCAGCGCCACGCCCAGGTTCGCGTTCGGGCCCTGGCCCGCATAGCCGGTGGCGGCGATCACCACGCCGATGAAGGCGAAGCTCGACCCCAGGTAGCTCGGCACCCGCCCGCCCGTGATCAGGAAGAAGATCAGCGTGCCGATGCCGCTCATCAGGATCGCGATGTTCGGATTGAAACCCATGAGCACCGGCGCGAGCACCGTGGCACCGAACATCGCGATCACGTGCTGCACGCCCATCGCGGTCGTCTGCAGCCAGGGCAGGCGCTCGTCGGGCGCCACCACCGCGGCCTGGCCGGGGGCGACTTCGCGCCAGCGGGGAAGATAGGAATCGCTCATGGTCCGGGTTCTCCTCGGTCGTTGTTGTGTTGTTGACGGGGCCGGTGCTTCAGCCCTGCGGCGCCAGCACTGCCATGGTGAGGCGCGAGACGCAGGTCAGCTCGCCGGCATCGTTGGTCAGGTCGATCTGCCAGACCTGCGTGCTGCGGCCGCGGTGCACCGGCCGCGCCGTGCCGGTGACCCAGCCGGAGGTGGCGGCGCGGATGTGGTTGGCATTGATGTCCAGGCCCACCGCGCGGTAGCCCTCGGGGGCCGAGTAGTGCGCGCCGCAGGAGCCCAGCGTCTCCGCCAGCACCACGGACACGCCGCCGTGCAGGATGCCGTAGGGCTGCCGCGTGCGCCCATCCACCGGCACGCGGCCCCGGATGAAGTCCTCGCCGATCTCCAGGAACTCCATGCCCAGGGTGGCGACGGCCGTGTTCAGGTGACTGCGGGTGAGCTCTTGGATCGAGATTTCTTTTTTCCAGATGGACATGGGTGGCTCCGGTTCGATGGTTCGATGTGGCGGGAAACTATAGCGATTGGCCCTGACATGGCCATGGGGACATGGCTGATGCCGCTGCATGGGCAGCGGACTAAGCTCGTGCGATGAAACGAGCTCGCCCTTGGCTCATCGGCTCGGTGATCGCCGTGCTCCTGCTGCTCGGCGGGGCGTGGTTCGCCTGGCGCCTGCTGCCCAGCGACGAGGCGCTGGCGGCGCAGATCGAGGAGCGCTTCCAGAAGTCCACCGGCATCGAACTGCGCGTCGGCAGCGCGAGCTGGTCTTTGCGCCCGGCGCCGGTCGTGGTCCTCGGGGACATCGCGACCGGGCAGGACAGGCCGATCACCGTGCGCCGCGTGGTCCTGCGGCCCCGGCTCGATGCGTTGTGGCGCCGCACCGTCGCCATCGAGGCGATCGAAGTCGAGGGCGCCGTGCTGCCGTACGCGTCGGTACGCGCCTTCCGCGGGCGCTGGCAGGGCGGCGAAGTCTCCGGCATGCTCGCCGGCGCCTGGACCCTGGCGGAAATCCCGGTCGAGCGCGTGCGGCTGCGCGACGTCGTGTGGATCAACCGCCGCGACATCGCGCTGGCCTACGACGCCGACCTGCGCTTCGACCGCGGCTGGCGCCCGCGCGAGGCCGAACTGCTGCGGCCCGGTGTCTCGCCGACGACCCGGCTGCGCCTGGAGCGCGAAGGAGACGAGGACCGCTGGCGCACGCTGATCGATGCCGGCGGCGGCACGTGGAACGGCCAGGCCGCGCTCGAAACCACCGAATCCGGCCGGCTGCGTCTGAGCGCCCAGCTCGAACCCCGGGGCGTGGACGTCGGCGACCTGGTGCGCGCCTTCGGCCGGCGCCAGGTCGTGGCGGGCCGCTTCGACGGCCACACCGAGATCCGCAGCGAGGGGGACAACGTCGCCGAGCTGATCCGCGACGTCCGGACCCGCACGCGCTTCACCATGCGGCCGGCGACGCTCCAGGGCTTCGACCTCTCGAAAGTGACTTCGGGTGGCGTCAGGGGCGGCCAGACGGTGCTCGACGAACTCACGGGCACCCTGGAGACGCAGAACACCGTCGATGGCGTGCGCCTTCGCTATGCCGGCCTGCAGGCCCGCTCCGGCGTGCTCAGCGCCAGCGGCAGCGCCACCGTATTCAATCGGCGGCTGAACGGCGAGCTGGCGATCGACCTGGTCGACGGCGTCGTCGGCCTGCCGCTCAAGCTGGCCGGGACGCTCGACGAGCCGCTGCTGTCGATGACCGGCGGCGCGCTGGCCGGCGCGGCGGTCGGCACGGCCGTGCTGCCGGGCGTGGGCACCGCGATCGGCGCGCGGGTCGGCCAGCAGATCGAAAAGCTGTTCGGGGACGAGAAAAACAACCAGGAGAAAAACAAGAAGTAGTCTCCGGCCGGGCTCGGGCTCATGCGGGCCTGAACCCTGGCAGCGCGTGCATCCGCTGTTTCAGCGCATCGATGAACGCCGTCACCCGCGCCGGCCGGTACAGCCCCGGTGGCAGCGCGACGTGGATGCCGATCGGCTCCAGCCACCAGCGCGGCAGCACGCGCTTGACGCGCCCGGCCTGGATGTCCGCATGGCACATCCACGGCGCGGCCGCGCCGATGCCGGCACCGTTGAGGATCGCGCGGTAGCTCGACAGCAGGCTGTCGGTCTTGATCGGCGTGTCCAGCTGCACCATGCGCGAGCGCCCCGACTTGTCCAGCAGGCGCACGCTGCCCTCCACGTAAGGCACCAGGCCCACGCAGGGCAGCGAGGGCAGGCGGGCCAGCGTGACCGGCCCGGTGCGCTTGAGCAGCGCCGGCGTGGCGATCAGCACCCGCTGCATCTCGCCCAGGTGACGGCTGACCAGGCCCGGGTCCCGCACCGTGCCGACGCAGACCCAGCACTCCGCGCCCGAGGCGGCAAGGTCCACCACCCGGTCCGTCAGCGTCAACTCGACGCGCAGCGCCGGATGGCTGGCGCGCAGGTCCGTCACCGCATCGGTCAGGAAGCCGGTGCCGTAGCCGGAAGGGCCGATCACGCGCAAGGTGCCCTCCGGCCGGCTCTGGCCGCCCGAGAGCCGGCTGGACAGGCCCGACCAGCGGTCTGTCAGGTCGTGCGCCTCGGCCAGCAGCGAGCGACCCTCGTCGGTCAGCGAGAAGCTGGCCGTGTTGCGGATCGCCAGCTTGCAGCCCAGGAGTCGCTCCAGCTCCAGCAGGCGGCGGCTGGCGGTCGGCTGCGTCGTGCCCAGCAGGCGTGCGGCCTTGCTCAGGGAACCGCTCTCGCCGATGCGGATGAAGGTCTCGAGCAGGTCCAGGCGGTCGTGGGTGTATTTCAGGCGGCTCATGCGCACGACGTATAACACTTCATCGCTTGATACGTCTTCCGGCGTGGGGGCGCGATCCGTATCGTGCCCGGAATGCGCATCGACACCCCCATCCGGACCATCGGCGACACGCCCCAGGGCGGCAGCGTCCTCGGCTTCTACGCGCCCAAGGGCGCACCGCGCCCCCCGCGCATCGCACGCGGTGAAGGCGTCTTCCTGTTCGACGACGCCGGGCGGCGCTACCTGGACGCCACCGCCGGCGCGGTGGTCGCCAACATCGGCCACGCCAACCCGCGCGTGCTGGCGGCGATGAACGAGCAGGCGGCCAAGGTCAGCTTCGCCTATCCGCGCTTTTTCGAGAGCGAGCACAACATCGCGCTGGCCGATCGCGTCTGTGCGCTGGCGGGCGAAGGCTTCGACCGCGCCTTCTTCGTCTCCGGCGGCTCCGAGGCCAACGAATCGGCAATCAAGCTCGCGCGCCAATACGCGGTCGTCCGCGGGCAGGCCAGCCGCAGCAAGGTGATCTCGCGCGATCCCAGCTACCACGGCTCCACGCTGGGTGCGCTCGCCGTCACGGGCGACGCCAACACGCTGAACCTCTACGGCCCGATGATCCGCGCGATGCCGAAGGTGCCGGCGCCGCAGTCCTATCGCGTGCCCGAGGGGCACACCGTGGCCTCGTACGAGAAGGCCTGTGCCGAGGCGCTGGAACAGACCATCCTGCGCGAGGGCCCCGAGACGGTGCTGGCCTTCATCCTGGAGCCCATCGGCGGGCTCTCCACCGGCGCGGTCGTGTCCTCCGCCGCCTACTTCGAGCGCGTGCGGCAGATCTGCGACCGGCACGGCGTGCTCGTCATCTACGACGAGATCATGAGCGGCGCCGGCCGTACGGGCGCCTTCCTCGCTGCCCATCACTGGCCGGCCGCGCGGCCCGACCTTGTCACGCTGGCCAAGGGCCTGGCCGCAGGCTACACGCCGCTGGGCTGCCTGCTGGCACCCGACCACATCGTGGACGCGGTGGCCGGCAGCGGCGGCTTCGTGCACGGCCACACCTACTTCACCAACCCGCTGTCCTGCGCGGTCGCGCATGCGGTGGTGGAGGAGGTGATCGGCCAGGGCCTGGTCGAACGCGCCGGCGACATGGGCGCGCTGCTGGCGGCGCGCCTGCGCGAGGTCGCCGAGCGCTCGCCCATCGTCGGCGACGTGCGCGGCAAGGGCCTGCTGACCGCCATCGAGATCGTGGCCGACAAGGGCAGCAAGCGACAACTGCCGGCCGCCTTCAACGCGCCGGCGCGCCTCACCGAGCATGGCCTCAGGCACGGCATCGCGCTCTACAACCGCCGCGCCAACCTCGGCGCCTTCGGCGACTTCCAGATGATCACACCGCCGCTGACCATCACCGCGCCCGAGGTCGACCTGCTGGCCGAACTGCTCGAGCGCTCGCTGGCCGACCTGGCCGACGAGATCGCACACAAGGGCCTCGCCGCCTGACCCTTTTACCCATCCACCCAGGGCCCACCATGAAGCTCCCCGCTCTCCTGAAGACCGCGCTCGCCTGCGCCAGCCTCGCCTTCTCCGTCGCCGCGCCGGCCCAGATCGCCGCGAACAAGGGGCCGCTCAAGCTGGTCGTCGGCTACCCTGCCGGCGGCTCGGCCGACGTGCAGGCGCGCACGCTGTCCGACAAACTTGCCGCCGAGCTGGGCACCACCGTCGTGGTCGACAACCGCACCGGCGCCGGCGGCCAGATCGCGGCCGACTACGTGCGCAACGCGGCGCCCGACGGCCTCACCGTGCTGCTGGCCAACATGCACATGATGGTGATGCTGCCGCTGACCTCCAAGTCGGTGCGCTACGACGCGGTGAAGGACTTCAAGGCCGTGGGCCGCATCGCCAGCTTCTACGAAGGCATCGCCGTGCCCGCCGCGCTGCCGGCCAAGGACGTGAAGCAGTGGCTCGAGATCGCGCGCACCGATACGCAGAAGGCCAGCTACGGCGTCCCGGCGCCCGGCAGCGTGGCGCAGTTCATCGGCTACCGCCTCGGCACCGGGGCCCAGGCCAACCTGGTGGCCGCGCCTTATCGCGGCGCCGCGCCGCTGGTACAGGACCTGTTGGGCAACCAGATCGCCGCCGGCATCACGCCCATCGCCGACCTGGTGGCGTACCAGCAGAGCGGCAAGCTCAAGGTGCTGGCCGTCAACGGCGCGAAGCGCTCCGCGCTGCTGCCCGACGTCCCCACGCTCAAGGAACTGGGCCAGACCCATTTCGACAACCTCGAATGGACCGGCCTGTTCGTGCCGGCGGGCACGCCCCAGGCCACCGTCGACCAGTTGCACAAGGCGCTGGGCAGGGCGCTGGCCGGCAAGGACGTGCAGGAGCGCTTCGCCAAGCTCGGCTTCGAGGCGCATCCGAGCAGCCCGAAGGAGCTGATGCAGCTCATCCAGGACGACCTGCACAGCTGGGGGCCGGTGGTCAAGGCCTCGGGCTTCGCCTCGGAATGAGCGGCATTCCCTCGCACAAGACCCTCCATCTCCCCGGCGTCCACGGCTACGCCGACCGCAAGAGCGTGGCGGCCGGGGAGGTGCTGCGCTTCCACGTCAGCAGCGACCGCGCCTGGCAGCTCTCGGTTTGCCGCCTGGGCAGCGATGTGGAAGGGCGCAGCGACGACGAGGTGCTGCACCGCTTCGCGCCTTCGGCCGCGCGGGTGCAGCCCATCCACCCGGGCTCCTACGTGCATGTCGAGAAGGGCCTGCCGGCCGCGCTGCCGCTGCAGGGCCTGACGGTGGAATGCTGGATCAAGCCGTGGAGCGTGGAACGGCGCCAGAGCGTGATCGGCCAGTACGACTTTCCCGCGCACTGCGGCTGGGGCCTGTTCATCGAGGCCGGCGGCGCACCCGCCTTCTACCTGGGTGACGGCTGCGCCTTCCGCGCCGATGCGCAGCAGGCGCACGGCCGGCTCGCCGTGCGGCGCTGGCAGCACGTGGCCGCCACCTGGGACGGCCGGGTCGCCGCGCTGTGGATCGACGGCACGTGCATCGGCCGATGGGACGCGCCGCAGGCCGTGTGCCCTGGCCCGTCGCCGCTGCGCCTGGGCGCCAGTGCCGTCGAGGGCGCGGCCGATGTGTTCCTCGATGCCGACCTGGCCATGCCGGCCGTGTACAACCGTGCGCTGGCGCCCGCCGAGATCGCGCAGCGCCATGCCGCGCGCGGCCTCGCCGCACCCAACGGCCGCGCGGTGCTGGCCTGCTGGCCGCTGCGCGAGGAGCGTGGCGCGCAGGTGGCCGATGCCAGCGGCCACCAGCGCACCGGCCGCATCGTCAACCACGGCACCTGGATGATCGTCGGCCCGGCCTTCGATCCCGCCCGCGTCGCGCCCAGCGAGGACGCCGAGTCGGACTACGACCCCTTTGCCGATCCGCTGCGCGGCCACGGCCTGCGCCTGGCCAGCGACGACCTCTACGACTGTCGCTGGGAGGCCACGCACGAATTCCGCCTGCCGGAGAATGCCCGGCCCGGCATTTACGTGGGCCGAATCCGCTTCGAACACGAGGGCCGCGAGGCCGACTACGACATCAGCTTCGTCGTGCGGCGCCCCGCGCACGCCGCGCCGGCGCCCATCCTGGTGCTGTGCGCCGTCAGCAGCTGGCTTGCCTACGCGAGCACGCCCTTCGCGAAGAATCGGGTCGACGATCCCGTCTGGCCCCGCCGCGCGGAGGGCCTGGAGAACTGCCACCCCGACGCGCCCGCCTTCTGCAGCTATACCTACCACCGCGCCGGCCAGCCCTGCTACCAGGTCGGCCTGCGCATGCCCTGGCCCAACGCCAGCCCCAATGCGCTCTACGACCCCGCGGGCAGCGGCTTCTGCCAATGGGTGCGGCTGGAGCGCCACCTGCACGTCTGGCTGGAGCGCGAGGGCTATGACTTCGACATCGCCGCCGATATCGACCTGCACCGCGATCCGGCGATGCTCGCGCGCTACCAGACCGTCTTCGTCAACGGCCACAGCGAATACTGGTCCACGCCCTGCGTCGATGCCCTCGACGACTATCTGCGCCGCGGCGGCAGCGCCGTCGTGCTCTCGGGCAACACCATGTACCTGCGCGTGAGCTACGACGAGGACATGACGGTGATGGAGCAGCGCAAGGTCAATGGCCCCGCCCACGACGAGAGCGCGCCGCCGCTGGGCCCGCCCGCCGGACCCTTCGGCGAGCAGTACCACAGCCAGGACTGGGCGCGCGGCGGCCGGCTCAAGGCCACGGGCCGCGCCGCCGGCGCCCTCATCGGCCTGGAGACGGCGGGCTGGGGCTTTGCCGACGGCGAGGACTTCGGCGTCTACCACGTGGTGCAGCCGGCGCATGCGCTCTTCAACGAGCCGCAGCCGCTGGGCCTGGCCCACGGCCAGACCTTCGGCCACGCGCCGGGCGGCGGGCTGCCGCGCGCGATCGGCCACGAATGGGACCTCACGCTCGCCACCCTCGCGCGCATGACGCACACCGTGCCGCCCGGCGCCATGCTGCCCGATCCGCCGGCGGGCATCGAGGTCATCGCCCACGGCATCCGCCGCGTGCCGGGGCGGCTCGACGCCTACCTCGACTACTTCTCGAACCTGAGCGAGTCGATCGACGGCCTCTCGGCCGAGATGATCTACTGGGAGCGCCCCCAGGGCGGCCGTGTCTTCCACGCCGGCGCCGTGGGTGCGGCCTGGGTGGTGGACTGCGATCCGGTCTTCGGCGGGCTGCTGCGCAACGTCCTGCACCGCTTCGGCGTGACATGACGCTCTCCCCCAGGCTCCCCCACTTCGTGTGGTCCGCCAACCCCCTCACCGGGGGTGCACCCAGAGGCCCGGCAAAGCCGGTTCCTCGGAGGATGTCGCTCTCCCCCAGGCTCCCCCACTTCGTGTGGTCCGCCAACCCCCTCGCCGGGGGCGCACCCAGCGGCCCGGCAAAGCCGGTTCCGCGGGTGCTCCCGAACGGGCCGGCTTCGCGGCCTGGGTGTCTGGTGCGTCGCGGGCTGCGCGATGGCGCGGTGGAAAAGCGGGTCTGTCCGGAATCTCAGCCGGCGAGCAGCGTCCCCAGGCGCTCCAGGTCCACGTTGCCGCCGCTGATCAGCACGCCCACGCGCAGCCCGGCCAGCTGCGCCTTCATCGCGCGCGCCGCCGCGAAGCCCAGGCAGCCGGTGGGCTCCACCACCAGCTTCATGCGCGAGGCGAAAAAGCGCATGGCCTCGATCAGTTGCGCGTCGGTGGCGGTCAGCACGTCGTTCACGTCGCGGCGGATCACCCCGAAGGTGTACTGCCCCAGGTGCTGCGTCTGCGCGCCATCCGCGATCGTCTGGGGTGTGTCGATGTGCACGATCTGCCCGCTGCGGAAGGACTGCTGCCCGTCGTTGCCGGCCTCCGGCTCCACGCCGTAGAGCTTGCACTGCGGCGACAGCGCGTGCGTCGACAGCGCCGTGCCCGACAGCAGCCCGCCACCGCCCAGCGGCACGAACAGCGCGTCCAGAGGACCGACCTCCTCGAACAGTTCCTTCGCCGCCGTGCCCTGCCCGGCCATCACGTCCGGATGGTCGTAGGGCGGGATCAGCGTCATGCCGTGCTTGTGCGCCAGCTCGCGGCCGATCTGCTCGCGGTCGTCCTTGTAGCGGTCGTAGATCACCACCCGGCCGCCATAACCCTTGGTGGCCGCGACCTTCGCGGCCGGCGCGTCGTGCGGCATCACGATGGTGGCCGGCATGCCCAGGATGCGCGCGGCCAGCGCGATCGCCTGCGCGTGGTTGCCCGAGGAGAAGGCCACCACGCCGCCCTGGCGCTGGCGCGCGTCGAACTTGGACAGCGCGTTGAAGGCGCCGCGGAACTTGAAGGCGCCCATGCGCTGCAGGTTCTCGCACTTGAAGAAAACCTGCGCACCGAGCTCTTCATCCGCCGTGCGCGAGCGCAGCACCGGCGTGCGGTGGGCATGGCCTTCGAGGCGCTGCGCGGCGGCGATGACGTCGTCGTAGGTGGGAAGGATGGGAGTGCTCATCGTCGAATCCTGTGTGCCTGAAAATTTCGTCAAAGCCCCTCGAACCAGCGGTCCGCCCACTGGTTCAGCGGCTTGAGGCGCTTCACCAGCTCGGCGCCCGATTCGGTGAGCGCATAGCCCTGCTCGACCAGCGCGACGATCTGCAGCGCGCGCAGCTCCTTGAGCCTGTCGTTGAGCACGGAGGGCGACATCTCGTCGGCGTTGCCCTGCAGCAGCCTGAAGCTCTGCGGCGTGCCGTCGCGAAGCTCCCACAGGATGCGCAGCGTGCCCTTGCGGCCCAGCTGCTCGAGCAGGGCCATGATGGGGCGGCGGGCCGTGAGATGGGCGCCGTCGGGCGCGGAGGCGGGCATGGTCGCAAAGGTGACGAAGATGTTCTTGCGCTACGGAATCCGTAGCGATAGAGTGCATCGAACGCTACGGATTCCGTAGCGAATTCGACCGCCATTCTAGTCAAAGGAGCAGCCCATGGAAGCGCTGACGGAACACACGGCCTCGCCCCGCATCACGCCGCTGGCGCCCCCCTATCCCGAGGCACTCGGCGCCCTGCTCCAGAAGATGACGCCGCCCGACGCGCCCGACATCCTGGCCCTGTTCCGCGTACTGGCGCTCAACCCCGCGCTGGCCGAGCGCTCGACCGCCTGGGGCGGCTACCTGCTAGGCCGCAAGGCCAGCCTGCCGCTGCGCGACCGCGAGATCGTGATCCTGCGCGTGTGCGCGCGCTGCGGGGCGGAATACGAGTGGGGCGTGCACTGGACGGCCTTCGCGCAGGCCGCGGGGCTGGGGGACAGGGAGCGCGAGGCGATCGTCGCGCACGAGGCCCGTCGCGATGGATTGGCAGCGCGCGATCGACTGCTGATCGAGATGGTGGATGCATTGCACGACAAGTCCGACATCGACGATGCCCTGTGGGCCGCTCTCGCCGCCGAATGGACGCCGCCGCAGCTGATCGAACTGCTGATGCTGGTGGGGTGGTACCACGCGATCTGTTATGTCTGCAATGTCGCGAGGGTGCCGTTGGAAACATGGGGCGAGCGTTGGTGAACCGGCGCTGAGCCCACGGCGGCATATTCAATGGCTGAATCCATTGCGACGTCGGGGAATGGGTAGCGGACGCGCATACCTCTTGTCCTGCGGTACTTGCAGGTCGGAGTAACAGGTCCACGCCGCCGGCAGGGATGTGCGCTTCAGGCGGTGCCGCCCGTTCCCTCCAGCAACCGTCGCAACACCCCGTGGCGCATCGTCTGCGGCCGCGCCTGCTCACCCGTCAAAGCTTGCGTCATGAGTTCACGGCTGGTGGCCTGCTGCAGATTCACCTCCCGCACCACCTGCCCGTGCTCGTAGACGAAGGCCACGTCGGCCAGGGCGATCACGTCCTCGGCGTCGTGCGTGATCATCAGCACCGGGATGTTCCAGCGCTGCCGCACCTGGGCCAGCTCGGCCCGCAGGGCGCTGCGCAGCATCGGGTGCAGGGCAGCGAAAGGCTCGTCGAGCAGGAGCACCTGCGGCCGGCAGGCCAGCGCACGTGCCAGCGCCACGCGTTGCTGCTGCCCGCCGGAGAGCTTGGCCGGCCGGCTCGCGGCCAGGCTTTCCAGGCCGAAGTTCTCGAGCAGCGCCTGCACCTGGGCGTCCTCCTCGCGGCTCAGGCGCCGCCGGTGCCAGGACTTCAGGCCGAAGGCCACGTTGTCCCGCACCGAGAGGTGCGGAAAGAGCGCGTAGTGCTGGAACAGGTAGCCGATGCGGCGCTCCGGCGCCGGCACGTCGATGCCGCGCGCGGCGTCGAACATCGTGCGGCCATTCAGGCGCACGTGGCCCGCATCGGGCCGCAGCAGCCCGGCGATGGCCTGCAGCGTGAGCGACTTGCCGGCACCGGACGGGCCGTACAGCGCCGCGAAGGGCGCATCGGTCGAGAAGCGCGCCGCCAGCTCGAAGCGGCGGCTTCGGTCCTCGACGGCCAGGCGGATGTCGACGTCGATCATGGCTTGCCGAACCCGTAGCGCGCCAGCGTCTGCTGCGCGGCCTCGCCGCCGAGGTAGTCGACGAAGGCGCGCGCCAGCGCCTTGTTCCTGCTGTCGGCCACCACCGCCACCGGGTAGGTGACCGGCGTGTGGCCGCCGGGTGCGAGCGCGATCTTCACCTTGTCGCCGGCGATGGCGGCATCGGTGCGGTAGACGAAGCCGGCCTCGGCCTCGCCGCGGCCGACGTAGTCCAGCACCTGGCGCACGCTGTCGGCCTGCACGAACTTCGGCTCCAGCGTGCTCCAGAGCTTCGCGTTGTCCAGCACCTCCCTGGTGTAGCGGCCCACCGGCACGGTGGCGGTCTTGCCCACCGCGATCCTGCGGACCGCCGGCCCCGCCAAGTCCTTCAACGACTTCAGGCCAGAGCCGCCCTGCGCCGGCTCGACCATGACCAGGCTGTTGCTCACGAAGTTGCGCCGGCTGTCGGTCTCGATCAGCTTCTGGCCGGCGGCGCGGTCCATGGTCTCCTGATCGGCGCTGGCGAACACGTCCACCGGCGCGCCCTGGCTGATCTGCTGCAACAGCACGCCCGAAGCCGCGAAGTTGAAGCGCACGGTGGCACCGGGCCGGGCCGCCTCGAACTGGGTGCCGATCGCCTTCAAGGCATCCGTCAGGCTGGCCGCGGCCGAGACGGTCAGCTGCTGGGCGGCGGCGGCGCAGGGCAGGGCGGCGGCGAGGGCGAGGGAGGCAACACGGCGGGACAGGCGCATGGCGAGGATTCCTTGGCAGCTCAGCGAAGCGAGAAGAAGCGGTTGGACAGCACCAGCACCGTGATCGACAGCGCCGAGGTCACGATCACCAGCACCAGCGCGCGCTCGTCCTGCCCGGCCTGGGCGGCGTCGTAGATGGCCATCGACAGCGTCTGGGTCTGCTTCGGGATCGAGCCCGCCACCATCAGCGAGGCCCCGAACTCGCCCATGGCGCGCGCGAAGGCCAGCAGCGTGCCCGCCAGGATGCCGGGCCAGGCCAGCGGCAGCGTCACACGCAGGAAGACGGAAAAGGGCGACTGGCGCAGAGTGCTGGCTGCAGCCTCCAGCGCGCGGTCCACGCCTTCGAAGGCGGCGCTGGCCGACTTCAGCACCAGCGGCAGCGCCACCACGGCGGAGGCCACCACGGCGCCGTGCCAGTTGAAGATGATGGTGTAGTCCAGGTGCTCGCGCAGCCAGGCGCCCAGCGGACTGTGCCGGCCCGCCGCCACCAGGATCGCGTAGCCGATCACTGTGGGCGGCAGCACCAGCGGCAGCATGAACATCGACTCCAGCACCGAGCGGCCGAAGAAGCGCCTGCGGGCGAACACCCACCCCAGCGCCACGCCGGCCACCAGCGCGAGCACGGTGGCCACGCCGGCGACCTTCAGCGACAGGACCAGGGGCGACCAGTCCATCGCTTCGAGCAGGGATTTCGTTGTGTTCATCGGAATACTGCGCATTCTTGCACAGGGAACCGGTCGAAGCGGATCCCGACACGCCGGTTCAACGGTACGCCAGGGAATTCGGAACCCACCGGGGCGCGAGCCGACACCAGCTCGCCGATATCCCGCTCGATACAGCGGCCGGGCTGCGGCCAGGGCCAGGGGAGGCCCGGACGGTCAGGGCGCCAGCAGCCGCGTCAGCGCCGCGATGTCCGCTGCCGCGCTCACGCGGGCCGTGCTCTCGATGGCGCGGTAGTGCCGCACGATCTGCTCGCCCACCGGGGTCAGCGCGGTGCCGCCGCCGTGCGAGCCGCCGGCCGCCGTGTTGACGGCGGGGCTGGCGAGCGCCTTGTTCATCTCGTCGATCAGGAGCCAGGCGCGGCGGTAGGACATGCCCAGCTGGCGGCCTGCCGCGGAGATCGAGCCCGTCTCGGCGATGGCCTCGAGCAGCGCGATCTTGCCGGGGCCGATGGCGATGCTCTCGTCGCGGTAGATGCGCAGGCGGAACTGCACTTTGGATTTCATGCCGGGCGTCTGGAAGTCAGGGCCGAAGGGTAAACGATGCGTCGCCGCCGCAGTCTTCGTGCCTTGCCCTGTTCGGAGAGGCCCGTCCTGCCGATACACAGCCATGAGCACGCGGAAGCCAGCGCCGGAGAGTGCGCCCAGCTACAGGATCGCGCAGCGCGAAGGCTGCACGATCCTGTATGGCCACATGCCGCTGGGGGCCTGGCTGCGCCTGTTGCGCGGGGCGAGCGACATGCACGTGCTGCACGCCGACGTGGCCCGCATGCTGGGCGCGACCGCCGTCATCGGCCCCGCCGACGGCCTGGCGCGCTTGCGCGCCCAGGAGACGGCGGCCGCCATGGGCCGGGTGCGGGCGCAGCTCGGCCGCGCCGCGCGCCGCCTCGACCCCGAGGCCGTGCGCTGGCTGGCCGCGGGCGAACAGGGCCTGTCCAGCCTGGCGTTGTTCACGCTGCTGACGGGCGTGCGGCCGCGCCACTACGGCGGCTCGAATCTCGACCTGCCGCGCGACGCCCAGGAGCTGCGGCGCTGCCGCCTGCTGCTGGAACAGGTGCCTTCGCTCCAACGCGGGCTGCTCCGGCTGGCGCGCCGCGTGTCCGATCCGGAACTCGTCACCTGGGCCGCACTGGCCGAGGCCTGGCCGGACCTGTGCCGGCAGATGGATCACGAGTGGCCGTGGTGGCGCGACCAGCCGGGGCGTGCGCCGGGCGTGGACGCGATGCTGGAATGCTTCCGGCAGGTGGAGACCGATCGGGCGGTGCTGCAGTCGACACGGATGGGGGCCCTGTCCTGGCCGATGCCCTATCCGGAGCCTCTGGTTCCGCCCCGCCACGGTGCGTCGCACTGGCTCGGTTAGGGACCTTGCGCCTCTCACGCCCGCGGGCGGCCGACCACCGACTGGATCGCTTCCAGGTAGGCCGTCCCCAACTCCTCGTCCGGCTCCAGGTAGGTGCCTTCGGCCCACTCGTTCCAGGCGTTGATGAAGATGAAGGGCGTGCCGGCCCGGCTGGCCTTCTCGTAGAGCCGCGAAAAGCCGTCGCGGAAGGTCTGGACGTCCACGTTGCGCATCACCAGGCTGGCGTCCAGCCGCCGGCGCGGCGTGTTGTCCCAGTCGACGAAGGCCCCGGGGTAGTGGCCCGGCGGCAGCGGCCGCTCCGCCATGGCGCGCCACATCGCACGGTAGTCGCTGCTGCGGGGCGCATAGGGGCCGCGGCCCAGGTAGCGCCAGCACAGCCGGCTGACGCCGTTGGCGAGCTTCTCCGACACTCTCAGGTGCGCGGGCAGGTGCGCGCGCGTGTAGAAAGGCTCGAACTCCACATAGGCGTCGAACAGGTGGCTGCGCTCGTCGCGGCCGAACACGGTCAGCATGCTCGCCACATGCAGCCCCGGGAAGCCGCTGCGCAGCGCCAGCTCGCGCCAGCAGTCCAGCATCGCTTCGCATTCGGCGATGCTGGCGCTGCGGTAGATCAGGATCACCGGGCAGCCGTCGACGCGGATGTAGCGCGGGTCCAGAAAGGCCTTCTCCAGGTAGCGGTAGTGCGCGATCCAATCGTCGCGGTGGCCGTAGTCCTGGGGCATCAGCACGTGGCGGTCGCCCCCGTCCCAGGTCCGCGTCCACGGCTCGTTGGCCCAGGTGATGCAGAAGGGGAAGTCGGGCGCCCGCCGCTGAAGCAGCGCATCGAGCGGGCGCTGCAGCAGCTGGCGGCCGGCGAACCAGTAGTGGTAGTAGCAGAAGCCGCCCAGCCCATGGGCGCGGGCCAGCTCGGCCTGCCAGTCCTGCGTGCGCGGATCGGAGAGGTCGTAGTAGTGGTCGTGCAGCGGCACGCGTGGCTGCCGGTGGCCGCGGAAGTGCGCCCGCGCCTTCCTGACGTTGGTCCACTCGGTGAAGCCTTCGCCCCACCACTGGTCGTTCTCTGGAATGCGGTGGAACTGGGGCAGAAGGAAGGCCAGCACGCGGGTGTCGCTGGGGCTGTCGGGGCGGGGCGCCAGGGTGGCGGAGGTGGCGCTGTGGTCGGGGTCGATTCTCATGCTCGCGTCGGCCGTCCGGCCCGGGCAGGGACTGACGGGTGTCTGGGTCTGGCGTCGATCGGGCAATGCCCAGACCCATCCTCGGACACCCGGGCGCGCGCTTCGGTAGGTTCGTGCCTACGGCCTGTAGGCCGATGCCTGACGAGCAGGCCTTCGCCGCCACTTCGGCAGTGCCTGCCACGAATCGACTGTGACGTCCCCCTAGGCCAGGCGCACCACGGCTGAGTCGCCCGCATGCGCGGCATGCAGCCGCTCCACCTCCGCCGCGCGGCGGCTCAGCACCGCGCGCTGGTTGATGTAACCCTTGTCCGTGATCTCGCCCGCATCGATGTCCGGCGGCGTCGCCAGCACCAGGGCGCGCACCGGACATTGCGAGGAGCCCGCGCCCGCCTCGCGCATCGCCGCCATCGTGCGGTGCAGGGCTGCGGCCAACGCGTCCGGCGGCATGGCCGCGGCCTGCGCGCTCGGGAAGACCAGCATGCCCACGCAGTCACGGTCGTGTCCGGTGATCACCACGTCCTGCGCCAGCGGCGCGAGGCGCGAGACCAGCTCCACCCGCAGCGTGCCCACCGAGACCCAGGTGCCGCTGCCGAGCTTGAAGTCCTCGGCCACGCGGCCGTTGAAGATCACGCCCCGCTCGGGCCGCGCCGCATCCGCCAGGTAGCCCGCGTCGCCGATTCGGTAGTAACCCTCCTCGTCGAAAGCCCGGGCGCTTTCCTGCGGCGCGTCGCGGTAACCGGGGAACACCGAGACGCCTTTCACGCGCATCTCCAGCTTGTCGCCGTTGGGCACGAACTTCAGCTCCAGCCCCGGCAGCGGCGCGCCGATGCAGCCGGCGCCGTCGAGCTTCCAGTGCGCGGAGGTGATGGCCGGCGAGGTCTCGGTCGCACCCCAGGAGGTGGTGAGCCACAGCGGCTTGTCCGGACGCGCGCGCTGCGCCACCGCCTCCAGCCGTTGCCAGGTCGAGGGCGCGAGCGCGGCGGCGGCGTAGAAGCACAGGCGCAGCCGCGACATCGACTCGGCTGCGAGCGCGCCGTCGGCCTCGAGGAAGGGCAGCAGCATGTCGTACCCGCGCGGCACGTTGAACAGCAGCGTGGGCCGCACCTCGCGCAGGTTGCGCACCGTCTTCTCGATCAGGCCCGGCGCCGGCCGGCCTTCGTCGATGTAGAGCGCGCCGCCATGGCACAGCACCATGTTGAAATTGTGATTCGCGCCGAAGGTGTGGCTCCAGGGCAGCCAGTCCACCAGTACCGGCGGCTCCTGGTCGAGGAAGCGCCAGGTCTGCGCGATCATCTGCTGGTTGGCGCACAGCATCCGGTGCGTGTTGATCACGACCTTGGGCTTGCCGGTGGAACCGGAGGTCAGCAGGTACTTGGCATGCGTGTCGGGGTGGATGGCCTCGAAGGCCTGCATCACCGCCGGTGTCTCGGCGGTGGCGAGCAGGCGCTCGAAGGGGATCGAGGCGGTGTCGGCGTTGCGGCTGAACACCCTGATCGCCTCCACGCCGCAGCCGGCGATCGCGCTGCCGTACACCTTGGCGTCGGAGGCATAGATCAGCGCCGGTTGCAGCGCCTGCAGCATCGCGTGCAGCCGCGAAGGGTCCTTGGCCATGCGCGAGTAGGCGCTCGACAGCGAACAGGCCGTGCGGCCGATGTGCATCGTCGCGAGCATCAGCACGGCATGGTCGATCGCGTTGTCGGAGAGGATCACCACCGGCTTGTCCGCCGGCACGCCCAGGTCCAGCAGCCCCTGCGCCACCGATCCCACGGCCCGGCGCAGCGCGCGGTAGTCGAGCCGACGCCAGCCCTGGCCGTACTCGTCGCGCTCGGCCAGTGCCACTGCATCGGGCGTCTCGCGTGCCCAGCGCTCCAGCCATTCGCCGATGCAGCGCGCGTAGGGCTTCAGTGCCACCGGCGAACGCAGCGCGAAGGAGCCGTCGTCGAAATCGATGCGCAGGGTGCGCGGCGGGGCGAGCTGGGTGTCGTCGTCGAAGAAGCTCTCCGTGGCTGTCATCGCTTGTCTCCGGGGATTCGCCTCGTTGCGGATCAGTCCAGTGTGCCGGTGGCGGCCTTGGCGCGAATCAGGTCCAACAGCAGGGTGTCGCGTGCGGCCTCGAGTTCCGGCATACGGCGATCGCCGAGTTCGGCGGCAACGCCCTCGGTCACCTGCTGCCGGAGTGCGTCGGTCATCGCCGGTGCGCCGAGGTCCTTCCACCAGTCCTCGATCGGCCCGCCCAGGTGCGCCAGCACATGCGCGATGCCGCCCGCGCCGCCCGAGAGATGCAGGTTCATGAACGGACCCATCACGGCCCAGCGCAAGCCCGGGCCGTGCGCGATGGCCGTGTCGATGTCGCCCACCGAGGCCACGCCCTGCTCGACCAGGTGAAAGGCTTCCCGCCACAGCGCCGCCTGCAGCCGGTTCGCGATATGGCCCTTGACCTCGCGCTTCACGTGGATCGGCCGCTTGCCGATCGCGGCGTAGAAGGCCATCGTGCGCTCCACCGTCTCGGCCGAGGTGCCTTTGCCGCCGATCACCTCCACCAGCGGGATCAGGTGCGGTGGGTTGAAGGGATGCCCCAGCACCACCCGCGCGGGGTTCGCGCAGCCCGACTGCATCCCGCTCACCGTCAGTCCCGAGGAGCTGGACGCGAGGATCGCGTGCGGCGGCGCCGCCGCGTCCATGCGGCGGAACAGATCGACCTTGAAGTCCAGCCGCTCGGGCCCGTTCTCCTGCACGAAGTCGGCCTCGCGCAGCGCCTCTTCCAGCGTGGCATGGAAGCGCAGCCGCGCCATCGAGGCCCCCTCGGCCAGCCCGAAGCGCGTGAGCGTGGGCCAGTGCTGCGCCACCGCCTCGCGCAGGCGCGCTTCCGCGCCCGGCGAGGGGTCGGTGGCATCGACGTCCAGGCCGTGTGCCAGAAAATACGCGGCCCAGCTGGCGCCGATCACGCCGGTGCCGACCACCGCCACGCGTGCGATCGCCTTGTGCATGTGCATCCCTCCTGAAGACCCGCGTCGGGCGTCGCTCAGAGCGCGAACTCTGGCCGCGGCAGCCCGATGCGCGGCAGGCCCATCATGTCGCGCGCTTCGGCAGGCGTGGCCGGCTCCAGGTCCATCTCGCGCAGGATCCGCACGATGCGCTCGGTCAGCTGCAGGTTGGTGGCCAGCTCGCCCTGGCGGTAGTAGAGGTTGTCCTCCAGCCCCACGCGCGCATGGCCGCCCAGCAGCACGGCGCTGATGTTGGCCTCCAGCTGCGAGGGCCCGATGCCGCTCACGCAGAAGATCGCGCCCTTGGGCAGCGTGTCCACCATCATCTGAAGGTGGCGCGGCGAGAAGGGCATCGCGTTCTGGAAGTTGCGGTGCACGTTCATCACCAGGTTGATGAAATAGGGCGCCTCGTCCAGCCCTTCGTTGATCAGCGTGGTCGTGTCCTGCAGGATATGCGTGGGGCTGAACACCTCCCACTCGGGCTTGATGCCGCGCGCCTTCATGCCTGCCGCGAGCGCGCGGCCCTTCGACAGCGGCGTGTCCATCAGGATCTCGCGGCCCTCGAAGCTGAGGTTGAGCGTGGTCGCGTCCAGCGTGCACATCTCGGCGCCGGCGTCCATGCCCTTCACGCGTTCCTCGAAGGCGATTTCCCAGCGGCCGCCCGCGAGCGGCTTGACCATGTCGCCGTGCACGCCGCCCCCGGTGGAGTTGTTGAGCACGATGTCGCAGCCGGCATCGCGGATGCGCTGGTTGATCTCGCGGTAGACCGCAGCGTCGCAGGTGGCGCCGTCGTCGGGGCGGCGCGCATGGATCGCCGCGACGCTGGCGCCGGCCTTCCAGCAGGCCACCACGTCGGCCGCGATCTCGGCGGGCTGGGTGGGAAGGTGGGGGTTCTGCGACTTGTGCGCCATGCCACCGGTGGGGGCGATGGTCACGATCACTTTGCGCTTGGACATCGGTCTTGCTCCTGGATGAGCGCGCTATTATTTTTGGCCGCCGCCGGCCGCACAGTCATCGCGATGACATTTGGGCTCAGGGTTTACGCGGCGCACCAACGCGGATGCAGAACAAGCCCAGCCGGCGACCGGCACCCTCCCTGTCCATCCCCGAGCTGCTGCGGCGCTCGGTGTGGTTTCCCGCGCTCGATGCCGGGGCGCAGGCGCGTGTGCTCGAGGACATGCGCGAAAAGCCCGTGGCCGCCGGCGCCGCCCTGTGCCGGCGCGGCGACACGCCGCTGCACTGGTACGGCACGCTGGAGGGTCTGCTCAAGTGGTCCGTCACCTCCGGCGATGGCCGCTCCGTGACCTTCGGCGGCCTTTCGGTCGGCAGCTGGTTCGGCGAAGGCACCCTGCTGCGCGCCGTGCCGCGCTCGGCCGACATCATCGCCCTGCGCGACAGCCGCGTGGCGCTGCTGCCCCTGGAGACCTTCGAGTGGTTGCACCAGACGCAGATGAGCTTCAACCACTTCCTGCTGCGCCAGCTCAACGAGCGCCTGCACTGGTTCATGGGCAATTACGCGGCGCACCGCCTGCTCGACGCCGACAGCCAGGTGGCGAGGGCGCTGGCCGGGCTCTTCCATCCCTGGCTGCACCCCGACGTCGATGTGCATCTTCAGACCTCGCAGGAAGAGATCGCCAACCTCTCGGGCCTCTCACGCCAGCGCTGCAATGCGGCGCTCAAGCGCCTGCGCGGGGCGGGCTTGCTGCGCATCGAGTACGGCGGGATCACCGTGATCGATCTGGAGGGGTTGCGGCGCTTTGTCGAATAGCGCTGCGGCGGGTTTGTCAGTGCTGCTGCTGCTGCTTCTTCACCAGCGGCTTGGCGCCGGGGCTTTGCTGCGGCTCGCCCTCCTGGGCGGGGCGTGCGGGGACCGGGCTGTCGGACTCGCGCGCATGGCGTTCGTGCGAGCGGGAGAGGGGTCGATCGTCGTGGCGATGAGGCGGATGTCTGAACATGAGGAGCTTCTCCTGTCTCGGAAGTTGCGCAGGCTTCAGAACTTGGGCGCCAGGCGCGGGGGTCGCTCCGGCGCCTCGCCGCTGCTTTCGTCGTCCACCCTGGCCAGGCGCAGGCGCGCTGCCTCGTGCTGCACGTGCAGTTGCGCGAAACGCTCCTGCGCCTCCGGGCGCATCGGCTCCTGCAACATGCAGGCGACGAAGAAGCGCGACTCCTCGGGGTTCAAGCCTTGCAGAACTTCCTCGCCGCGCGCATCGACGGCCAGGGCGTGGTGCTCCACGAGGGCGTTGCGCTGCGCCGCCGGCATTTCGAGGGTCTTCATGGAGTTGCAGTTCCTTTCAAGCGCCTGCCATTCATAGACTGCAGCCTGCGCGTCTACATCGACTCTGCGCCCTGCACGCGGCTACGGCGCCGGAAGAGGCCGCATTCGGTGGGTGGGCAATGGCTGACAGAACGGGTGAAACGCGGCGCAGGCGCCGCGTGTTGGTTCACGGTTTTTCAACCCCGCCGTGCGCCTGCAGCAACGCATCGCGGAAGGCCAGCGCCGCCCGGCTCGGCGCCGGCGAGCGCCGCATCACGCACACGAAACCGCAGTCGTAGCGGAACAGCGACGGCCGCACCGGCCGCATGCGCCCGTCCTGCTCGAAGATGCGCCCGTAGTGGTCGGGCAGGAAGCCCAGGAAGCGCCCCGAAAGGATCAGCGTTGCGATCGCTTCCTGGTCCAGCCCGGTCGCGGCGCGCTTCAGCCCCGCGCGGTGGCTGGCCTCCATGTTGGGCGAGTGATAGCCCAGCCCCGCAAAGCGGTGCGCGCGCAGCCCCTTCCAGTCCAGCCTGGTGTTGGGGCCCTCGAACAGCGGATGGCCGGCGCCGCAGTACAGCAGCATGGTCTCGTCGAACAGCAGGTCGTAGGCCAGGCTCTCCGACTGCCGGTGCGAGGGGATGATGCCCACGTGCAGGCTGCCGTCGATGAGCTGGCGTTCGATGGCGTTGATGGTGCCGATCTGGATCTGCAGTGCCACCTCCGGCGCGCGCTCCGTGAAGTCGGCGATCGCCTGGCCGATGTGCGCCTTCGGGTTGGTCGCGGTCTTGTCGAACAGCCCCACCTCCAACGGCCCGCCCATGCGCTCGTGGATGTCGTCCACGCTGCTGCGGAAGGCGTCCACCGCGCCCAGCAGGCGCAGGGTCTCCTCGTACACGCGCTGGCCCTCCACCGTCAGCGCGAAGCCGGCGCGTCCGCGGCGGCACAGCGTCAGGCCCAGGCGCGTTTCCAGGTCCTTGATCTGGCGGCTGATGGTGGAGGTGCCCACGTTCAGCTCCAGCTCCGCCGCCGTCATGCCGCCGCAGTCGGCCACGGCCTTGAAGACCTTCAGCATGCGCAGGTCCGATTCGCCGAGCTGGCCCAGGCGGGGGGCGGTGGAGGAGGTTGGCTTTACTTTCATGAGCCCGCAAGTGAACCGGGATATTCTGGCATTGGCCGAAGTATTGCGCCTGCCCAGAATCCGGCCATCGCCACCCTCACGCGCTGCCGCGCCTGCCTGCCATGAGCACTCTCGCCACCGACGCCCCCGGCCAAGCCGCCGTCCGCACCGACGCCGCCTGGCTCGATGCCCACTGGATGCCCTTCACCGCCAACCGCCAGTTCAAGGCCGACCCGCGCCTGATCGTGGAGGCCAAGGGCCTGTACTTCACCGACAGCGACGGCCGCAAGATCTTCGACGGTCTGTCCGGCCTGTGGTGCTCGGGCCTGGGCCATGGCCGCCCCGAGATCACCGAAGCCGTCAGCCGCCAGGTCGCGAAGCTGGACTACTCGCCTGCCTTCCAGTTCGGCCACCCGCTCTCCTTCGAGCTCGCCAACCGCCTGCGCGAACTCACGCCCGCGGGGCTGGACTACGTCTTCTTCACCGGCTCCGGCTCCGAATCGGCCGACACCTCCCTCAAGATGGCCCGCGCCTACTGGCGCGCCAAGGGCCAGGCCGGCAAGACCCGCCTGATCGGCCGCGAGAAGGGCTACCACGGCGTCAACTTCGGCGGCATCTCCGTCGGCGGCATGGTCGCCAACCGAAAGACCTTCGGCCAGACGGTGGAGGCCGATCACCTGCCGCACACCCAGCTCGCTGCCAACGCCTTCTCGCGCGGCGAACCCGAACAGGGCGGTGCCGAGCTGGCCGACCGCCTGCTCGACCTGATCGCGCTGCACGACGCGAGCAACATCGCCGCCGTCATCGTCGAGCCCTTCTCCGGCTCGGCCGGCGTCGTGATCCCGCCCAAGGGCTACCTGAAGCGCCTGCGCGAGATCTGTACCGCCCACAACATCCTGCTGATCTTCGACGAGGTGATCACCGGCTTTGGCCGCGCCGGCGCCATGACGGGCTCCGAGGCCTTCGGCGTGGTGCCGGACATCATGAACGTGGCCAAGCAGGTCACCAATGGCGCGCAGCCGCTGGGCGCGGTGATTGCGAAGAAGGAGATCTACGACACCTTCATGGCCACCGGCGGCCCGGAGTACATGCTGGAGTTCCCGCACGGCTACACCTACTCGGCCCACCCGGTGGCCTGCGCCGCTGGTGTCGCCGCGCTGGATGCGCTGGTCAAGGAAGACATGGTCGGCCGCGTCAAGGCGCTGGCGCCGCACTTCGAGGCCGCGGTGCACAGCCTCAAGAGCAGCAAGCACGTGACCGACATCCGCAACTACGGCCTGGCCGCGGGCCTGACGCTGGCCTCGCTGCCGGGCGAGCCGGCCCGCCGGCCCTACGAAGTGGCCATGGCCTGCTGGAAGAAAGGCTTCTACGTGCGCTACGGCGGGGACACCATCCAGCTGGCGCCGCCCTTCGCCTCGGAGAAGGCGGACGTGGAGCGGCTGGTCAGTGCGCTGGGGGATGCGCTGGCGGAGACGGCCTAGCTGCCCCAACTGGCCGCGAGCAGCGGCGACAGGCTGTCGCGGACGTCCGGCGCCAAGGTCGTCTGGCCCGCTGCCGGGGGCGCGAAGCTGGCCATGGCCTGGATCAGGCCCTGAACCTGGCTGTCGAACAGCATCTGGCCGTTGCTGGTCCTGAACTGCTCGACGTGGTGGGCGCTGCCGGAGTACCAGTTGTTGATGGTGAGCCTGTCGTCGGTGCCGATGATGCTCACCTGCAGGTCGTAGCCGCTCTGGCGAAACCACAGCTGGTCAGCGGACACGTCGCTGCCGAAGCTCACGATGTCGCTGTTGCCTGCCGCGGTGTCGTCATCGGAGATGCTGTCCTGGCCGCTGCCGCGCTGGAACACGTAGGTGTCGTTGCCCGAGCCGCCGTTGAGCGTGTCGTTGCCTGCGCCGCCATCGAGCGTGTCGTCGCCGCTGCCACCGCTCAAGCTGTCGTTGCCCAGGCCGCCGGCGATCGTGTCGCTGCCGGTTGTGCCCACCAGGCTGTCGTTGCCATCCGAGCCCGAATAGAGCTTGGCCAGCAGCGCAGCGGTATCCCAGCTAGTGCCGTCCTCGAACTGCACCTGCTGCAGCGTGTTGTAAGCGTTCGCCGGATTGGCGCCGTAGAAGAAGCCGTTGAGGGTGATCTTGTCGTTGGTTCCCGCGATCGAGAGTTCCAGCGTGTTGCCTCCCATCTCGTCGTCGTAGACCTGCTTGATTGCGATGTCGCCGGGCGCGACGCCGGCCTTCAAGCGCAACGTGTTCAGCTTGCCGGCCGTGTTGTCGTAGGTCACGCGAACCTTGTCCTGGCCATCGCCGCGACCGAACAGGTAGGTGTTGTTGCCCGTGCCGCCGTACAGCATGTCGTTGCCCGCGCCACCATCGAGCGTGTCGTTGCCGGCTTCGCCAGAGAGCGTGAGGGTGTCGATGCCGAAGAGCTCGCGGCCGGAGTCGATGGTGCCGTTGCCGTTGAGGTCGCGTACGAGGATGCCGTCATCGCTGCCGATCCAGCCGGTGCCGGTGCGGATGGTGTCGGCGTTGTGGTCGAAGAGGATGGCGCCGGAGGCGTGCTTGAGTTCCAGGCCATCGCCGTCGAGGTCGAGCATCAGAGGGTCGATGGGTTGGCGCCAAGCCCTAGCTTCGCGAAAACACATGTTGGTATTCGGCAGGATGTCCCATGGTTTAACGGGCCCAAGTTCTGGAAATAAGCGACCGATCTCCTCGTCCAAAGTTTTCCAGTCGGCCTCTTTCATTTGCCTGTGTTGTTCGTTGTACTCCTCAACATAGGGATCATCTAACGTTCCATCCGCCCTCTTTACGCCGTTTTTGTCATAGATATAAACGATACCCGGCGAGAGCTCTCTCGCATAGCTGGTTAGGTTCCATGCGATGTTGGAGCCCTTAAAAGCAAATTCTCCCTTACTCCAATCCATTGTGAAACCAGTCACCGATTCTTGGATCTTGTCTGCAAGCCAGAGGGCCGCGTCTTTAATTAATTCTTTCTCGTCAAATGCCATGATTCCCCCATGCGATATAAAGACCCAAAAGCACCCAGAAGACTATGTTGAGATTCCCCGGGCCTTTGTGATCGAAAAACCTCGAGTTGATCCAGTGAACTATTATTGCAATCAAGAAGAGAAACAAGACAGTTAAGTTGCTGAATATCAGTGAAAAAGCGTTGGAATGACTCATCGCCCAGGAGCGCAACGATCTTGCAAGACTACAAGAACTAATTCGGCCTTTGATCGGGCAGAAAATTCCCTTTCAAATTGAATAATCTTGCGAGGTGGAGTGGTGGAGCACGCAGTCATGGTCAGTTTTTTGGGTTTCAGCTTGAGCGCAGCATCTACAACAGGAGTCGCCAAGTCGGATCTTGTTGAATCAATGCTGTACGTCTCGGGGGTGATCATTACAACTACTTCCCGGTTGTTATCGCCACATCCACCGCTCACCAATGCGACTGCAAGGAGCAGACATAGCCACGATTTTTTATGAGTAAATGAATTCATTGTCCGACCACTTTGAAGTTTGAAGTTTGAAGTTTGAAGTTTGAAGCTCGACTGCACAGGCTGCGAATAGGGTGGAACTTGATGTTTCGGCGCACGGCTCTCTACTCGCAGGTAGTTTTCGCGACAATGAACTCATCGTATTTCGTTGAGCGCATCGGTG
This sequence comes from Variovorax defluvii, assembly GCF_039541515.1. Lineage (NCBI taxonomy): Bacteria > Pseudomonadati > Pseudomonadota > Betaproteobacteria > Burkholderiales > Comamonadaceae > Variovorax > Variovorax defluvii. Next base: position 129,500 of record NZ_BAABGJ010000021.1, read on the forward strand.
AGCGGGTGGCGCCGATGGCATGGAGCGCCATGGCATTAACCCAATCCTGCCCTTATGAAGCCTTGTCACCGAATGAATTCTTCGGCGGCAGAGAGGCCGTTTTGATCCAGGTCGCCCAAGACCATGACTTGGTTCGCCAGAGGGCCGCTTCCGTTAGGTAGCCGTCAATGCTTGCGCCGACATCGGTCGGGGTGTCGAAGCCAGCATCGGTGCCGTACTCATATCGCTTGTATGACAAGGGCTGTCCTGGATTGATTTCTAAAACGCCGGAGACGTGACGCGCCGCGCCGCGTACCGATGCAAAGCACACGGTTCCACCGGCGAAGCCCGGCACCCTACCCACTCTACGGGCGCTTTATTTAGGTCGCGACAGAATTCATCAGATTCGCGGCGCGATCAGCCCCACGCACTGACTCTTCACATTGCGGGAAGACCCGACTCATTCACCAAGCCGCCGGCAACTTCTTCAGAATCACCAGACGGCCTTCGCGCTGCCCGATGTACCCCCCGGCGGTCAGCTCCTTCATCACCCGGTTCACCATCTCCCGCGAGGCCCCCACGCGGTCGGCGATGTCCTGCTGCGTCAGCTTGTGCCGCAGCAGCCGCTCCTCCCCGGCCGGCTCCGAGAGGTCGGTCAGCACCCGCACCATGCGCCCGTAGACGTCCTGCAGGGCCATGCTGCGCACCTGCTCGGTCAGGCGCCGCACCATGCGGATGAGCTTGCGCGTCAGGTGCATCGCGAAGTCGGGGTGGTCGGCCAGGAACTGGCGCAGCTCCGAGCCCTGCACCACGCGGCAGGTGCAGGCCTCGATCGCCTTGATCGAGGCCGAGCGCGGCTCGCCGTCGATGGAGAGTTCGCCGAAGTACTCGCCCGGCCCGTATTCGTGCAGGACCAGCTCCCGCCCGTCGTCCGAGCTGGCGTAGATCTTCACCCGGCCCGACAGCAGGATGTACAGCGAGTCGGTGCTGTCGCCCTCGTTGATCAGGATCGCGTGGGCGGGGAAGTTGCGCGTCAGCCCGCGCGGGGCGATCGCATCCAGCAGATGCTGCGGCAGGCGGTCTTCGGCGTCGGTCATCGGTTCTCCGGTGATGCGCGTGCGGCCCAGGATGGGACGCACGATGGCGCGGGTGTGACGTAGTTCACATCCGCGCTGCGCACCGCTTCATCGAGAAAAACCCGGGGCTTCCCTAGATTTGCGTCATGGCCGGTGGGACCGTTTCCCCCGGCCCGGGAAGCGAAGCCAACCAGTCACCCGGAGCCCGCCATGACCGCCTCGTCCACCCGTCTTCTGCCGATCGCCCAGCGGGCCGGTCTGCGGCTGGCCGGCTGGGCGCAGGCCGTCCGGCCCACCCTGCTGGCCTTCGTGCTGGCGCTCAACGCCGTGCTGGTGGGCTGCGCCGGCCTGCCCGCCAACGTGCAGCGCCCCGTCTCCCAGGCCCGCGCCGACGTGACCGACACGCACCTGGCCGCCATCGCTGCCGCCTCGCTGCCCGCCGCCGCCGACGGCCAGCGCTCCGGCCTGCGCCTGCTGCCGGCCGGCGACCACGCCTTCGAAGCCCGCATCGCCCTGGCCCGCGCCGCCCAGAAGAGCATCGACGCCCAGTACTACGAGATCGCCGACGACGTCTCCGGCCGCCAGTTCCTGCGTGCCCTCGCCGACGCCGCCGCCCGTGGCGTGCGCGTGCGCCTGCTGGTGGACGACCTGCACGCCGCCGGCGAAGACGCGCTGCTGGCCGGCCTGGCCGCCCGTCCCAACGTCGAGCTGCGCATGTTCAACCCCCTGGCCGTGCGCAGCGGCGGCGTCGCCCAACGCGTGCTGCGCTCGGTCAACGAGTTCTCGCGCATCAACCGCCGCATGCACAACAAGCTCTTCCTCGCCGACAACCAGTTCGCCATCACCGGTGGCCGCAACGTCGCCGACGAATACTTCGACCGCAGCGGCTCCGACAACTTCATCGACATGGACCTCCTCGCCGCCGGCCCCGCCGTGCGCGCCCTGTCCGACGTGTTCGACGGGTACTGGAACAGCGAGCACGCCTATCCCATCCAGAGCCTGGTCGCCGAGTCGCTCACGCCCGAGCAAGCCCGCCGCCACTTCGACGCCGCCGTGCAGCAGTCCGAAGTGACCGACTTCCCGGTGACCGCCAAGGACCTGCTCGGCCAGACCAGCCTCGCCACCCAGCTGGCCACCGGCCGCGTGGAACTTCATGTCGCCGCCGTGCGCGTGCTCGCCGATGCGCCCTCCAAGGCCGACGTCGACGTGCAGCAGTTGAACGACGGCGCCGTGATGACCGGCAAGCTGGAGCTGGTGCAGTCGGCCCGCAACGAAGTCCTGCTGGCCTCCCCCTACTTCGTGCCCGGCCGCCGCACGCTCGACGTGCTGAAGCAGGTGACCGACAGCCGCGTGCGCGTTTCCGTCATGACCAACTCCCTCGCCACCACCGACGAGCCCCTGGTGCATGCCGGCTATGCCCGCTATCGCACCGCTCTGCTCGGCATGGGCGTCGCCCTGTTCGAGCTGATGCCCGGCAGCAACGGCGATGCCAAGGCCGCCGCCGTCGGCGAGCGCCATGGTTCGCTGGGCCGGCTGCATGCCAAGGCCGCGGTGGTGGACGGCCGCTGGCTCTACATCGGCTCCATGAACATGGACCGCCGCTCCGCCCATTCCAACACCGAGATGGGCCTCATCGTCGACAGCCCCGAGCTCGCCGGCCAGCTGGCCAGCCTGCTGCGCGGTGACCGCCGCCCGCCCGCCTACGAAGTACGCAGCGCCAACGGCGGCCATGGCCTGCAGTGGATCGCCAAGGACGGTGCAGAGTCCATCGTCTACGCGCAGGAGCCGAACCGCCGCTGGGGCGCGCAACTGCGCCTGTCGCTGGTCTCCGCCTTCGTCGACGAGGAACTGCTCTGAGCTGACCGGGTGAGCTCGCAGTACCATGGCCCGGCCATGGCCTGCCCCGCCTGCGGATTCGACGTCGACCCGGACTTCGCCTTCTGCCCGAAGTGCGGAACCCGCCTCGCTCCCGCCGCCCCGGCTCCGCCGCCCCCCGAGCCCGAGTCCGACCGCCGCATGGTCACCGTGGTGTTCGCGGACCTCTCGGGCTTCACCGCGCTGTCGCAGACCCTCGATGCCGAGGACGTGCGCGCGCTGCAGACCGAACTGTTCGACCTGATGTCCGGCGCCGTCAAGCGCTTCGACGGCTTCGTCGAGAAGTACGTCGGCGATGCCGTCATGGCCGTGTTCGGCGCCCCGGTCGCGCACGAGGACGACCCCGAGCGTGCCCTCAACGCGGCGTTGCTGATGCACCGCCAGGCCGCCAGCCTCAGCGAGCGCTGGGCCCCGCGCATCGGCCGGCCCCTGGACCTGCACATCGGCGTGCACAGCGGCCCGGTCGTGGCCGGCCAGCTCGGCAACCGCGACGACGGGGCCTACGCCGTCACCGGCGACACAGTGAACGCGGCCTCGCGCCTGCAGAACGCGGCCGGCGCCGGCGAGACCATCGTCAGCCGCGCCACCTGGGACCTCACCCGCCACGCCTTCGAATTCGACGCCGCGGGCGAGCTGACGCTCAAGGGCATCGCCCAGCCCATGCCCGCCTGGCGCCTGCGCGCCGCGCTCGCCGCGCCCCAGCCCACCCGCGGCCTGCACGCGCTGGGACTGGCCAGCGGCCTCGTCGGCCGCAGCGCCGAAATGCAGCGCCTGCGCGAGGCCTTCGAGCAGATGCGCGCCGGCCAGGGCGGCCTGCTGCGCATCGTGGCCGAGGCCGGCACCGGCAAGACCCGGCTCCTGACCGAACTCATGGCGCAGCTCGACGCCGAGGGCCGGCTCGACGGCGTGGTGCAGCGCCGCGCCGCCTGCTCGTCGCTCGGCGAGCGCGCCTACGGCGTGCCGGCCGCGCTGCTTCGAGACGCCTACGGCCTCAAGCCGCAGGACCCGCTCCCCGAAGTGCGCGGCAAGATCAGCGCCGCCGTCGCGGCCATGGGCGCGGGCGAGGCCGAGCAGCAGCAGCTCTCCGCCTTCCTCGGCTACGTGCTGGGCCTCGAGGGCGAAGACACCCGCACCCGCTATCTCGACCCCGAGCAGCTCCGGCAGCAGATCTTCGCCGCCGTGCTCGCCGTGGTGGAGCGCCGGCTGCAGCAGGGCGTGGCCGCGGTGATGATGATCGTCGAGGACCTGCACTGGGCCGACGCTGCCTCGCTGGAGCTGCTGCGCTACCTGCTGGAGCGGCTGCGCGGGCGCCCCTTCATGCTGCTGGTGACCCAGCGCGCCGCGCCCGCGCTCGAAGCGTGGGCCGAAGGCGCCGGCGCCCAGACCGTGCTGCGGCTGGAGCCCCTGTCCTCGCAATGCAGCGAGGCCCTGCTCGATGCCCTCTTCGGCAGCTCGGCCCAGGCCCTGCCCGAGTCGCTGCGCCGCCGCATCGTCGAGCATGCCGGCGGCAACCCGCTCTTCATCGAAGAGATGGCGCGCGCCCTCATCGCCGACGGCCTGCTCTCGCGCAAGTCCGGCGCCTGGGTCTGCAGCCCGCGCGCCACCGCGGCGCGGGTGCCCTCGACCATCCACGGCCTGCTGCTGGGCCGCATCGACCACCTGCCCTCGGGCGCGCGCCGCACCTTGTGCGAAGCCGCCGTCATCGGCCCGCAATTCAGCGAGCCGCTGCTGCGCCAGGTCGCGACCCTGCCGCAGGCCCTGCCCGATGCGCTGGAGACGCTGGTGGATGCCGGCCTGCTCGCCGCCATGCCCTCACCCGAGGGCCCGCGCTTCCGCTTCCGCCACGGCCTGTTCCAGGAGGTGGCCTACCAGAGCCTGCTGCTGCGCCGCCGCACCGAGCTGCACACCCGCATCGGCGAGGCGCTGGAGCGCCAGTGCGGCGGCACCCCGCATCAGCTGGAAGACCTGCAGGCCCTGGCCCACCACTTCCGCCTGGGCACGGACAAGGCGCGCGGCGCGCACTACCTGGTCGCCGCCGCCGACTGGGCGCGCGGCGCCTACGCCAACGAAGACGCCATCCGCGACTACCAGCTCGCCCTGGAAACACTGGAGGCCTGCGCCGCCCCCGAAGCGCCCCGCCTCGCCGTGCGCGAGCGCCTGGGCGACGTGCTCGCCCCCGCCGGCCGCATCGCCGAGGCCGCCCGTCACCTCGAAGCCGCGCGCGAAGGCCAGGCCCGCGCCGGCGACCGCGTCGCCCAGGCCCGCCTGCTGCGCAAGATAGCCGCCCTGCGCTGGGAGACCGGCGAACGCGCCGAGGCGCAGGCCTGCCTGGAAGCCGGCCTCGCCCTCATCGACGGCGACGCGCCCCACATCGAGCGCGCCTGGCTCTACGAGATGATGGGCGAGCTGCACTTCCGCACCGCCGACAACCACGGCGCCCTGGCCTGGACCCAGCGCGCCCTGGCCCACCTGGAAGCCCTGGAAGCGCAGCCCCCCGCCGACGAAGAACAGCGCCGCGACCTGCGCGCCGCCCTCGCCCTGGCGCACAACACCCAGGGCGTGGCCCTGGCCCGGCTCGACCGCCTCGACGAGGCCGTGGCCCAGCTCGAGCGCAGCGTCGCCGTCGCCCGCGAGGCCGACCTGCCCCAGGCCGAGTGCCGCGCCCTCTCGAACCTCGGCGTGCTCTACAGCTCCAGCCAACCGCAACACGCCATCGAGGCTTGCGAGCGCGGCCTCGAAACCGCGCGCCGCATCGGCGACCTCGGCCTGCAGTCGCGCCTGTCCGCGAACCTCGCGGTCGCCTACTGCACCCTCACCAACCGCTGTGACGAGCGCGGCGTCGGCGCGGCCCACACCGCCATCGAGATCGACCGCAGCACCGGCCAGCTCGACCACCTGGCCGTCTCGCTGGTGGTGCTGGCGCAGATCTACCAGTGCCACGGCGAGGCCGGCCGCGCGCTGCGCCACTACCAGGAAGCCCTGGCCCTGGCCGAGAAGAGCGGAGAGCCGCAGTTACTCTTTCCCTGCTACGAGGGGCTTGCAACCCTGTACCTCGACGTTGATGATGCAGTGCAGGCCGAGCGGTACATGACGCTCGCGCAGGACACCTGCCAGCGCGCGGGCCTGGACCCCGATGCGCTGGTCGTGCTGCCGTTCCTTTGCTGATTGCACTCCAGGAAGGAGGTCTTCCATGTCCATGACGATGAACCCCGTGGCGCCCGGCGAAGCGGCGCCTGGCTTCGCCCTCCCGGCCATCGCCGGCCCGGGCATCATCTCGCTCGACGACTACCGCGGCCGCAGCCCCGTGCTGCTGAGTTTGATGCTGGGCCTGTGGTGCCCCTTCTGCCGGCGCCAGCTCGTGCAACTGGCCGGCTTCGAAGGCAAGCTCAAGGACATGGGCGTCGACAGCCTGGCCGTGGTCGCCACCGCGCCGGAGAACGCGCGGCTGTACTTCAAGTTCCGGCCCACCAGGCTGGCGATGGCCTCCGACCCGGAGCTCTCGACCCACCGCGCCTACCGCATCCCCAAGCCCGTGCCCACGCCGGAGGTGATGCAGGCCTTGGACACGATCCGCATCAACCCCTTCGGCGACCTGCCCGAGCCGCTGCCCATCTCGCAGGCCGGCCAGGTGATGGCGCAGAAGGACGGCTACGCCATGACGCCGACCGACCAGGGCGACGTCGAGCGCCAGTGGCCGCAGCTCAAGGGCCTGTTCATGATCGATCGCGGCGGCATCGTGCGCTGGGCGTATGTGGAGTGCCAGACCGAGGGGCTGGCGGGGCTGGGCAAGTTGCCTTCGGAAGAAGAGATCCTGGAGGCTGCGCGCAGCTGCGCTGCCTGAAAAGCGCGTTGCCTCAGGCGTGCACCTTCCCCGACAGCGCCGCGCGCAGCCCGCCGAAGCGCCGCCGATACTGCGGCGGCGTCAGGTTGACCTGCCGCCGGAACAGCCGCCCGAAGAAGGCCGCGTCGTCGTAGCCCACCTCCTGTGCCACCGCCGCCACCGGCAGGTCGCCCGTCTCCAGCAGGTGCTTGGCCTCCTCGATGCGCATCGTGTGCACGTACTCCAGCGGCGCCATCCCGGTCGCCTGCCTGAAGCGGCGCTGGAACGAGCGCGCCGGCAGCCCGCTCAGCTGCGCCATCGCCGCCACCGGCGCCGGGTCGGCATAGTGGTCGGCGATCCAGGCCTGGCAGCGGCCGATCAGCGCGTCTTCCGTCTGGCGTGAGCGTGCCACGCGTGCGAAGGGCTGCTGGCCCACCTGGTGCCAGTCGATCAGCATGATCCGCGCGACCTGCATCGCGGTCTCGACATCGACGCAGCGCGCGATCACATAGAGCCCCAGGTCCATCCAAGAGCTGCCGCCGCCGGCCATCACCAGCCGGTGCCCCTCGCCGGTCACCATCAGCGCGCGCTGCGGCTGCACGCGCACGGCCGGGTGGCGGCGCTGCATCGTCTCGCAGTAGGCCCAGTGCGTGGTCGCCTCGTGGCCGTCGAGCAGGCCGGCCTGCGCCAGCAGCATCGCGCCGGAACAGGCGGCCGTCATCAGCGAGCCGGCGGCATGGCAGCGGCGCAGCCACGCGGCCTCGCGCTCGAACGTCCCGGTCGCCCTCTCGTCGAGCCCCAGCATCGATTCGGGCACGCAGACCACGTCCGGCACGGGGCAGTCGGACATCGGCATGTCGACGCGGATCGGCAGGCCGTTGCAGGTCGTGATCGGCCCGGGCTGCGCGGCGACGATGACCGGGTCGAGCACCGACTGGCCGAACTGCCCTTCCACCACCACGGGCCAGTCGCGACCGGCGCCCTTGAACATCTCGTACAGACCGTAGACCACCGAGGCCGAGCTCAGCGGCGTGGCGACGATGGCGATCCGCGGGAGCGGTGACGCAGTGGTTCTCGTTGGCCGATCCATCAGTCTTGTTGCCGGAATGGCTTCGCGCATCGAGGTGCGGCGAATTTACGCTGGAGCCGGCATCTGCTCAACCCATCAACCCACAGGAGTTTCACCATGGCCACCACGCTGCGCGATGCGCACGGAGAAGCGCTTTCCACCACCGATCGCACGTCCCTCGCCGCTTACGACCGGGCGCTCGAACTGTTCCACGGGTATCGGCTCGACCCGCTCGCGGTGCTGATGCCGGCGCTGGAGCGCGACCCGGGCTTTGTCTCGGGTCACCTCCTGATGGCGGGCATGGTGCTCGGTGCCTTCGACGGATCGCTGCTCGGCGTCGCGAAGGCGAGTGTCGATGCCGCGGCGGCCCACGCGTCGCGAGCGAACGCGCGGGAGACATCGCTGATCGGCGCGCTGGGTGCGTGGAGCGGCGGCGACATGCTGCGGGGCAATCAGCTGCTCGGCCGCCACCTGATCGACCACCCCCGCGATCTGTTCGCACTGCAGATCGCGCACGCGAGCGACCTCTTCCTCGGCCATTCCTTCATGCTGCGCGACCGCGTCGCGCGCTCCCTGGCCCGCTGGAGCGCGGAGGACGAAGGCTACGGTTACGTGCTCGGCATGTACGCCTTCGGCCTCGAAGAGTGCAACGAGTATGGGCGGGCCGAAGACATCGGCCGGCGCGCCGTCGAGCTGCATCCGCAGGACAGCTGGGCCGTGCACGCCGTCGCGCACGTCTGCGAGATGCAGGGCAGGGCGGCCGACGGCATCCGCTGGCTGAAGGCGACGCAACCCGACTGGGCGACGGACTGCGCCATGGCCGTGCACAACCACTGGCACCTGGCGCTGGCGCACATGGGCGCGGGCGAGCTGGGCGCGGCGCTGACGCTCTACGACAGCGCGGTCACGCCGGCGCCCGAGGCGGTGGCGCTGAACCTCAACGATGCGACGGCGCTGCTGTGGCGCCTGATGTTGCGCGGCGTCGACGTGTCGTCGCGCTGGCAGCCCTTGGCGGCGCGTCGGGCCGCGCAGGCGGCGTGGGGCTGCAATGCGTTCAACGACATGCACACCGTGATGACCCTGGCGGGGGCCGGCGACGAGGTGGCGGCTGCGGCGGGCATCGAGGCGATGGCCCAGGCGCGGCGCTACCCGGGCGCGCACGACTGGGACGTGGCGCTGCAGGCCGCGGAAGGGCTGCAGGCCTTTGCGGAAGGGCGCAACGCGCGCTGCGTCGAGCTGCTGCTGCCCTTGATCGATGCGAGCCTCCCGCTGGGCGGGAGCCATGCGCAGCGGGATCTGCTGCACCTCACGCTCATCGAGGCTGCGGGGCGGGCAGGGGACCGGGCGCTGGTCAGGGCGATGGAGGATGAGCGCGCGGCGCGGAAAGTGCCAACGCGGGCCGTCGCGCGAACGGAAGAGGCGATCGCGGCCTGAGCATCCCTCGGAACACGGGCAAGGGCGCCGGTCAGCCGGGTGGTGCAAGACTTTCGTGTTGCGCGCTTTATCGGTCAAGGCCAGTATCTTGTATATATCGTCTTGAGGCGATAAAGTGCGTTCACTGGCTACCGCCGATAAACGCACGCCTCATGGACTACGCGATCCGACTCACAGACCAACTCAAGCCGCACCTTCGCGCCCTGCGCAAGCAGCGCGGCCTGACCCAGGCCCAGCTCGGGCAACGGCTGGGCCTTGGCCAAGCGCGCATCGCGGAGATCGAGGCCAAGCCGGGTTTGATCAGCGTCGATCAACTGGTCCAGATGCTGTCTGCACTCGGCGCCACCCTTGTCCTGCGTGACCTCGCAGACAGTGGCACGTCCTCAGCCGTGTTGGCGCAGGAGCCTCCGCCGAAGACCTCGCCCAAGCCACCCGCCAAACGGACTGCGACCCGGGCCCAGGCCCCATTGCGCGTCATCCCGCCGAAGAAGGGCTCCTGGTGAGCACCCTCGGCATCTGGATGAACGGCGAGCCCGTCGGGCACTGGAAGGTCGAGCGCGGTACCAGCACGCTGACTTACGCCAACGAGTGGCTGCAATCCGACAAGCGCCGTTCCCTGTCGCTGTCGCTGCCCATCACCGGTGCGCGCGTGATCCGCGGGCAGGTGGTGGACAACTACTTCGACAACCTGCTGCCCGACAACGACAAGATCCGCGAACGCCTGAGCCGCCGCTTCGGCACCCGCGATGCCGATGCCTTCTCCCTGCTCGAAGCCATCGGCCGCGACTGCGTGGGTGCCGTGCAGCTGCTGCCGGAAGGCATGGCGCCGCAGGGCTGGGACCGCATCGAGGCCGAGCCCCTGAGCGCCAGGGACGTGCGCAAGCTTCTGGACGCCGTGCCTTCCGAGACGCCACTGGGGCAAGGCGTGGACGACGAAACCCTTTTCCGCATCTCCATCGCTGGCGCGCAGGAGAAGACCGCATTGACGCGCGTCGGCAAGCGATGGTGCCGGCCGCACGGCGCGACGCCGACCACGCACATCTTCAAGCTCCCGCTGGGGCTGGTGGGCGGATCACGCCGCGTCGACCTGTCCGACTCCGTCGAGAACGAATGGCTCTGCGGGCAACTGCTCCGTGAACTGGGCCTGCCGGTCGCCAACACGGAGATGGCGGAGTTCGACAGTCGCAAGGTCTTGATCGTCGAGCGCTTCGATCGAGCCTGGATGGACGGCAACACGTGGATCGCGCGCTTGCCCCAGGAGGATTTCTGCCAGGCGCTCGGTCGTCCGGCCGCGAAGAAATACGAGAAGGACGGCGGGCCGGGCATGCAGGCTTGCCTCAAGCTGCTGGCGGGCAGCAGCGATGCGCAGGAGGATCGGACGACCTTTGTTCTGACACAGCTGGCCTTCTGGTTGCTGGCTGCGACGGATGGACATGCCAAGAACTTCTCGATCTTTCTGGGGGCGGGCGATGCGTATGAGATGACGCCGCTGTATGACGTGATCTCGGTCTTTCCGTATGTCGGCGATCGTGCAGATCAGTTTCGGTGGCGCACGGCAGGGTTGGCGATGGCCTTGCGCTCGAAGAATGCGCACTACGCGCTGCATACGATCCAGACCAGGCATTGGCAAGCGTTGGCGATGAAGAACGGCGGCCCGGCCGTCTGGGAGGCCATGCAGGCGATGGTTCAGGAAGCCGAAGCGGCCATCGGACGGGTGGAGGCTCGGCTTCCAGGCTCCTTTCCTGAAGTGACCTGGGAGCGCATCGCCAACGGCGTGCGTTCACAGGCGCGGCAGTTTGCGGTCGGGCTTCGGTAGCTGCCCTCACTTGCCCTTCTCGCGAATCGCCTTCCACTTCTCCTCGTACTCGTCGATCAGCCGCTGGTATTCGCTGAAGCCCCACGCAGCGATCTCGTCGCGGCGGGCTTCGAAGTCGGGGCTGCGCTCCTCGAACTCCAGCCGCGCCTTGAGGTTCTCCAGGTTGCCGCAGTGCTGCATGATCACCACCCACAACTCGCGCGGCGTGTAGAACCCGCCGGCCAGGGTGATGAGCGTGATGATCGCGCTGATGACCAGCACCACGTTCATCGCCACGATGCTCTGCCCGGCCGCCACCGTCTGGAAGCCCATGATTACCGTCACCAGCGCCGAGAGCCCGGCCGCGGACATCTGGTAGCCGAAGTTGAGGCGGCGGTACCACTTGGCGAGCTTGAGGCGGCGGGTGTAGGTGCTGTCGATCTGGCGGTGGACGAAGGCGAGCTGCGTCTCGGGGTGCTGACGTTGCGGGGGCTGGGGCTGCTGAGGCAGCTCCTGGTCGGCTTGTCGTTGTTGTTGCTGCTGGGAGAGGCTTTCCTCCGGCTCGAAGGCCGGCTCGAAAAGCTGGTTGCTTGCGTTGGGCAGGGCTGACATGGGCACGGTCCTTTCGCTGCAGTTGCCGTATCGCATCCCTCATCAAGACGTGAGGGATTGCTGGTGCGGGATCATGCAGCAGGTGGGACCGAAGTGCTGCCCTTGTTACTGCACGAAACGGTTGCCGTGCGAGGGGTGGTCAGGTGCCGCGTCGTGCTGCCATCGGGGCTTGCCGCCGTTGAGCGGCGTCAGTGTCTCGGCGGTGCGACGCCCTAAGCGAGTTGTGCCGGCTCACCGAGATACAGGCCCGTGATCTCCTCAGGCGGTTGAAGTCAGCGGGCCGGATCGCGCAGCACGGTGAACGGCGCTGGGCGTTCTACACGGTGGTTGATGAGGAGCGTTGACGCCAGGCTATGGACGTCTAAGGACGTCTATGAACCCCTATGGAAAACTATGGACGCGAGGGGGAGGGTGCGTGCTCGGCAAATCAATCGCTTAGCGGTGCTGCTAAAGATCGGTATGGATATTGGAGATCAAATCCACTCCATAGGCGGCAGGCGTGCCACCGATACGGACCGTGAGGTTCGTCACGTGGAGCAAGCGTAGGGCACCCCATCGTGGTCCAGAATTGCGCCGGGGCGACCGGCGTCATCGGCGTCGATGCCATCGCGAAGGCGAGCCGAATGGCTACGATCAGCGTTGCATCCAGTCGCGCGGATCTCCCCGATCACCCGCCAGGTCTCCGCCAAAAAACACCGCGTCCATGTCGTGCTCCACCAGCAGGATCGCGTCCACGCTTCCACCAGCGCCGCCTGGTCCGCTCACCTCGGCCAATAAGCCGAAAAGTCAAATGTCAGCTGACGGTGATGTCGGATCGACAGCAAATAGACCGTGTTGTTGGCCTCCATTGCCGTGTACAGCAATAGGTAGTCACCGTGCAGGTACTCCCTCAAGGAATCAGCGGCACCCGGCGGTAGCGCACTGAATTGGGCCAGCGCCTCGGCCGACTGCGGCGGGTTGTCCAGATAGCGGCGCCCGATGCGTGGAAAGCGGCCCAAATTCGGAATGACCGTGGCGCGCAATGCCGCCAACAGGTTGTCGAACGCAAAGGCCGCATCCGCCTCGGCCAAGAAGGCTTCGATGGTGTCCAGGCGCTCCAGGAAGCTCGCTGCCAGCTCGACCCGGTAGGCGCCTTCAGCCACGCTTTCTCACAACGGTGGCGGTACTGGCCCGACGAGGGGCCGCCTTCGCTGTCGACCCTTTCCGGCGTTGCTGAAGCTGGGCGATGGCGGCATCCGCCTCGTAGGTGCGTCCGGCCGCAATATCTGCGAGGCCGCGCTTCGCGTCCTCGATCAAAAGCAGGTGAATGCGCTCGCGCTCTAGGCGGTGGTAATAGTCCAGGCGGTCTGCGTCGATCAAGGCGACATAACTCTCGCCGTTCTTCGTGATGATCTTCTCCGCACCGGCCTTGGCTTGTTCAGCCAGTTCGGAGAGATTGGCACGTGCCTGGGTGAAAGGCACAACATCACTGGTCGAAAAGCCCATGGCTGCTCCAATGAGGGAGATGACAGAATTCTGTGCAGTCTACCTGCAAATCCGGTCTACACCGCCAACAAGTCCCGCCCCCTTCGCGTGGTGACTCTGCTGGGTGGGCTGGTGACTTTGTGATCAGGGCTGGTGACTTTGTGAGCCGACCTGGTGACTTTGCGACTCGGCCTGGTGACTTTCAGAGGCGCATGCACCTCCCCGGTGCCGCCGCCTTCACACCCCCAACAACTCCTCCAACACCTTAGGCTCCGCCAGCAGCCCGGCAGACGGCCCCTGCCTCACAATCCGCCCCTTCTCCATCACCACAGCCTGCTCTGTATTCCCCAGCACCTTCCGCCAATCCCGGTCCACGATCAGCGTCGCAATCCCTGTCGCGCGAATCTCCCCGATCACCCGCCAGATCTCCGCCACGATCAACGGCGCCAACCCCTCAGTCGCCTCATCCAGAATCAGCAACCGCGGATTCGTCATCAACGCCCGCCCGATCGACAGCATCTGCTGCTCCCCGCCCGACAGCTGCTGCCCCCCATGCGACAAGCGTTCGGTGAGTCGCGGAAAGGTCGTCATCACCCGATCGAAGGTCCACTCCCGCTTCCCGTCGATGCCTGCCCGCGCGCTCATCACCAGGTTCTCGCGCACGGAAAGATTGGGAAAAATCCCCCGCCCCTCCGGCACATACCCGATCCCCCGCCGCGCCATCTTCTCGGGCGCCCAGCCGGTCACGTCCTGCCCGTCCATCTTCACGCGCCCCGACGCCGGCCGCACGTAGCCCATCAGCGACCGGATCAAGGTGGTCTTCCCCATCCCGTTGCGCCCCAGCAGCCCCACCGACGTCGCCGCAGGCAGGCTCACATCCACACCCCGCAGGATGTGGCTGTCCCCGTAGTAGGTATTCAGCCCTTCGATCTGCAGCATCTCAATGGTCCTCGCCCAGGTAGGCCGTGCGCACTTCAGGGTTCGTGCGGATCGAGCCCGGGTCGCCGCTCGCGATCACGGTGCCGTTCACCATCACCGTGATGCGGTCGGCAATGCGGAACACCGCATCCATGTCGTGCTCCACCAGCAGGATCGCATGCGTGGTCTTCAGGTTGGACAGCAGCGCGAGCATGCGCTCGGTCTCCTCCGCCCCCATGCCGGCGAGCGGCTCGTCCAGCAGCAGCACGCGCGGCTTGGTGGCCAGGCACATCGCCACTTCCAGCTGCCGCTTGGCGCCATGGCTCAAGGTCCCGGCAACGCGCCCGGCCACATTGGCCAGCCCTGCCGCCTCCAGCGCCTCGCGCGCGGCCGCATTGCTGTCGCCGCAGCTCGCCGACGATTGCCAGATGGCCCACGGCTTCGGCGTGTTGGCCTGCGCCGCGAGGCGGCAGTTCTCCAGCACGGTGAACTCCGGGAAGATGGTGGTGCGCTGGTAGCTGCGCCCCACCCCGGCCAGCGCGCGGCGAAACTGCGCGCGCCTCGTGATGTCCTCGCCGTCCAGCGTGATGCGCCCTTCCGAGGCATCGATCTCGCCCGAGAGCATGTTGATCAGCGTGGACTTCCCCGCCCCGTTGGTCCCGATCACCGCGTGCACCTCGCCGAGGTGCAGATCCAGCGTGACCTTGTTGACCGCGACCAGCCCGCCGAAGCGGCGGGTCAGGCTGTCGACTGCCAGCAGCTTCGTGGTGCTCATGCCGTGGCCTCCTTCTTCGGCGCGAGCCGCACGCGCAGCCCGACGATGCCCTTGGGCAGCAGCGCGACGAAGGCGATGATGCACAGGCCCAGCGTCAGCTGCCAGTGGTCGGCCAGCGGCCCCACGATGGCGTGGGTGGACAGCAGCTCCTTCAGCAGCGTGAAGGCCACCGCGCCGATGACCGCGCCGCGCAGGTGGCCCAGCCCGCCGAGGATGATCATCAGCAGCACCTCGCCCGAGTTGTGCCAGGCCAGCAGCTCGGGGTTGACCACGCCGTCGCGCGAGGCGACCAGAAAGCCCGCCAGCCCCGCCAGCGCACCCGCGATGACGAAGGCCGCGAGCTTGTAGCCATACACCGGAAAGCCCGCCGCGCGCATGCGCTGCTCGTTGACGCGGATGCCCGCCAGCGCCGCACCGAAGCGCGAGCGGCGGATCAGTGCCAGCAAGCCATACGTGAAAACCAGCGCGCCGAGCACGAAGTAGAACTGCACCTTGCTGTTCTCCAGGTCCAGCGCGCCCAGCGCCGGGCGGATGTACATGTAGATGCCGTCGCTGCCGCCGCCCACCGGCGTGTCGTGGAAGACGAAGAAGGCCATCTGCGCGAAGGCCAGCGTGACCATGATGAAGTACACGCCGCGCGTGCGCAGGCTCAAGGCGCCGGTGACCAGCGCGTACGCGGCCGCGCAGCCCATGGCCAGCGGCAGCAGCACGGCGATGTTGCCGCCTTCCTTGCCGGAGGCCAGCACGGTCGCATACGCACCGATGCCGTAGAAGGCCGCGTGGCCCAGGCTCACCAGCCCGGTCATGCCGACCAGCAGCTCCAGGCTGAGCGCGAAGATCGACAGAATCATCACCTTGACGACCAGGTCGCCGAGGTACGGCCCGAGGAAGGGGCCGAGGGCCGCGAGCGCGATGGCGCAGATCAGCGGCAGAAAGTTGGAAAGGCTCTTCATGTTCAGGTCTTCTTGCCCATGAGGCCTTCAGGGCGCCAGATCAGGATGATGGCCATCAGCACGTAGATGCCCATGCCCGCCAGGTCGGCGAAGAAGACCTTGCCGAAGGTGTCGACGAAGCCCACCAGCAACGAGGCCACCAGCGCCCCGGTGATGGAGCCGATGCCGCCGATCACCACCACCACGAAGCAGATGATCAGCACGCTCGCGCCCATGTTCGGATACACCGAGGACATGGGCGCGGCGATCATGCCGGCCAGCGCGGCGAGCGCCACGCCGGCGGCGAAGACGATGCGGTACAGGCGCCGAATGTCGATGCCCAGGCCCCGCACCATGTCGCGGTTGCTCGCGCCGGCGCGGATCATCATGCCCAGCCGCGTGCGGTTCACCACGTAGTAGAGGCCGATCGCCAGCACGATGCAGGCGGCCGACGCGAACAGTCGGTACCACGGGTAGCTCATCAGGCTGCCCAGCGCGAAGCTGCCGTCCAGCCACGAGGGCACGGGCACGCCGTGCACGTCGTTGCCCACCAGCAGCGAGCGCAGTTCTTCGAAGACCAGGATCAGGCCGTAGGTCATCAGCACCTGCTGCAAGTGGTCGCGCTGATAGAGGTAGCTGAAGAACGCCCACTCCAGAACGTAGCCGAAGAGCGCCGTCAGCGCCACGCCGGCCAGCAGCATGACGATGAACTGGTTGCCGAAGAGCGGCGCGAGCGCGAAGGCCATGTACGCGCCGATCATGTAGAAGCTGCCGTGGGCCAGGTTGATCACGCCCATGATCCCGAAGATCAGCGTGAGCCCCGAGGCCACCAGAAACAACAGAAGCCCGTACTGAACGGAGTTCAGGCACTGGACGAGGAAGGTACCGAAATCCACGTTGATCTCAGCTTTCTGGAAGGGAGCAGGTGCGAAGCGCCGCGATGTTCGGGAGACACCGCGGAACCGGCTTTGCCGGGCCGCTGGTGTCGCCCCCTTGAGGGGGGAGTCGAGCTACACGAAGTGAGCGAGGGACGGGGGTGGTCACATACGGCAGCCGCGCGCGGGATCGGCGAGGCCCTTCACGGCGACGTTCACGACCTTGTTTTCCTTGCCTTCCACCTTGCGCAGATAGATGTCCTGCACCGGGTTGTGCGACTTGCCGACGGTGAAGGTGCCGCGCGGGCTGTCGATCTTGGCCTTCTCGATGGCGGCGGCGAACTCGGCTTTCTTGCTGATGTCGCCCTTGGTCGCACCCAGGCCGATGGCGAGCATCTGCGCGGCGTCGTAGCCCTGCACGGCGTACACGTCGGGCTGCAGCTTGAACATCTTGGCGTACTCGGTGCGGAACTTGTTGTCGCGCGGAGTGTTGAGGCCGTCCGCGTAGTGCAGCGTGGTCAGCATGCCCTGGGCCGATTCGCCCTGCGCGTCCAGCGTGCCGTCGGTCAGGAAGCCGGGGCCGTAGAGCGGGATGTTCTTGTTGAGACCGGCCGCCGCGTAGTCCTTGACGAACTTGACCGCGCCGCCGCCCGCGAAGAAGGAATACACCGCATCGGGCTTGGCCGCCGCGATCTCGGTCAAGAGGGCCTGGAACTCCACGTTCGGGAAGGGCACGGTCAGCTGCTTGAGCACCTTGCCGCCGCCCTTCTCGAAGCCTTCCTTGAAGCCGGCCACCGACTCGTCGCCGGCCGCGTACTTCCAGGTGATGGTCATCGCGGTCTTCTTGCCCTGCTTGGCCGCCACTTCGCCCATGGCGTAGGCCGGCTGCCAGTTCGAGAAGGAGCTGCGGAAGATGTTGGGCGCGCACATCGGGCCCGTCACCGCGTCGGCGCCGGCGTTGGGCACGATCAGCACGGTGCCGCTTTCCTTGGCGGCCTTGGCCATGGCCATCGCGACGCCGGAGTGCACGGTGCCGATGATCACGTCGACGTTGTCGCGCTTGATCAGCTTGTTGACGTTGTCGGTGGCCTTGGCGGGGTCGGACTCGTCGTCCACCTTGATGTACTCGATCTCGCGGCCGCCCAGCTTGCCACCGTGTTCCTCGACGTTGAGCTTGAAGCCGTTCTCGATGGCGACGCCCAGCGCGGCGTAGGTGCCGCTGAAGGGCAGCATCAGGCCGACCTTGAGCTTGCCCTGCTGGGCGTTCGCCAGGGTGGCGACGCAGGCCAGCGCAAGGGCCGTCAGGGTGGTGCGTGCTGCGATGCGGGTGGTCATGGAGATCTCCTTGGGTTGGTAGTTGGAACGAAGGCCATCGGCCGCCCGACTGGGCATCGGGAAAGAAAGTACTTTAGCGCTAAACTATTTACGGCTTAAATACAGACTTTCCCCGGGGTTGGCGATGAACGAAACGGCCGCCACTATCGCCTGTTCGGGCTGATCGCGGTGCGGGGAATGCCCGCAGTGCGGGATTTCCAGCAGCTTCGTCCCCGGCACACGCTCGGCGATGCCGCGGATCTGGGCCAGGGTCCCGTATTCGTCGTCGATGCCCTGCATGGCAAGAACCGGGCAACGGATGGCATCGAGCTCGGCCTCGATGTTCCAGTCGCGAAAGGGCGGGTGCAGCCAGATGCGGTTCCAGCCCCAGAAGGCCGAGTCGACATCGGCGTGGTAGCGGCTCAGCTTCGTGGGCAGATCGGTCTCCAGGTAGGCCTTTCGCGCCAGCTCGATGTTGGCGACCGTCACGTCCTCCACGAAGATGTGCGGCGCCAGCCCCACCAGGCCGGCCACCCTGTCCGGGAAGCGTGCGGCGTACAGCAGCGAGATCGAGCCACCGTCGCTGTGGCCGAAGAGCCAGGGCTTTTCCGTGAGGCCGATGGCTTCGAAGAAGGCAGGCAGCACTTCGTGCGCCTGGCGGTGCATGAAGTCCACGTCCCAGAACTCGTCGGGCTCGCGCGGGGTCGACTGGCCGTAGCCGGGGCGCGAGAACACCAGCCCGCGAAAGCCGCCGGCCTCGCACAGGCGCTCGGGGAAGTCCTTCCACATCGCGACGGAGCCGAGGCCCTCGTGCAGGAACACCACGAGCGGCGCGTCGGTGCGTTCCGGCGCAATGCGCACGTATTCGACGCGCACCTCTCTCCCCCGCCACGGAACGGCGGCGAATCCGGTGGACGCGCTCACGCAGCCTTCTCCGGCATCTCCCGCTCGCGCAGGCGGAAGCGCTGGATCTTGCCGGTGGCCGTCTTCGGCAGTTCGTCCACGAACTCGATGAAGCGCGGGTACTTGTAGGGCGCGAGCCGCTCCTTCACGAAGGCCTTGAGTTCCTCGTCCGTCACCTGCTGGCCGGCCTTGCGCACCACGAAGGCCTTGGTCTTGGTCAGGCCGTCGGCGTCTTCCTTGCCGATCACCGCGGCTTCGAGCACGGCGGGGTGCTGCATCAGCGTGGCTTCGACCTCGAAGGGCGAGACGTAGATGCCGCTGACCTTGAGCATGTCGTCGCTGCGGCCGGCGTAGGTGTAGTAGCCGTCGGCATCGCGCGAGTACTTGTCGCCGCTCTTGGTCCAGCCCTCGCGGAAGGTCTCGGCGCTCTTCTCGGGATTGTTCCAGTACATCACGGCGGTGCTGGGGCCCTTGATGTACAGGTCGCCCACTTCGCCCACGGGCACGGGCCGGCCGTCTTCGCCGCGCAGCTCGATCTCGTAGCCTTCCACCGGGCGGCCGGTGGTGCCGTAGCGGATGTCGCCGGGCCGGTTGGAGATGAAGATGTGCAGCATCTCGGTGGAGCCGATGCCGTCGATGATCTCGCAGCCGAAATGCTGCTTGAAGCGCTGCGCCAGTTCGCCCGGCAGCGCTTCGCCGGCGGAGGAGCACATGCGCAGCGACACCGCCTCGCGCGCCGGCAGGTTGGGGGAGGCGAGCATGCCGGCGAAGCCGGTGGGGGCGCCGAAGAACACGGTCGGCTTGTGCTCGCCGGTCCAGCGCTTGAAGGTCGCGTCGGGCGTGGGCCGCTCGGCCATCAGCAGCACGGTCGCGCCGACCGAGAGCGGGAAGGTCAGCGCATTCCCCAGGCCGTAGGCGAAGTAGAGCTTCGCGGCCGAGAAGCAGACGTCGTTCTCGGTCAGGCCCAGCACCGGCTTGCCGTACAGCTCGGCCGTCCACCACGGGTTGCCGTGGGTGTGCACGGTGCCCTTGGGCTTGCCGGTGGAGCCGGAAGAATAGAGCCAGAAGGCATGGTCGGTGGGCGCGGTCGGGGCGGGCTCGGCCAGCGGCGGTTGCGCGGCGAGCGCGGCCTCGAACTCCTGCGCGCCCTCGGGCAGCTCGCCGGCGGGCTGAGAGACGAAGAGGGCCTGCAGCGCCTGGCCGCTCTTGCGCTGGGCCCTCACCAGCGTCTCCGCCAGTGCACCCGAGACCAGCGCACCCTTCGCCTCGCTGTTGGCGAGCATGTAGGCGTAATCGTCCGCGGTCAGCAGCGTGTTGACCGCCACCGGCACCACGCCGGCGTAGAGCGATCCGAGAAAGCTCACCGGCCAGTCGCCGGTGTCGAGCATCAGCAGCAGTACGCGGTCCTCGCGCTTCACGCCGGCGGCGAGCAGGGCCGCGGCCAGGCGGCGCGCGCGTTCTTCCAGCTGGCCGTAGCTCAGGGTGCCGCGGTCGTCCACGTAGGCGGCCTTCTGCGCGCGGCCGCGGTTGAGGGCGAACAGGTGTTCGGCGAAGTTGAATTGGGCAGGCAGGCTCATCGTGTCGTTCCTCAGGTCCCCGTCATCTCGTGTTCCGTCGTGGTAGCGCGGTGGTGGCTCAGGCCTGCGCCAGGCCCAGCTGGCCCAGCACGCCCGGCGCGGCCTGCACCGCGGCGCGGCGATGGTAGAAGTCCAGCGCCCGCAGCCCTGCCAGCTCGGCGCCGCCGCCGGCGCGGCCCGGTCCGCCATGCAGTGAATGCGGCATCACATTGCCGTGCCCCGTGTGGGCCTGCGCCACCTCGGGCGTGATCACGTGCACGCGGCCGTGGCTGGCGGCCAGCTGCACCGCGGCCCGGCCCAGCGCGGCCTCGTCGGCGCCGTAGAGCGAGGTGACGAGCGAGCCCTGGCCGCGATGCGCCAGCGCGATCGCGTGGTCCAGGTCGCGGTAGGGCAGCAGGGTGGAGACGGGGCCGAAGACCTCCACGTCGTGCACCACCTGCGCGGCATCGGCATCGCGCGCGCCCAGCAGCACAGGGCCGATGCAGGCGGCCACGGCCGGGTCGGCATCGACCAGCCTGGCCTGGCTGCCGTCGTACAGCACGGCGGCCTGCGCCTTCAATGCATCCAGCCCCTCGCGCACCGCGTTCAGCTGCGCCTTGCTCACCAGCGAACCCATGCGCACGCTCTCGTTGCGCGGATTGCCGACGGTGACGCCGGCCAGTTTCGCGCCAATCGCTTCGGCCGCCGCGTCGTAGAGCGCGGCCGGCACCAGGATGCGGCGGATGGCGGTGCACTTCTGGCCCGACTTCACCGTCATCTCGCGCACGACCTCGCGCACCAGCAGCTTGAAGGCCTCGCTGTAGGCCGTCGCATCGGGCAGCAGCAGGGCGGAGTTCAGGCTGTCGGCCTCGATGTTCACCCGCACCGAGCGCTGCGCCACCGCGGCATGCGAGCGGATCACCGCGCCCGTGTCGGCCGAGCCGGTGAAGGACACCACGTCGAAACCCTGCAGCTGATCCATCAGACCGGCGGAGCTGCCGCAGACCACCGACAGCGCGCCGGCTGGCAACACGCCGGCCTCGACCACGTCGCGCACCATGCGCTGCGTCAGCCAGGCGGTGGCGGTGGCCGGCTTCACGATCACCGGCACGCCGGAGAGCAGCGCGGGCGCCGCCTTCTCCCACAGGCCCCAGGATGGAAAGTTGAAGGCGTTGATGAAGAGCGCCACGCCGCGCGTGGGCACCTGCAGGTGCTGCGACTGGAAGAGGGGCTCCTTGCCCAGCTTGACCGCATCGCCGTCGCGCAGCGCGTGCACATCGCCCAGCGCATCGCCCCACTTGGCGTACTGGCCGAGCGTGAAGATGCCGCCGTCGATGTCCACCGCCGAGTCGTTCTTCACCGTGCCCGAGTTCGCGGTCGCGATCTCGTAGTACGTATCGCGGTGGGCCTGAAGCACCTTGACGATCGCGCCCAGCAGCCCGGCGCGCTGCTTGTAAGTGAGGGCGCGCAGGGCGGCGCCGCCGGTCTCCCGGGCGAACGAGAAGGCTTCGCCCAGGTCCAGCCCGCCGGCGTCGACGCGGACCAGCTCGGTCCCCAGCACCGGGTCGAAGAGCGGCGTTCCGGCGCCGCTGCCGGCCTGCCAGCGGCCGGCCACGTAGTTGGAGAGAAGTTCGGTCATTGCATTGGCTCCGGTATCTATTCGGGGAACACCGCGGAACTGGCTTTGCCGGGCCGCTGGTGTTGCCCCCGGTGAGGGGGCTGGCGGCTACACGAAGTGAGCAAGCCTGGGGGAGAGCGTCATCTCAAGCCTGGGCGAGAGCGTCATTTCGTGAATTGGATCTGGCCTTCGGGGAGGAGGTAGAGGACCAGGGCGCGGCCGCTGGCCACCGTGGGGTGGTGCGCCGAGCCGGGCGGGTACACGCACCATCCGGCCGGCCGGCCGTCGAAGGTCGCATCGCCTTCCAGCGGCATGATCAGATCGATCTCGCCGTTCGGATGCGTGTGGTGCGGCCCCTGGATGTCCTGCATGTCCACCACGTCGACCGAGAAGCCGGCTAGCGCGGCTTCGGGCCTGAAGACCCGGCCATACTTGATGCCGCCCCCTTCGCGATCGCACAGCCAGCCTTCGGCCACGCCGTCGATGCACGCCTCTTTCAGGCGCTGGTAGCTTTCGCTGCCGGGCCCGTGCACCGTGTTGAGCCAGCGGTCGAGCTCGTCGTTGAGCGGGCGGCCGGCGATCTGCGTGGTCACGTCGGCGACGATCTGGTGGAAGGATTCCTTGGACATCGTGGGGTGCTCATGCATGGGTTGGAAACTCGAACTTGCGGCAAATCGCTGCGTGCAGTATCTTGCCTGTGCATGAACCATAAGCACCGGCATAAAAGGTGTCAAGCAATATAGTGCATATATGGTGTTTACCCTAATGATGGCAGGACGACATGAATGACCGAGCCGAGGCGGTGCTGATCGCGCCCGCCGACGCGGCCCCGGCGGCCGACGAAGCGAAGAACCCGCTCCTGGTGGCCCTGGGCGAACGCGTGCGCAACCTGCGGGCGCGCCGCGGTCTCACCCGCAAGGCGGTGGCGCAGGCGGCCGAGGTGTCCGAGCGGCACCTGGCGAATCTCGAATACGGCATCGGCAATGCCTCCATCCTGGTGCTGCAGCAGGTGGCGACCGCGCTGCAGTGCTCGCTGGCGGAGCTGGTGGGCGATGTCACGACCAGTTCGCCCGAATGGCTGCTGATCCGGGAGCTGCTGGAGCGCCGCAGCGAGGCCGACCTGCGCCGCGCCCGCATCGCCCTGGGCGAACTGCTGGGCACCGCCGCCGGCGACCCGGCGCGCCACCGGCGCATCGCGCTGGTGGGCCTGCGCGGCGCCGGCAAGTCCACGCTCGGCCAGATGCTGGCCGACGACCTGGACGTGCCCTTCATCGAGCTCAGCCGCGAGATCGAAGCACTGGCCGGCTGCAGCGTGCGCGAGATCCACGACCTGTACGGCACCAACGCCTACCGCCGCTACGAGCGCCGCGCCCTGGAAGAGACGGTTCAGATCTACGCGGAAGTGGTCATCGCCACCCCCGGCGGCGTCGTCTCCGACCCGGCGACCTTCAACGAGCTGCTGACGCACTGCACCACCGTCTGGCTGCAGGCCGCGCCCGAGGAGCACATGGGCCGCGTCGCCGCCCAGGGCGACACCCGTCCCATGGCCGCCAGCAAGGAGGCCATGGACGACCTGCGCCGCATCCTGGCCGGCCGGGCCGCGTTCTATTCCAAGGCCGACATCAGCGTGGACACCAGTGGGAAGGACCTGCCTCACAGCTTCCAGGCGCTGCGCACCGCCGTGCGCGAGGCCATGAGCCGGGGCGGTTGAGTTACCTACCAGTTTTTGCGAGGGAGGGCACCTACCAATATTTGTAGCTACCAATTCTGGTAGCTACAAACATTGGTAGTTGCAAAAAAATTCGCGTTGGGCTTGACGCGCTCATTAACATGCATGATGATGCATGTCATGGCGTCAGCCAAGTGCATTATTGTTCATTCACCCCCAGGCCCTTCCGCAGGAGACCGCGCATGACCGAGACCGCTGCCCACCCCGCCCGCGTCGACTACCGCACCGACCCGACCCAATACCGCCACTGGAAGCTCAGCGTCGAGGGCCCCGTCGCCCGTCTCTCGCTCGACATTGCGGAAGACGGCGGCATCCGCCCCGGCTACAAGCTCAAGCTCAACAGCTACGACCTGGGCGTGGACATCGAGCTCAACGACGCGCTCAACCGCGTCCGCTTCGAGCACCCCGAAGTGCGCTCGGTGATCGTCACCAGCGACAAGGACCGCATCTTCTGCTCCGGCGCCAACATCTTCATGCTGGGCGTCTCCAGCCATGCCTGGAAGGTCAACTTCTGCAAGTTCACCAACGAGACCCGCAACGGCATCGAGGACTCCTCGAAGCACTCGGGCCTGAAGTTCCTGGCCGCCGTCAACGGCGCCTGCGCCGGCGGCGGCTACGAGCTGGCCCTGGCCTGCGACGAGATCCTGCTGGTGGACGACCGCTCCTCCTCCGTCTCCCTGCCCGAAGTGCCGCTGCTGGGCGTGCTGCCCGGCACCGGCGGCCTGACCCGCGTCACCGACAAGCGCCACGTGCGCCATGACCTGGCCGACATCTTCTGCACCAGCGTCGAAGGCGTGCGCGGCCAGCGCGCGGTCGACTGGCGCCTGGTCGATGCCATCGCCAAGCCGGCCCAGTTCGCCGCCGCCGTGCAGGAGCGCGCCGCCAAGCTGGCCGAGGGCAGCCCGCGCCCCGCTGGCGCCAAGGGCGTGCAGCTCACCCGC
Organism: Variovorax defluvii; assembly: GCF_039541515.1. Taxonomy (NCBI): domain Bacteria; kingdom Pseudomonadati; phylum Pseudomonadota; class Betaproteobacteria; order Burkholderiales; family Comamonadaceae; genus Variovorax; species Variovorax defluvii. Next base: position 154,185 of record NZ_BAABGJ010000021.1, read on the forward strand.
GTCGAGCGCGAGGACGGGCCCGACAGCATCCGCTACGAGCACGTCACGGTCGAGATCGACCGCGCCCGCCGCACCGCCACGCTGACCGTGAAGGCCCCCACCGGCGCACAGCCGACCGACGTCGCCGGCATCGAAGCCGCCGGCGCCGCCTGGTGGCCGCTCGCGATGGTGCGCCAGCTCGACGACGCCATCCTCAACCTGCGCACCAACGAACTCGACATCGGCACCTGGCTGCTCAAGACCGAGGGCGACGCCCAGGCCGTGCTGGCCAGCGACCAGACGATGCTCGCCCACCAGGACCACTGGCTGGTGCGCGAAACCATCGGCGCCCTGCGCCGCACGCTGGCCCGCCTGGACGTGTCCTCGCGCAGCCTGTTCGCACTGATCGAGGCCGGCTCCTGCTTCGCCGGCACGCTGGCCGAGCTGGCTTTCGCGGCCGACCGCGCCTACATGCTGGCCCTGCCCGACGAGCCCGAGCGCGCCCCGAAGCTCCAGCTCGACGAGTTCAACTTCGGCTTCTTCCCGATGGTGAACGACCAGACTCGCCTGCAGCGCCGCTTCTACGAAGAGAGCGCCCCGCTCGAGGCCGCCCGCGCCGCCGCCGGCAAGGCGCTCGACGCCGACCAGGCCTTGCAGCTCGGCCTGGTCACCACCGCGCCCGACGACATCGACTGGGAGGACGAGATCCGCATCGCCATCGAGGAGCGCGCCGCCATGTCGCCCGACGCCCTCACCGGGCTGGAAGCCAACCTGCGCTTCGCCAGCCAGGAAAACATGCTCACCCGCATCTTCGGCCGGCTCACCGCCTGGCAGAACTGGATCTTCAACCGCCCGAACGCCGTCGGCGAGAAGGGTGCCCTGAAGGTCTACGGCACCGGCCAGAAAGCCGGCTTTGACCTGAACCGCGTCTGACCCTCGGAACTCTTTGCAAGGAACCACGATGAGCACGATCAACTACAGCGAGAAGATCCCCAACAACGTCAACCTCGGCGAAGACCGCACGCTGCAGCGTGCGCTCGAAGGCTGGCAGCCGAACTTCATCCACTGGTGGGACGACGTCGGCCCCGAGGGCTCGACCAATTACGAGGTCTATCTGCGCACCGCCGTCAGCGTGGACCCGCAGGGCTGGGCCCAGTTCGGCCACGTGAAGATGCGCGACTACCGCTGGGGCATCTTCCTGAATCCGGGCGATGCCAGCCGCGAGATCCACTTCGGCGACCACAAGGGCGAGAAGGCCTGGCAGGACGTCCCCGGCGAGCACCGCGCCAACCTGCGCCGCATCATCGTCACGCAGGGCGACACCGAGCCGGCCTCGGTCGAGCAGCAGCGCCACCTGGGCCTGACGGCGCCCAGCATGTACGACCTGCGCAACCTGTTCCAGATCAACGTGGAAGAGGGCCGCCACCTGTGGGCCATGGTCTACCTGCTGCACAAGCACTTCGGCCGCGACGGCCGCGAAGAGGCCGAGGCCCTGCTGCAGCGCCAGTCGGGCGACGAGAACAACCCGCGCATCCTGGGTGCCTTCAACGAGAAGACGCCGGACTGGCTGGCCTTCTTCATGTTCACCTACTTCACCGACCGCGACGGCAAGTTCCAGCTCTCGGCCCTGGCCGAGAGCGCCTTCGATCCGCTGGCGCGCACCACGAAGTTCATGCTGACCGAGGAAGCCCACCACATGTTCGTGGGCGAGAGCGGCGTCTCGCGCGTGCTCACCCGCACCGCGCAGGTGATGAACGACCTCAAGACCGACGACCCGGCCAAGGTGCGTGCCGCCGGCGCCATCGACCTGGGCACCATCCAGCGCTACCTGAACTTCCACTACAGCGTCACCATCGACCTCTTCGGCGCCGACCAGTCGAGCAACGCCGCCACCTTCTACAGCTCGGGCCTGAAAGGCCGCTACGAAGAAGGCAAGCGCACCGACGACCACGTGCTCAAGGGCCAGACTTACAAGGTGCTCGAAGTCCAGAACGGCCAGCTGGTCGAGAAGGACGTGCCCATGCTCAACGCCCTGAACGAAGTGCTGCGCGACGACTTCATCAAGGACTCCGTGGCCGGCGTGAGCCGCTGGAACAAGGTGCTGGAGAAGGCCGGCATCCCCACCCGCCTGACCGTGCCGCACAAGGCTTTCAACCGCCAGATCGGCGCGCTCGCCGGCATCAAGATGTCGCCTGAGGGCCGCGTGGTGAGCGAGGCCGAGTGGGCCGCGAAGAAGGGCGAGTGGCTGCCCACCGGCGAAGATTTCGCCTTCGTGGCATCGTTGATGGGCCGTGTGGTCGAGCCCGGCAAGTTCGCCAACTGGATCGCACCGCCGGTGATGGGCATCAACCGCCAGCCGGTCGACTTCGAGTACGTTCGCTTCGGCTGACCCGAAACTCCCTCTCCCGCCGGGGAGAGGGCAGGGGTGAGGGGCGGCGGGCCCGCGACCGGCGCCGTAGCCCCTTACCCGACCCTCTCCCCGAGGGGAGAGGGAAAGGAGAAAAAACAATGGACATGGCCACCATCCAAGTCGGCGTCATCAAGCAGCACTTGATCGACCCCGAGATCTGCATCCGCTGCAACACCTGCGAGGCGACCTGCCCGGTCGACGCCATCACGCACGACGACCGCAACTACGTGGTGCGGGCCGACGTGTGCAACGGCTGCATGGCCTGCATCTCGCCCTGCCCGACCGGGTCGATCGACAACTGGCGCACCATGCCCGCGGCCCGCGCCTACTCGATCGAGGAGCAGTTCACCTGGGACGAGCTCCCCGCCGAACTCACCTCCGAGCAGCTCGAGGCCGAGGGCGTGGCCTCGGCCGACGAGGTGGTGATCCAGGCGCAGGCGCAGGCCCAGCCCGCGGCCGTGCCCCAGCCGGTGGCCGCGCCCGGCGAGGTGCCCTTCAACTCCGCACAGTACGGCGCGACCGTCCCGCCTTGGTCGGCCGCGCATGCGTACACCAACCTTTTCCCGCCGAAGAGCCCGACCACCGCGACCGTGGTCGGCAACTTCAACTGCACCGAGGCCGGCTACGAGAACCAGACGCACCACATCGTGCTGGATTTCGGCAGCATGCCTTTCCCGGTGCTCGAAGGCCAGTCCATCGCGATCATCCCGCCGGGGCTGGACGCCAACGGCAAGCCGCACTTCGCCCGCCAGTACTCGATCGCCAGTCCGCGCAACGGCGAGCGGCCCGGCTACAACAACATCTCGCTGACGGTGAAGCGCGTGCTGCAGGACCACCAGGGCAACCCTGTGCGCGGGGTGGCCAGCAACTACGTGTGCGACCTCAAGGTGGGCGACAAGGTGCAGGTCATCGGCCCCTTCGGTACCTCCTTCCTGATGCCGAACCATCCGAAGTCGCACATCGTGATGATCTGCACCGGCACCGGCAGCGCACCCATGCGCGCCATGACCGAGTGGCGCCGGCGTCTGCGCAAGAGCGGCAAGTTCGAGGGAGGCAAGCTCATGCTCTTCTTCGGCGCCCGCACGCAGCAGGAGCTGCCTTATTTCGGACCGCTGCAGAACCTGCCGAAGGACTTCATCGACATCAACTTCGCCTTCTCGCGCACGCCGGGCCAGCCCAAGCGCTACGTGCAGGACGCCATGCGCGAGCGCGCCGCCGACCTGGCCGCGATGCTGAAGGACGGGCAGAGCCACTTCTACGTCTGCGGCCTGAAGAGCATGGAAGAGGGCGTGGTGCTGGCGCTGCGCGACGTCGCCGTGGAAGCCGGGCTCGATTGGGACACCGTCGGCGCCTTGCTCAAGCGCGAAGGTCGCCTGCACCTGGAGACCTACTGAACATGCTCTCCCCCAGGCTTCGCGCCGCGGTGTTCCTTGCACAAGTGGGCTTTTCGCATAGGCTCGGAGGATGAAATTTGCCGAGTTCCACGAGGGCCAGGTCATCGAGGCCGGCCCCCATGTCGTCACCGAGACCGAGGTGCTGCAGTTCGCCAACGCCTACGACCCGCAGTGGTTTCACACCGATCCGAGCGCAGCGGCCGAGGGGCCCTTCGGCGGGCTCATCGCGAGTGGCTGGCACACCGGCGGCATCGCGATGCGCCTGGTGGCGAAGGCCGCATTGGAAGGCTCGGAGTCCTTCGCCTCGCCGGGGCTGGCCTACGTCAAGTGGCCGAACCCGGTGCGGCCTGGCGACTCGCTGCGGCTGGTGGCCGACGTGATCGAGGTGCGTCGATCGGAGAAGCGGCCGACGCTGGGCATCCTGCGCTGGCGCTGGCGGCTGTTCAACCAGCGCGATCAGCTGGCGCTGGACCTGGAGGCGACGAGCCTGTTCAAGCTCGCGGCGCACTGAGAGGTGGGACTACTCCCTCAGCAGATCTTCCTGGCTCTCGAAGGTCTTCATCTGCGCCTGGAGCGGTGCGCCGGGCGAGGCTTCGTCGATCTCCACATAGTTCAGCGAATAGGGAAAGGCGGACTCGTCCCGCAGGTCGTCCAGCGTGAGCGGCTTGCCGGGGGAGACATCGGCGTAGCGCGTCCAGCTGCCGGGATTGAAGTAGCGCACCTTCGAGGTGACGAGCGCCTTGTCGGGCAGGTGCGTGTGGCCCATCACCACGACCTCGGTCGCCTCGATGGCGGTGGCCCGCTTGAGGGCCTCGTCGCGCAGCGATTCCTTGCCGAAGGAGGCGTTCATGATCAGCGTGCCCAGGCTGTTGGCGGCCTGGCCGTCGCCGGCCAGCGTGTTGGCGCTGGTGAGCTTCTTCCAATCCGGCATGTCGGCGATCTCGGGCCAGTGGACCAGCACGAACTCCGCGGCCTTGTCTTCGCTGAAGCCTCGCAAGGTCTCCACGCTCGTGCCGGTGCGGCGGCTCAGTTCCTCGGCGAAGGCGGTGTTCGTGCCCAGGCGTGAAAGCACCTTGGTGCCCATTGGTGTGGCCGCTCCCAGCGTCTTGGCGTGTCGCGCGGAGAAGCGCAGGAAGGCCCACGACACGACCGCCAGGCCCTTCTTGTCCCCTTCCTTCAGCAGCGCGGCCAGCCGCTGCACGGGATAGATGTTGTCCGCGAAGGGGTACTCCCGTTCGAGCAGGTTGACGAACTTCACCATGAACAGCGTTCCCGGGCACATTTCGAGGCGCGTGTTGTCGTGGCGGGCGAGGGGCTTGTCCCACGACTTGAAGGTGTTGACCGGGTCCGGCAGGTGGCCGTGCGCGATCTGCAGCTTGCCGCCGTAGCGCTCGACCCAGTCCTGGCCGATTGCGAAGGCCAGGCCGGGATGCACGGCATCCACCAGCGCCTTCTGCACCGAGGGCCAGTACAGGTCGACGTCATGGTTGCCCGCGGCCACCGTGACCTGGTTGCCCAGGGCCTGGAACGCGCCGAGCGCGCTGAAGATCTCCGGATGCCCGGCCAGGATGACCTCGAGCTTCTTCAGCGACTCCGGTTCGCTGCACCAGGCCTTCGAGCCCGTCGATCGGTGGACCTCCTGCGCCGTCTGCGCGAACTCCAGGAAGTCGCCGTTGATGAACAGCTCGATCCCGCCCTTCCGACCGGGCTCGCTCTCGCCCAGGCTGGCGATGAAGCGGACCAGTTCCCTCTTCTGGTAGACGTGGTCGTCGCCCGGGTCGCCGGGCCCGCCGCCCACGTGCAGATCGCTGATGACGATGGTGCGCTGCTTCATCCTGTGCTCCTGCAATCGGTCGTTGGTGGTCAGGCATCCAGCTGGCACTGGACGCTGTAGAACAGCGGCGCGAAGTTGCCCGTCTGCGCGGATGTCTCGCGAAGGAGCCGCAACTGCTCGGACAAGGGCGTGCCCCTGTTCAGACAGGCCTCGATCAGCTTGCCGCCGAATGCCGCGCCGAACATGATCGGCACGAAGAAGGTCGTCGTGATCAATCCGATGGCTTCCTTCTCCCGGTAGGCATCGAGGAACCCGTGGAAGAGCAGCGGCGAGGTCGAGCCGGCGTTGCAGGCATTCATGATGAGGACGGGCGCATGGGCGTACTTGGCCGAGCGCTGCAGGTCCGAGGGGCGCAACTCGCAGCCCTGGGTCAGCACCAGCGTTTCCTGCAGCCCCGCTTCGGCGGCGGCGGCCGCGCCGTGGCAATAGGTGTAGATCACGCTCGCAGTGGATTGCCCCGACTGCAGCGACTTGCGGATGGAATTGCAGCTGTCCTGCACGTCGCAACGGACCCCTTTGTCCCGCAGGGCCTGGGCGAAGGTCTTGTGGATCTGCGCCGGGCCGACCTCACCCTCGTCCTCGTCCTCGTCCTCGATCTTGATCGTCGGATTGAGGTTGATGGCCACCTCGGCCGGCGACTTCCAGTGCGAGAGGCGAAGCAGGTCGTAATCGCCCGAGCCAGCCCGGATCGTCTCGATCGCGAAGCGCACGCCCCAGAAAGAGGCCGGATCGATCTTGTCCCTGGGCCGCTCTTCCTCCATCCAGTTCTTCGAGAAAGGCTCGCTGTAGAGCAGCTCGACCGGCAGCGGGAAGCCCGTGGTGGCCACCGTGAGCCGGCTGCGCCTGGGCTGCGAACTCACGGCATCGAGGATCTCCTTGGCCTTGGCGTTCTGCGAGTTGTTGCACAGCGCCTGGTGCAGAAGCCAGCCCGCGCTGGCGAGCTTCTCGGCACAACGCAGCAGATCGGCGTCATCCCGCCAGTCGGGCCTGCCGGGGTCCACCCGGGTCCAGGCGTCCGCCGCGAAGAAGTCGCTGCCGATCTCCGCCCGGACGGCCTTCAGCAGCGCATCCACCTTGGACTCGGACAGCTCGACGCTGGCGCTGAGCGCCTTGCCGACCAGTCCGCTCCTGCCGTACTGGATCAGGGACAGCGCCAGCCTGTCCTGCTCCACCGAGACGGTCAGCAGCATGGCGTTCAAAGCCGGCCCGTCGGCAGCCACGGAGATCGCCTTGGAGGCGTCCAGCTTGAGCACCGGGACCTGGCGGGCCGCGGCTTCGCCCGGCGCCAGGCGGTGTGCCTCGTCCGTCACCGCCATCTGGAGCGGGACGCCGTACAGCCGCGTGCTCCCTGCGAAGAACTCGACCAGCAACTCGGCCTGATCCGGGCAGTCGTCGGAAGTCTCGAAATCGAATGCGACTTCATCCACGAGCACGCCCGCTTCGAAGCGGGCCACCGCCACATGGCTTGCCTGGACGACGATGCCCTTGGGCGCCGTGAGCACGAGCGTGAGGAAGGCGCGTTCGCCCTTCACCGCGTCGTCGAGCTTCTCGCCCTCGATGATTGCGTAGACCGTCGGTGTCAGCCGGTCGGAGAAGACCAGGCGCGCCGCGGACCCCCGGATGAGATGAGTCCCGTCGTGGCCGCTGCCCTCGAACCGGAAGTTGAATCCGCGTTGCGGCTCTTCCGGCGCCGGTGCGGCTGGCGCCTCGGGCAGCGCGGCGGAGGCGGGGGGGAGGGGCATGGCCTCGAAGCCCCCGTTGTCCTCCGTGCTTCCGGCGCTGCCAGGGCGTTGCACCTTGAACTCGCGCCGCAGTATTTCCAACTGCTCGTCGCTCAGCTCGATGTCGGGGGGCGCATGGCGAATCTCGATCGAGGGCGGCCGCCGGAGACTTTTCAGTGAAAACAAACCGGCGAGCCAGGCGACAGCACCGGCGCTCACGGCCGTGCCGACGACCAACAGGCTGCCGAGATGCCGTTCGAGGAAGCCGGCGAGGTGCCGTTCAAAGAAGCTGACGATGGCATTCCACATGGGTCGATCGCGCCGGTTGCAAGGAGTCTGAAGTCTCCGGATCAATGGGCGCCGCCGGCCTCAGGGTAAACACCTTGAAGTCTGCCCTGCCGCTGTGATTGAAGCGACGTGGCGCAAGGCGCCGCATGCTCACGGCGAAGATCCGCGGGCCCGCACGGTCCGTGCCTTGCCCGCCAGCACCAACCCGATCCCCCCGAGGATCGCCAACGAAGCCAGCGCCAGCCGCGGCGTGAGCGCCTCCGCCAGGAACAGCACCCCGCCGAAAGCCGCGATCGGCGGTACCGACAGTTGCACGGTGGCCGCGCGAAGGGCGCTGAGATGCGGCAGTGCGGCGTACCAGATCACGTAGCCCAGTCCGGAGGTGATCGCCCCCGAGGCGATCGCCAGCGCGATGCCCGCGGGGTCCGCATGGGCCTGCGAGAGGAGCGCCAGGCTCAGCACCAGCGCCATCGGCGCCGCCCGAACGAAGTTTCGCGCGGTCGCCGCCAGCGGATCGGCCACGCCACGACCGCGCAGCGAATACACGCCCCAGGCCACTCCTGCAACCGCCATCAGCGTCGCCCCCAGCGGCGGTGGCGCGGCCAGGCCCGGCGACACCAGGTACACCAGCCCGCCGACCGCCAGCACGAAGCCCGACCACGCGAGCGGCCCGAACATCTCCCCCGCCCTCAGGCCCGCGCCGAACATGGTGAGCTGCACGGCGCCGAAGAGGATCAGCGCCCCGGTCCCGGCCGAGAGGCTGAGGTAGGCGAAGGAAAAGAAGGCGACGTACGCGAACAGCATCGCCGCCGCGAGCCAGTCGGCGCGCGCCGCCGGCGCTGGCCTGGCGCGCAGCCGCACGATCAGCGCCAGGGCGAGCGCCCCGGACACCAGCCGGATGCTTCCGAAGCTGGCCGGGTCGATGCCGCCCTGCTGCAGCGCCAGCCGGCACAGCAGCGAGTTGGCAGCGAAAGCCAGCATGGCCGCCGTCGTGAGCGCGATGGTGGACAGGCCGGTCCGGCCGCCGCGCGCTTCAGCCATGGATGGCGACCACGACGAGCGCCCCGCCCAGCAGCACGGCGCCCAGCGGCGCGCTCAGGCGCCGGCCCCAGGGCATGTTCTTCTCGATGGCCATCACGGCCGCCAGCAGCAGCATCCAGCCCAGGCTGCCGGTGCCGAAGGCGAACATCAGCAGCATCAAGGCCCAGCAGCAGCCCACGCAATACAGGCCGTGGTGCGCGCCCAGCAGGAAGGCCTGGCGCGCCGGCGCCGGCCCGCGCCAGTGCTCGATGACGAAGCCCAGCGGCGTGCGGCACTTGTCCAGGCACTGGTGCTTGAGCCGGCTGAACTGGAAGGCGCCGGCCAGCGCGAGCGTGGCCGCGCCGATCAGCCAGCCGTGCCAGGCGAGCGTGGGCGATTTCGCCAGCAGCGCGAGCAGGCCGCCATGCAGCCCGTGGGCGATCAGGCCGAAGGCGCCCCACGCCGCCATGTAGCCCAGGCCCAGCAAGATCACCAGTCGCCCATGGTCCGCGCGCTGCGCCGTCATGCGGTCGAACACGTTGAACAGGGGCAGGGTGGTGGGCAGCATCATGGCCGCCGTCATCAGCACCCAGGCCAGCGCATAGAGCAGCCCCGGCAGCCACCACTCGCCGCCGGGCAGGGTGCGGCACAGGAAGGCGGCCGGACCCGAGGCCGTCCAGTCCTCGTGCTCGAGATAGCGGCCCCAGGGGCTGCGCGCCCAGGCCCACAGCGACGCCCAGGCCAGCACGACCAGCGCGGCCAGCAGCGGCAGGAACACGCGGCGATGGCGCGCCGCGCCCGCGATCGCAGCCATGACAACCCGCGCTCAGGCGTCGAACACGAAGGTGCTCTGCAGCGCGTTGTGATTCTGGATGTCGAGGTCGATGCCCAGCTTGGCATTCTTCGAGCGGTAGCTCGGCGCCTTGCCGACGAAGACCGGCGCGCCGGGCACGGTGGAGAACACGGTGTCGGACAGCACGGTCTGCCCGCCGGTGGCGCCGCGGTAGGGCTCCAGCTCGGCGTAGTAGTCGCTGCCGATCGTGAGCTTGCCGCTGCCCTCGTTCACGTGAAAGCCGATCTTCGCGCGCTCCACCGAGACCACGTTGCCGATCAGCTTGGCCAGGTCCGCGATCGGCCCGCCGGCCTGCCCCGTGTAGACCTTGAGCAGCGCCTCCTCCTGTTCCTTGGAGGCGTTGTCGTCCACGTAGATCGCGGCGCTCCAGTTGCCCTGCAGGATGTTGCCCGGCACGTGGGCCACGGCGGCGATGGTGTTGCCGCCGACGTCCAGGCCGTCGACCGTGCCCTTGTCGATGCGCCAGGCGACGATGGTGTCGCAGGTGCCGTTGTCCGGGTCCTCGCCGATCCAGCAGGGGCAAAGGACGTTGCAGTTGCAGACCTCCAGCAGGCGGCCTTCCAGGTGATAGCTCATTCCGACCTCCGTTCGAACGTTGAATGTCGAAGCCTCACTGACGCGGACTCACCGGCTTGCCGCCGCGGCCGGGCGGCAAGGGAAAACGATGCTACGCCGCCGGGCAGGCCGCGTCCATGTGCCGAACGGCCGAAGGGATCGGCGCGGGAGGGCTGCGGCTCAGCGTGCGCCGAGCAGCCGCGTCAGCAGGCTTTCGAGCTGCTCGACGTCCACCGGCTTGGTCAGGTGGGCGAAGAAGCCCGCCTCGAAGCTCAGCTGCCGGTCGCGCTCCTGCCCGTAGCCGCTGACCGCGATGAGCGGCGGCGGATGCGCGATCTCGGCACGGGCACGCTCCGCCACCTCCAGTCCGCTCAGGCCGGGCAGGCCGATGTCGAGCAGCACCAGGTCGGGCGCGAGTTGCTTGATCGCCGCCAGGGCCGTGATGCCGTCGTGCCGCACCGCCGAGCGGCAGCCCAGCGCGTCCATCAGCGCGGACATGGTCTGGGCCGCGTCCTGGTTGTCGTCCACCACCAGCACGAAGGGCCGGCCGTCGTGCTGCGCGCAGGCCGGCGCGGGCTTTTCCGGCGTCACCGGAGCCGGGCCCAGGGGCAGCCGCACCACGAACTCGCTGCCCTCGCCCGGCAGGCCCTTGCTGAAGGCGGCCACCTCGCCGCCGTGCAGCGTGACCAGTTGCTGCACCAGGCTCAGCCCCAGGCCCAGGCCGCCCTGCGAACGCGCGATGTCCTGCTCGCCCTGCTCGAAGAGGTTGAAGATGCGCTGCAGGTCCTGCGGCGCGATGCCGGGTCCGTCGTCGCGCACGCTCAGTTCCGCCTGGTCGCCGCGGCGGCCGGCGCGCAGGTGCAGGTGGCCGCCGGCCGGGGTGAACTTGATCGCATTGCCCAGCAGATTGCTGAGCACCTGGATCAGCCGGGCGCGGTCGCCCAGGGTCCACATCGCGTCGGGCTCCACCTCCACCTCCAGCCGCTGCGACTTGTCCGCCGCCAGCGGTGACATCGCCTCCAGGGCCTCGGCGATCACCGCTTTCAGGTCCACCGGCCGGGCCTCCAGCCGGATCTTGCCGCTGGTGATGCGGCCCACGTCCAGCAGGTCGTCCACCAGGCGCACCATCTGCCGCAGCTGGCGCGAGATGGTGTCGCTCGCCAATTGCAACTGCGGGTTGTCCAGCTTCAGGCGGTTCATCAGCGCCAGCGCGTTGGAGATCGGCGCGAGCGGATTGCGCAGCTCGTGGCCCAGCATGGCCAGAAAGGTGCTGATGCGCCGGCCTTCATCTTCCAGCGAGCTGACGCGGCGCCGCTCGGTCAGGTCGCGCGTCACCTTGGCGAAGCCGCGCAGCGCGCCGCTGGCGTCGTGCACGGCCGTGATGACCACGTCGGCCCAGAAGCGGCTGCCGTCCTTGCGCAGGCGCCAGCCCTCCTCCTCGAAGCTGCCGTCGCGGCGGGCGATGCGCAGCTCTTCGTCGGGCCAGCCGGTGGCCTGCACCTCGGGCGGGTAGAACACCGAGAAATGGCGGCCGATGATCTCGTTCGCCTCGTAGCCCTTGAAGCGGCGGGCGCCCGCGTTCCAGCTGATCACGCGGCCCGCCGGGTCCAGCATGAAGATCGCATAGTCCTTGACGCTTTCGACCAGCAGGCGGAAGCGCTCTTCGCTCATGCGCAGCTGCTCCTCCTGGCGGCGGCGCTCGCTCAGGTCACGGGTGATCTTGGAGAAGCCGCGGAACTCGCCCGCGGGCGTGATCAGGCGGGTGATGACCACGTTGGCCCAGAAGCGGGTGCCGTCCTTGCGCAGGCGCCAGCCCTCGTCCTCGAAGCGGCCGCTCAGGCGCGCCATCTTCAGCTCGTGCTCGGGCCAGCCGCGCGTCAGCTGCTCGGGCGGATAGAACACCGAGAAATGGCGGCCGATGATCTCGTGCGCCTCGTAGCCCTTGATGCGTTGCGCCCCGACGTTCCAGCTGCGCACGCGGCCCTCGGTGTCCAGCAGGAAGATCGCATAGTCGCTGGCCGCCTCCACCATCAGGCGGTAGTCGGCATCGTCCGTGGCCGGCGCCGGCACGGACGGTGCCGACCCTGGGGTCTGGATGAGAAGACTGCCGGCGTCTGCCATGTGCACCTTTTTCGCGGGCCGGAATTGCCGCCAGCATCGGCGGAAAAGGACCCTTCGTGGACCGGTCTCTCGAAACAGCCGAGCCGGGCTCGGCGGGAGTCTAGTGGAGTGCGTGCCGTCTGGCCGTCGGACGGGGCCGCAGTTTTCCCGCAGGCCGGAGGCTGCACCTTGTGTTTCGGATAGCATTCCCGCGGACGGCTCGGCCGCCTCCACGGACCTTCGTCCCGGACGGCCCTGACGCAAAGAGGGAGTGGGCTTGGGTACCGACGACGCATTCGCCGAACTGGGCTTGGCATCCGGCGCGAGCGAGCGCGAAGTGAAGGCGGCATGGCGCCGGCTGGCCTCGCAATGGCATCCGGACCGCAACGGCAGCGCCGACGCGGTGACGCGGATGCAGCGCATCAATCAGGCCTTCGAAGAGATCCGCCGCGCCGGTTTCCGCGTCCCTCCCGAAACCACGGCAGGCGATGCCAACGCCGCCCCATCCCCCTCGCCGAATGACGCCGAAGCAAGCGCCGGCGAACAGGAAGCCGGCCCGACCGCATTCGACGACGGTGAGGGCGGCGCGCGCGGCCACCGCCGGCCCATCCACCGCAAGGTGAAGCTCACGCTCGAGGAGGCCGCGGCCGGCTGCATCAAGGTGCTGCGCGGGAAGCTCACCGAGACCTGCCGCAGCTGCGCGGGCGCCGGCCACCAGGTGCTGGGCGGCAATTGCACCCGCTGCGGCGGCTCGGGCGCGGTGCGCAAGCCCTCCTTCTTCGGCTGGCCCACCGGCGTGGCCGAGTGCGAGGCCTGCCTGGGCGGCGGGATCGCCCGGCAGCCATGCGCGGCGTGCCGGGGCAGCGGCAAGACGCCCGCGCGCGGCTACCAGGTCAAGGTCCGCATTCCGGCCGGCGTGCGCCACGGCGATTTGCTGCACGTCGACGGGCGGCGACTGCGACCCGAGCGCCTGTCCGCCGACCTCGAGATTCGCGTCGAGCTGCTGGCGCACGACTTTTTCCAGCTCGACGACGACGGCACCCTGCGATGCGAGGTCCCGGTCGATGGCTTCGCCTGGATCGCCGAACGCCCGGTCCAGGTGCCGACCGTCACCGGCCTGCAGTCCCTGCGGACCCGCCGCAGCCAGGTGTCCTACTGCCTCAAGGGCCTGGGCTTTCCGGTGGCGCATGGTGGGGCGCGCGGTGACCTGTGGGTCACGCTGGTGCCGGTGTTTCCGAAGCAGCTGAGCACCGATCAGCAGATCCTGCTCGACCAGCTCTGCGCAACGGCCTCCGGGGCGGACGGGCGCGCCGTGGACGAGCGGCTGCGCGCATGGCAGCGCGGCCTGCGCGCGTGGGAGCGCGGGCAGCGCGACGAGTAGTCCAGGGGGTCTCAGGGCCGCACGTTCGAGAGCAGGTGGTGCCATTGCAGCACCTGGTGCAAAAGGATGCCGCCGAAGAAGCCGTCCGGCGACACGCGATGCCGCTGGCCGGGCCCGCGCACTCGCGCTCACTCCTCTTCGCAGGTGTCTTCCACCACCATCTCGGGCCGCAGCCGGATGCAACGTGTTCCTTGCAGCGTCTCGACCACGAAACGATCGGCGCCCGACGCACCGTTCACGAAGTGAACGTCGTCCAGCCAGATTCGATGGGATTCGGTGCCCTGCAGGCCTGCCGCATCGATGTGCAGATCGGCGGCGGTGAATTGATGCTGGCCCTGCGCGTGGTAGATGCGCACCAGCTGCCCGCTGTCGTGGTACCAGGCGCTCGTGTTCGCGAAGTAGCGCCCGTCGTCGGAGAGGTCGCCGCCCGGGTGGCCGTCATGGACGTAGTCGGACTCCCATTGGATGGCCTCGTCCCGGGCGGACACGACCTGGAGCCGGTAGCGCCACTGCCACGCGCGTTCCGCGCCCTGCTTGTCGGCCACGAACACGCGCGCGATGTACTGCCGGTTGCCGGACTTGACCTCGAAGGGCCGATAGCCGGCGACGTCGGCTGCCGCTGCGCAGCGCCAGGCGAGCGTCAGGATCAGGAGGAAGACGAGGCGAAGCGAGGCGCGGAAAGCCATGGTCCAGAGGTCCAATGCAGACGAGGGGCTGCATGTGTAACCGCGCGACCAGGCCTCCCGATCGTGTCCGAGAACATTCGCGAGAATTGCGCCGGAACGGCCTCGCCTTGTTCATGATCCCGGAATCACGCCACGCCCGGCAGGCCCGAAGGCCGCCGCCGCGCCGTGGCCTTCGTGCGTGATCTTCAGAAGGGGCAGGACGGATCGAACCTCGGGTCGCGCTTCTCGCGCAGCGAGGCGATGCCCTCATGCACGTCCGGCCCCGAGAAGCCCATGAATTCCAGCGCCAGCGAACTGTCGAAGCTCGGGCCCGCCAGGCGCAGCCAGTTGTTGAGCGCGTACTTGGTCCAGCGGATGGCGGTCTGCGAGCCGCTGGCCAGCTTTTTCGCGACCTCGAAGGCCCGGGGCACCAGCTGGTCCTCCGGCACCGCCAGCGACACCAGGCCGATGCGCTCGGCCTCCTCGCCAGACACCGCCTCGCACAGCATCAGGTAGTACTTGGCCTTGGCCATGCCGCACAGGAGCGGCCACACGATCGCCGCATGGTCGCCCGCCGCCACGCCCAGTCGGGTGTGGCCGTCGATGATGCGGGCGTTGGTGCTGGCGATCGACACGTCGGCCAGGAGCCCGGCCACCAGGCCCGCGCCCACGGCCGGCCCGTGCATGGCCGAGACCACGGGCTTGCTGCAGTTGATCACGTTGTAGACCAGATCGCGCGCCTCGCGCCAGACGCGTGCGCGGACCTGGAAGTCGTTGGCCATGTCCTCCACCAGGCCCAGGTCGCCGCCGGCGGAAAAGCCCTTGCCCTCGCCGCGGATGATGGCCACGCGCGTCTCGGGGTCGCGGTCGATGTCGGTCCAGATGGAGGCCAGCTCGCGATGCAGCTGGTGGTCGGCGGTGGACAGCTTCTTGTTGGCGCTCTGCGCCGCGCCCATCACCACTTCGAGGATGCCGTCCGGATGGCGCCTCAGGCTCAGTGCCTGGTAGTGGGCGTAGGGGGCTTCGTTGGCCATGGTTCGTTCCTTCTCGGGTTGCGGAAGCTCGGATCTTCCTTCTTCCGCGCCAGATGGCCGAAAGCCTCGCTTCAGGATGGGTCGCGTCGAGGCGGCAGGAGCGCGGCGGCCCCACGCAGCGCCGCCTCCAGCTGTTCGACCGAATAGGGCTTGTGCAGCCAGAAAGTGTCGGGAGGCGCTTGCGGGGGCGCGGCCTGGCCGGTGGCGAAGATCACCGGAAAGCTCGCCCGCTCCCGCAGCGTCTGCGCGAGCTCGCGGCCGGACAGGGCCGGCAGTCCGATGTCGACCATCAGCACGTCGAACACGCCCTCGAGGAATCGGCTCTTCGCGCCTTCCGCGCTCTTGACGCCGGTGGCCCAGTGGCCGAGGGCCTGCAGCAGGTGCAGGGTGGCGGCCAGCGTGTCGGCGTCGTCCTCCACGACCAGGATGCGCAGCCTGGGCGGCGGCGCGTGCGCCGGCGAGGCGGCCGCCGCGCGCTCCACCTTCCACTCGGCCTGCCGCTGCCCGAGCCAGTCGAATAGGCTGCGGCGGAAGGCCTCGTACCAGTCGGGGTGCGAGAGCGCGTGGTCGGCGCCTTCGATCATCCGCAATTCGAAGGAGCGTGCCGTGGCCAGGGCCGCGGCGTAGTTCTCGATGACGGGTCGCGGGATCGTGTCGTCGTGGGCGGAGCCGATCAACAAGGCGTCGCCGCGGAAGTCGGCGCAGGCGCCGAGCGCACGGTTCTTCTGCGGAGGCAGCCTCAGGAGCCGGTAGACGGAGAGATCGTCCTTGTCCAGCGCTTCCTTGGGCTGCGACCAGGCCTCGTCGCGATAGAGGGCCGGGGCCCGCAGCGCCAGCCAGCGCAGCGGACGCAGGCGGCTGGCCAAGGCGGCCAGGTAACCGCCGTAGCTCACGCCGACCATGCCGATCGCGTCGCGCGCCACCTGCGGCTCGGCCGCCAGCGCGTCGTAGGCGGCCAGCAAGTCGCGCAGGTTGTCTTCGCGCGTCACGCTCGCGCGCTCGGTGGCGCTCAAGGTGGCGTTCGGCAGGTCGACCCGATGGCAGGCCCATCCGGCGGCGTGCAAGCCTTGCTCGAGTGTCCGGTCACGCGCGCGCTGGTCGTCGTTCCAACCGGGCACCAGCAGGAGGCCGGGCCGCAGTGGCGGATCGATCGCGGAGGGAGCCATCTCTTGGAATTCTTTCTTGGTTGAAGCTCTTGCCACGCAAGATCATCGGACGGGACCGCCGACATGCCCGTCAGCCTTTGCCTTCATCGGCTGCCCGCCAAAGCCGTGGCGAGGGCTTCCTACAATGCGGGCCCTTTGGCTCCCTTCTCTCCCGCGCACCCATGGACATCGTCGTCAACGAAGAACTCAAGGCCTACATCGATCCGTTGTCGCCGGAGGAATACGAAGCCCTGGAGCGCAGCATCCTCGACGAGGGCTGCCGCGATGCGCTGATCCTCTGGGGCGACGTGCTGGTCGACGGGCACAACCGCTACGGCATCTGCCGCAAGCACGGCGTGCCCTTCCAGACGGTGCAGAACACGCGCTTCCGTTCCATCGAAGATGTGCACCTCTGGATGATCGACCAGCACCTGGGCCGGCGCAGCCTGTCCGACTTCCAGCGCGGCGTGCTGGCGCTGCGCAAGAAGGAGATCGTGGCCGGGCGGCGCACCCGCGCGGCCGCTGCCCCGGCGCCCGAGGCGGCACCCCCGACGCGCGAGGCACCCGAGGCGGCGTCCGGTGCCTCACCCGCCGCCATCGGCGCCGACGCCGCGCCGCTGGACAGCCGCGAGGCCGTGGCCCGCGCCGCGCGCCTGAGCAGCGGCCAGGTCGTCATGATCGAGAAGATCCAGAAGCAGGCCGCGCCGGAACTGGTGCAGGCGGTGCGCTCCGGCACCATCTCGATCAACGCCGCGGCCGCCGTCGCCAGCTTGCCGGCCGAGGAGCAGGTGGCGGCCGTGGCCGCCGGCAAGGACGAACTGAAACAGGTCGCCAAGCGGGTGCGCGAATCCAGGCGCAAGCCGCGCGAGGAAGGGTCGACGGCGGCGCCGGACGGGGAGGCCACGCCGCCCGAGGACGCGTTGCAAACCCTGCGCCGCCGCGTGGCCGAGCTCACGGCCGAGAACGAGGCGCTGCGCCGGCAGGTCGCCGCGCTGCAGGCGGGTGGCGCCGCGCAGGAGGCCGACGCCTCCGCGCCTTTTTGACTTCGCCTGCTTCGAACGCCAATCCCTTCCCCCACCGCCCACTGCAATGCGTGGCAGGCCGCATCGGACCGTCACTCCAGCCGCGCCGGCCGAGGGCGCTCAACCCTGCAGCTCGGTCTTGCGCTCGATGATGCGCGAGACCAGGCCATAGGCCACCGCTTCTTCCGCGGAGAGCCAGCGATCGCGCTCGATATCCGCCATCACCGCCTCGAAGGACTTGCCGGTCTCGCGCGAGATGGTGCGGGCGATGCGCTCACGGGCCTTGATGATCTCCTGTGCATGGATCGCGATGTCGCTGGCCGGCCCGCCCGCGCCGCCGCTGGGCTGGTGGATCAGGAAGCGGGTGTTGGGCAGGCAGAAGCGGCGCTCGCGCGGCGCGGCCAGGTACAGGTGGGTGGCCGCGCTGCCCACCCAGCCGGTACCGATCATGCGCACCGGCGCCGAGATGAAGCGCACCACGTCGTGGATCGCGTCGCCGGACTCCAGGTGGCCGCCCGGCGAACTGACCAGCACGTCGATGGGCGCGTCGCTGTCGGCATCGAGTGCGATCAGACGGCGCGTGATGTCGCGCGCGGCAGCATCGGTGATCGTGCCGAAGATGAACAGCGTGCGCGACTTGAAAGCCTTCTCTTCCAGGTAGGAGCTGGCGCGGGATTCGCCCAGCGGACCGCCCGGTGCATCTTCTTCAGGGGTTTCCATTTCCATGGTGCTCCTTCGCTACGCGTTGCGAACGGCGAGGCCGCCCATGCGGCTCGCGCGCCGGACAGCTTAACGCTGCGCCGCCGGCGTTGCAGCGTGGATGCGATTGGGGTGCCGGCGGAGTCAGCCGAGTACGTCGTTCACCTGCTCGTTGAACTCCGTCTGGCTGAGCGCCGTGCCCAACTCGCGCGGCAACGCGTCACGCACCGAGAACACACCCAGGATCTTCGGGCCCTTGACCAGCGGCAGGTGACGGAAGCCCCGCTCCAGCATCAGCACGACCGCGTCGGACACCAGCGTCTCGGGGGCCACGCAGATCGGGTTGGCCGTCATCACGTCGCTGACCGGCGTGCGCTCGGGATCGAGGCCGCGGGCCAGTACCCGCGTCATCAGGTCGCGCTCGGTCAGGATGCCCAGAAGGATGTCCGGCGGCTCCATGATCAGGACGCTGCCGCAGTTGGCGCGCGTCATCACTCCGGCGGCCTCGCGCACGCTCGCCTGCGGACCCAGGCAGAGCACGTGCTTGCGCGAGATGGACTGGAAAACCGTGCGTTCTGCCATGGCTGCCCCTCCGATCGAATCCGCGAATGGTGCGACGGTGCAGCGCTCAGCGCAAGCTATTGTTGAGTTTCTCCAGGGCCTGTGCGCCGGGGCACAGCTCGGCAGGCCCCAGGGTGTTGAGGGGGCGCGCGCTGGTGTTCAGCGCCGTGTGCAGATCGGTCGCCAGCGGGTCCACGTAGAGCAGCCCGGTCACCACCTCGCCCATGTCCTGGTGCCGCTGCATGTAGGCCATCGCGGCGTTGCGGTCGCCGGGGTTGTAGCCGGCATGCAGGCTGCGCAGCCGCAGCAGCGTGCCGTCGTGCTGGCGCACGTCCATCACCTCGCCCGGCGCCATGTCGACCGAGATCTCCTCGCGCCCGCTGATGAAGTCGATGCGGCTGACGGCCTCGTTGTGTTCGCGCACGTAGTCGTAACTCTTCGTGCTGCCGGGATGGTTGTTGAAGGCGACGCAGGGGCTGATCACGTCGATCAGCGCGGCCCCGCCGTGGCTGATCGCACCCTTGATCAGCGGCACCAGTTGCGCCTTGTTGCCGGAGAAGCCGCGGCCCACGTAGGTGGCGCCCAGCTGCAGCGCCATCGCTACCAGGTCGACCGGGCTGTCGGTGTTGATCACGCCCTTCTTGCTCTTGGAGCCTTCGTCGGCCGTGGCCGAGAACTGGCCCTTGGTGAGACCGTACACCCCGTTGTTCTCCACGATGTAGGCCATGCGCACGCCACGTCGCATGGCGTGCGCAAACTGGCCCAGCCCGATCGAGGCCGAGTCCCCGTCGCCCGACACGCCCAGGTACAGCAGGTCGCGGTTGGCCAGGTTGGCGCCGGTCAGCACGCTCGGCATGCGGCCGTGCACCGTGTTGAAGCCGTGCGAGGCACCCAGGAAGTAGTCCGGCGTCTTCGAGCTGCAGCCGATGCCGGAGAGCTTGGCCACGCGGTGCGGCTCGATGTCCAGCTCCCAGCAGGCCTGGATGATGGCGGCGGAGATCGAGTCGTGCCCGCAGCCGGCGCACAGCGTCGAGATCTTGCCCTCGTAGTCGCGCCGGGTGTAGCCCACCTTGTTGGTGGCCAGCGTCGGATGGTGCAGCCTGGGCTTGGCGATGTAGGTCATGCGGTCTCCCGGGTGCCCGCGGTGGTGGAGGCCGCGGCGTCCACGTGCGCGGCGATGGCCTGGGTGACGAAGCGCGCGGTGATCGGCGTGCCGTCGAAATGCAGCACCTTCACCAGCCGCGCCGGGTCGGCCTCCAGCTCGTTGATCAGAAGGCTGCGCATCTGGGCGTCGCGGTTCTGCTCCACGACGAACACCGTGCGGTGCCCGGCCAGGAACTGCACCACGCTCTGCGGGAAGGGAAAGGCCCGCAGTCGCATCGCGTCGAGGTGGATGCCGCGCGCCTCCAGTTCCTCCAGCGCCTCGTGCATGGCCGGGGTGGTGGAGCCGAAATAGATCACCCCCAGGTCCGTCTTGTGCGCGGCCGGCCGCAGCACCGGCTGTGGCACCAGCGTGGCGGCGGTCGCGAACTTCTTGAGCAGGCGCTCCATGTTGTAGATGTAGTCGGGCCCGCGCTCCGAGTAGCGCGCATAGGCGTCGCGCGTGGTGCCGCGCGTGAAAAAGCTGCCCTTGGTCGGGTGCGTGCCGGGGAGCGTGCGCCAGGGGATGCCGTCGCCGTCCACGTCCTTGTAGCGGCCGAAGTCGCGGCCCGCCTCCAGCTCCTCGAAGCGCATCACCTTGCCGCGGTCGTAGGCCCGGCTGTCGTCCCATTCGAAGGGCGCGCACAGGCGCTGGTTCATGCCGATGTCCAGGTCGGTCATCACGAACACGGGCGTCTGCAGCCGGTCGGCCAGGTCCAGCGCGGCGGCTGCCTGCTCGAAGCATTCGTGCGGGTCTTCCGGGAACAGCAGCACGTGCTTGGTGTCCCCGTGCGAGGCGTAGGCACAGGCCAGGATGTCGGCCTGCTGCGTGCGCGTGGGCATGCCGGTGGAAGGGCCGCCGCGCTGCACGTCGATGATGGTCACGGGAATCTCGGCGAAGTACGCCAGCCCGATGAACTCTGCCATCAGCGAGATGCCCGGCCCCGAGGTGGCGGTGAAGGCGCGCGCGCCGTTCCACCCGGCGCCCACCACCATGCCGATGGAGGCGAGCTCGTCCTCCGCCTGCACGATGGCGAAGCGGTTCTCGCCCGTGGCCGGGTCGACGCGGAACTTCGCGCAGTAGCGCTGGAAGGCCTCCGCCACCGACGAGGAGGGCGTGATCGGATACCAGGCCGCCACCGTCGCCCCGCCGTACACGCAGCCCAGCGCCGCAGCGCTGTTGCCGTCCACGAAGATGCGGTTGCCCACGCGGTCGGCGCGCCGCACCCTCAGCCCCACCGGCTCGCCCAGGTGCTCGCGCGCGAAGTCGCAGCCCAGGTGCAGCGCCTGCACGTTGGAGGCCAGCAGCTTTTCCTTGCCCCGGTACTGCTCGCCGAACAGCTTCTCGATCACCTCCGGCTCGATGCCCAGCATCACCGCCAGTGCGCCCACGTAGACGATGTTCTTGAACAACTGGCGCTGGCGCGCGTCCTGGTAGACCGCGTTGCAGATCTCGGTCAGCGGCATGCCGATCACGCGGATGTCGTCGCGGAACTTCGAGGGCGGCAGCGGCCGCGTGTTGTCGTAGAACAGGTAGCCGCCCGGCGCCAGCTCGGCCACGTCGGCGTCCCAGGTCTGCGGGTTCATCGCCACCATCATGTCGGTGCCGCCGCGCCGGCCCATGTGGCCCTGCTCGGTCACGCGCACCTCGTACCAGGTCGGCAGTCCCTGGATGTTGCTGGGGAAGATGTTGCGCGGGCTCACCGGCACGCCCATGCGCAGGATCGACTTGGCGAACAGCTCGTTGGCCGAGGCCGAGCCGGAGCCGTTGACGTTGGCGAACTTGATGACGAAGTCGTTGACGGCCTCGATGTAGGGCGTGGCCCCCACGCTCGCCACCGCGTGTGCTTCGCTGCCCCCCGCGGGGGCCTTCGCGCCTTCGGGCGGCCGAGTGGCACTCATGCAGGCACCCCCTCTTTCTGCGCGATTTTTTGCGCGAAGTGCGCATCGCGCGCCTGGGGGCCCGCCGGCGTGGTCTTGAGCAGGAACTTCTGCATGTCCCAGGCGCCCGTGGGGCAGCGCTCGGCGCACAGGCCGCAGTGCAGGCAGACGTCCTCGTCCTTCACCATCACGCGGCCGGTCTTCAGGCGGCCGGACACGTACAGGTCCTGCCCGGTGTTGAGTGCCGGCGCCTTCAGCCGGGTGCGAAGCTGCGCCTCCTCGCCGTTCTCGGTGAAGGTGATGCAGTCCATCGGGCAGATGTCCACGCAGGCGTCGCACTCGATGCAGGCCGGCTCGCTGAACACCGTCTGCACGTCGCAGTTGAGGCAGCGCTGGGCTTCCTTGAAGGCGGTGGCGGCGTCGAAGCCCAGCTCCACCTCGACGCGGATGCTGGCCAGCGCCTGCTCCGCCTTGGCCCAGGGCACCTTGTAGCGCAGGTCGTTCGAGGTGTCGTTGTCGTAGCTCCACTCGTGGATGCCCATCTTCTGCGACACCAGGTTGGTCATGGGCGGCGGGCGCAGCGCCACCGATTCGCCGTGCAGCAGCCGGTCGATCGACACCGCCGCCTCGTGGCCGTGCGCCACCGCGGTGATGATGTTCTTGGGCCCCAGGGCCGCGTCGCCGCCGAAGAACACATTCGGCACCGTCGACTGGAAGCTCTGCGCATCCAGCACCGGCAGGCCCCACTTGTCGAAGGCGATGCCGCAATCACGCTCGATCCAGGGGAAGGCGTTCTCCTGGCCCACCGCCACCAGCACTGCGTCGCATTCGAAGAAGGCCTCGGGCTCGCCGGCGGGCACCAGCGAGCGCCGGCCCTGCGCGTCGTACTCCGCGCGCACGATCTCGAAGCGCATGCCCACCAGCCTGCCGTTCTCGTGCACGAAGGCCTTGGGCACGTGGTAGTTGACGATCGGGATGCCCTCGTGCTGCGCGTCCTCCTTCTCCCAGGGCGAGGCCTTCATCTCCTCGAAGCCGCTGCGCACGATCACCTTCACGTCGGTGCCGCCCAGGCGGCGCGCCGAGCGGCAGCAGTCCATCGCGGTGTTGCCGCCGCCCAGCACGATCACGCGCCGGCCGATGGTGGTGATGTGGCCGAAGGAGACCGAGGCCAGCCAGTCGATCCCGATGTGGATGTTCGCCGCCGCTTCCTGCCGCCCCGGCAGGTCCAGGTCGCGCCCGCGCGGCGCGCCGCAGCCGACGAAGATCGCGTCCCAGCCCTGCGCCATCAGCGCCTTCATCGAGCCGATGCGCTGGTCCGCGCGGAAGTCCACGCCCATGTCCAGGATGTAGCCCGTTTCCTCGTCGATCACCGATTCGGGCAGGCGGAAGTGCGGGATCTGCGTGCGCATGAAGCCGCCGGCCTTGCCGCCCTCGTCGAACACCGTCACCTCGTAGCCCAGCGGCGCCAGGTCGCGCGCGACCGTCAGCGAGGCCGGTCCCGCGCCCACGCAGGCGATGCGCTTGCCGTTGCGCGGCGCGATGGCGGGCATGCGCGCGCGCACGTCTTCCTTCATGTCGGCCGCGACGCGCTTGAGCCGGCAGATCGCCACCGGCTCCGGCTGCAATGGCCCCCTAGGGGCTTCGCCCCGGCCCCCCAAGGGGGCGCTCCCGGCCAGGGGCGGCCCGTCGCCGGGCGCATTGCCTTCCTCGACACGGCCCCGCCGGCAGGCCGGCTCGCAGGGGCGGTCGCAGGTGCGGCCCAGGATGCCGGGGAAGACGTTGGACACCCAGTTGACCATGTAGGCGTCGCCATAGCGGCGCTGCGCGATCAGCCGGATGTATTCGGGAACGGGGGTGTGCGCCGGGCAGGCGTACTGGCAATCGACGACCTTGTGGAAGTAGGCCGGATTCGCGATATCGGTTCGCTGCAAAGTTGTCTCCTTGCTGCCGCCCGGGTCGTGTGGGGATAGGTGTCCGGGTCTTGGCCCGCAGTATGCGCCCCGCTCGCCGCAGGGGGACACCAGTGAAACCCCTTGGCCTGTCATGTCATGTGACGACTTCGGGCTCAGGCCGCGCCGCGGGCCACGGTGCAGAACCGGCCTTCGTCGCGGCGGGCATTGTCTAGGGCCGCGCGTGGCGCCGACGTGCCGACGCCATTCATCAGGCCATGTCGAACTGGAAGCGCTCCCCATCATGTGACAGAAGCACCCGCTCCCGGGTCGTCTTGCAGCTCCAGGTCTGCTGGAGCGCGGGCTTGGGCATCGCGAGCGCCCGAAGGTCGAACACCACCTGGCACAGCCCGCCCTCGCGGCGCGCCGACTCGTAGCGGATGGCCTGCACGGGCGGCTCCAGCCCGCGCACCTTCGTGGCCAGCGCATGGCATGGGGCGTAGTCATCGGGCGCGCGCCAGGTGGACCGCCGTGCCGACCAGGGCGGCTGCGTGATGTCGAGTTCAAGTCCGGAGAACCGGGCCTGGAAGAAGGTCAGCTCGGTCAACACCTGGTCATCGCGCAGGCCGTCCGAGTCCATGAAGAAGCGCCAGCGCCACCAGGCGATCTCCGCAGCGACCGTGGCAGGCTCGTCGGCGCCATACCAGGCGCCGGGTTCATGGGGCCGTCGAAAGCGCGAGGGCCAGGCGGATACGTAGCGAAACGGCGTGAACAGGAGGTAGTGTTGGCCCTCCGCGTCGGGCGGCAGCGGCGGCTTGCTGTCCTCGAGCAGTTGCTCGAGCAGCATCTGTTCCTCCAGGTTGTCCACCAGCCGCATCGTCGCCACGCGGTGCTGCGCCTCGATGCCGCGCCAGAGTGCGCGCTGCCTGGGCTGCGCCAGGGCCAGCCAGTCCAGGGGCCAGCGCATCAGACCAACGCGCGCGCGCCGTCCAGGTAGTTCACCACGCGAACCAGGCCGTCCACTTTCTGGATCGCGTCCTTCGGCGTTTCATTGAAGGCCCGGTTGAAGCTGGTCATCCAGGCCTTGCGATGGCCGTCGTCGTTGCCGACCAAGGCGTCCAGCGAGCGGTACACACGCACCAGGAGGGTCGCGAGTTCGGCCGGCTTGGTGCCGCTTTCCAGCGACTTCTCGCCACGGGCGATGCGCGAGATCTGCGATTCGCTCAATCCGACGGTGCGCGCCAGCGCTGCGTTGTTCAAACCGAGGAAGTCGGCTGCGCGCAGGGTTGCCTTGGTGAGCACGGCGGTGGTTGAAACATGCTGTTTGACGGCGAAGTGCGGGCGCGCCATTGAATCCCTCTTCATGTTGCTGCAGCAAGTTTAAGTAGGATTGTTTGCAATGGCAAGATAATCGCATCCATGCCGCACAGCGTATAAAGCGTTCCGGAAGACACCACCACCAGCCATCG
Source organism: Variovorax defluvii (assembly GCF_039541515.1). Lineage (NCBI taxonomy): Bacteria > Pseudomonadati > Pseudomonadota > Betaproteobacteria > Burkholderiales > Comamonadaceae > Variovorax > Variovorax defluvii. The sequence goes on from NZ_BAABGJ010000021.1 coordinate 179,225, forward strand.
TGAAGATCATCATCCTCGGCGCAGGCCGCATCGGCGAGAGCGTCGCCGGCACGTTGGTGTCGGAGCGCAACGACATCACCGTCATCGACACCGATGCCGCGCGCCTGCGCAGCCTGGAAGAGCGCATCGAACTGCGCGGCGTGGTGGGCAGCGGCATCGAGCCCGAGGTGCTCGCCGAAGCCGGCGCGCGCGATGCGGACATGCTGATCGCCTGCGCCGCGCAGGACGAGACCAACCTGGTCTGCTGCAAGGTCGCCCACCAGGTATTCGGCATCCAGACGCGCATCGCCCGCGTGCGCTCCAATGCCTTCAAGGACGACAGCCCCCTGCTCGGCAAGGAAGGCTTTGCCGTCGACCGCGTGATCTGCCCCGAGGAATCGCTCACGCGCTACATCGGCAAGCTGGTCGAGTACCCCGAGGCGCTGCAGGTACGCGAATTCGCGGGCGGGCTGGCCTGCCTCGTGGCGGTGCGCGCGGTGGCCGGGGCGCCCATGGCGCGCCACACCATCGCCGAGTTGCGCGAGTGCGTGCCCGGCGCCGACATGCGCATCGTCGCGATCTACCGCCGGCTCGAGAACGAGCCCGACCGCTTCATCGTCTGCGACGGCCCCACGCTCATCGAGCCCGGCGACGAGGTCTTCGTGCTGTCGGCGCGCGAGCACCTGCAGGCCGTGCTGTCGGCGCTGCATTTCGACGAGCGCGCCGGCCGGCGCGAGGTCGAGCGCATCATGATCGCCGGCGGCGGCCGCGTGGGGCTGCGGCTCGCCCGGCAGCTCATCGAGACAGGCCGCGACTACCACATCAAGCTGCTGGAGCGCGACCACGAGCGCTGCGTGCAGCTCGCCTCGGAATTGCCCCACAGCGTGCTGGTGCTCAACGGCGACGCCACCGACGAGGACCTGCTGGAGGACGAAGGCATCGAGAACATCGACCTGTTCCTCTCCCTCACCAGCGACGACGAGGACAACATCATGGCCAGCCTGCTGGCCAAGCGCATGGGCGCGCGGCGCGTGCTGGCGCTGATCAACCGGCGCAGCTATGCCGACCTGATGCACGGCACGCAGATCGACATCGCGCTGTCGCCGGCCCAGACCATGCTGGGCGAGCTGCTCGCCTATGTGCGGCAGGGCGACGTGCAGGCGGTGCACAGCCTGCGGCGCGGGGTGGCCGAAGCGCTGGAGATCGTGGCGCGCGGCGACCGCAAGACCTCGCGCGTGGTCGGACGCAGGATCTCGGAGCTGCAGCTGCCCAAGGGCGCGCAGGTCGGGCTGATCATGCGCGGTCTGCCGGAAACCGGCGAGGACGGCGACGCCGCCGGCGACGCACCGGCCACGCCGCCGCAAGTGATCATCGCGCGCGGCGACACCGTGATCGAGAGCAACGACCACGTCGTCGTCTTCGTGCCGCGCAAGCGCCAGCTGCGCGAGGTGGAGAAGCTGTTCCGCGTGAGCGCCACCTTCTTCTGACGCCGATCCATGCGCGACTTCTATCCGGTCCTGCGCGTGCTTGGCGCGCTGCTGGCCTTCTTCTCGCTCGGCATGCTGGTGCCTTGTGTCATTTCGTGGATGCACGCGGATGGCCTGCGCCACGTCTGGGCCCTGTCCGCCGCGATCTCCTTCGCGTGCGGCGCCGCGCTGTGGGCCGGCCTGCGGGACTACAGGCACGAGCTGCAGCCGCGTCACGGCATCTTCCTGGTGTCCTTCACCTGGCTGCTGCTGCCGCTGTTCGCCACGCTGCCGCTGATGTGGGCGCTCGACGGGATCGGCCGGCCGCTTCCCTTCACGCATGCCTATTTCGAGGCCGTGTCGGGCCTCACGACCACCGGTGCGACGGTGCTCGCCAAGCTCGACGAGCTGCCGGTGTCGATCAACGTCTGGCGCACCTTCCTGCAATGGCTGGGCGGCATGGGCATCCTGGTGCTGGCGGTCGCCATCCTGCCGCTGCTGGGCGTGGGCGGCAGCCAGCTCTTCAAGGCCGAGGTGGCCGGCCCCATCAAGGACAGCAAGCTCACCCCGCGCGTCAAAGAGACCGCCAAGGGCCTCTGGGGCATCTACGCGACCTTCTCGGCGGCCTGCTTCCTCGCGTACTGGGCCGGCGGCATGAGCGCCATCGATGCGCTCATGCACATGTTCTCCACCGTGAGCCTGGGCGGCCTGTCATCGCACGACGCGAGCTTCGCCCACTTCGCCTCGCCCTTGCTCGAGGCCGTGGCCGTGCTCTTCATGCTCGCGGCCAGCTGCAACTTCGCCCTTTACTTCGTCGCGGTGCGCAAGGGGCACTGGCGAGGCTTCTGGCGCGATGCGGAAATGCGCGCCACGCTGGCCGCGCTGCTCGGCGGCGGCGTGCTGGTGGCGGCGGTGCTCTGGGCCAAGGGCGTCTACGGGCCGATGGAGGCGCTGCGCCACGGCCTGTTCCATGCCGTCTCCGTCGGCAGCACCACCGGCTATGCCACCGTCGACTATCTGCACTGGCCCGTGTTCGCGCCGCTCTTCATGCTGCTGCTTTCGGGCGTGGCGACCAGCGCGGGCTCGACCGGCTGCGGCATCAAGATGGTGCGCATGCTGATCCTCGTGAAGCAGGCCCGACGGGAGATGACGCGCCTCGTGCACCCCCGCGCGGTCCAGCCGGTGACGCTGGGAAGCGTCGTCGTCGACCACCGGGTCATCTTCTCGGTGCTGGCCTTCATGCTGGTCTACGGCGTGACGACCATTTCGCTGAGCATGCTGCTGGTGCTGAGCGACCTCGACCCGGTGACCGCCTTCAGCGCGGTCCTGGCCAGCGTGAACTGCACCGGTCCGGGGCTCGGCAGTGTCGGGCCCGCCGGCAATTTCAGCGGACTGACCTCTTTCCAGCTGTGGGTCTGCACCTTCGCGATGGTGCTCGGCCGGCTCGAGATGCTGAGCTTTATCGCGCTGCTGACGCCCTCGTTCTGGCGCAAGTGACGGTCGCCGCCTGCTCCTTCACCCAGGCGATGCATTCCTCCTCCAGGACATCCTGAACGCAGGCGCGCGAGCCCTTGCCCGCCAGATTGATGGCGACGCGCACTTCGCCGCCGCAATGCACTTCCGCCGTGCCCAGCGTCACGCCTTCGAAGTCGCGCTGGCCGATGAACAGGTGAAACTCCCATTGGTGGAAGGGAAGGACGACCGTCGGAGCGATCATGGTGCGGTGCCCATCGCCCGCCATCAGCGTCGGCCGGCGCGCGCCGGTGCGTTTCGCGCATCTGCGCCGAGCGTGTTCACCAGGCTGGCGATCCTGGCGCCAAGCCATGGTTTCGCCGGCTCCTGCGATGCGGAGGGATAGCTGAAGTCGGCAAGGTCTTCCAGGCCCTTCTGCGTCACGGCCAGCACCTCGGCCGCCGCCGGTGCGTTGCCGCGAAGCTGGCGCGAATCCGATGCCGACGGGAACAGCGCGATCACCATGCCCTCCGAGCACAGCATCCGCACTTCCTCGATGTCGTCGGGGCGATAGAACGTGATAGGCAGGTGCGATGCAGCGATCTGCCTCAGCAGCTTCCTGGGCATGTCGAACTCCTTTCTTGGTTTCTTGGCCTGGCAGGTGGGCCCGAGACGCCGGCTGACGGTAATGTTCGGCGTGAGGGCGCCGTTGTCGGCGAAAGTGACGATCGCGCGAAGATGCGGCCTACAACAAAGGCAGTTGACCAGAGCCCGGCATCGCCCGATGAAGTGCTTCTCGTCATGGCTCGCGGGCCTTGCCATCGCCCTCGTTGCTCGGCATCATCGCGCTCGCCCGAGGAAGGAGCCCCCCGATGACATCGTGGATTCGCCAAGCCGCCGCGCTCGCCGCCTTCGTGACCGCCGCCGCCGTGCAGGCCGCGGGCACCGTCGGCACCTCCCTGCCGCCGGGCTTCCCGTCGATCGAAGACACATCGCTGGCCCGGCCGCTCATCGGCTTCGGTGCCGCCGGGGAGGTGAGGCGAACGCCGGTCGTCTTCATCCACGGCAACAACGACACGCCGTTCGCCACCGCCTGCAACCGCTATGGGCGCGTGCAGGCGATGGCCCAGTACTTCGCCGACAACGGCTACGACACCAGCGAGCTGTGGGGCATCGGCTACCAGGGCGACCAGTGCGACCTGGCCGGTGACCAGACCCGGCGCTCGAGCATCGCCCACACCAACGCCGCCAACGTGCCCGACCTGCGCCGCTTCATCCGCGCGGTGCTGGACTTCACCGGCGCGAAGCGGGTGGACATCGTCGGCCACAGCCTCGGCGTGACGCTCGCGCGCGAGTGGATGCGGCAGGACGAGGTGCGCGACCTCGTGCGCCGCTTCGTCGCGATCGACGGGCCCAACCACGGCATCATCAACTGCTCGCCCGACCCGGCGAACTACTACCAGGCCCCGGCCGCGGGCGGCTTCACGCCCGCGAGCGAGGTGTGCCAGGAACTGGGCTCGCCGAACACGCCCTTCCTGCGCCTGCTCAACGGCCGCCATGGGCAGAACGAGACCGAAGGGCCGACCCGCGTGCTGGTGATCCGCAACGGTGACGCGAGCTTCGTCTACTTCCCGGTGGTCGACGGCGTGGTCGCGCCGGTGCCCGCGGTGGATTCCTTCGGCCAGCCGACGGACTTCTCCCGGAGCGCGAGCCTGCGCGGCGCGCGCGAGATCGTGCTCACCGGGCAGGGCGCCTACGACCCGATCCTGGGCAGCGGCCACCTGGGCATTCTGAATTCACCGCAGACCTGGCAGGCCGCCTTCGAGTTCCTGAACGGCCGGGGCAAGGGCGGCAAGGACGACGACCACTGACGTCGGCGCGGGAGCCGGGGCTTGGGGGAGCCGCGATGGCGGCCGCTCAGACGCGCTTGCGATAGAACACGCGGTCGTAGCCGCCCTGGGACCGGCGGTCGTACTCGACGTAGCCGATCCGGGGGTAGAACACCTGGTTCTCCGTCATCCTGGAATTGGTGCAGAGGTAGAGCGAGTCGAAGCCACGCCCGCGCGCCGCCTGTTCCGCGAACTCCAACAGTGCCCGGCCCACCCCGCTGCCACGTGCGTCAGGGGAGGACGCGACGGTGTCGATGTAGAAGCCGTCCGGTGTCTCGTACTGAACCAGCACACCGACCACCTGCCCACTCCGTTCCGCGACCCAGACTTTTCCCTCGGCGGCGAGTGCCGCATAGTCCAGGAGCATCGGCGCGGGCGGCTTGCCGATGCGCGCCACATAGGGCTCGAACGCCGTGGCGACGCAGGCCGCCGCCGCGCGCGCATCGTCCTCGTGCGCTTTGCGGACCGTGATCGAAGCGTCCGTCATCTCGTGTCAACTCCTGCTAGTGGACAACCGCTTCTGGGCGGCCCGGAAGATGTGCCCTCGCGCGAGTCCCAGCGCCTGCCCGCGCTGTTGGCCCTCGGGGGACACCGTGGATGTCACGGCGACCACCAGACCCATCGGCGCGTGGACCCAGACCAGCTGGCCTGCATAGCCGCTGGCGAAATAGGTCTTGTCCGATGCGGCCCACCAGAACAGGCCATAAGGAAGGCCGACCGGTGGCCCGCCCGCGCTCTGCGGCTGGACGACCTGCGCCGCGAAACCGGCCGGGAGCAGTCGCTGGCCGGCCCAGCGGCCATCCTGCAGCAGGAGATGGCCCAGCTTGGCCATGTCCACCGTCCTCAGGTGCGCCAGGCCGCGCACGTAGGCAGGCTCGCGCATGCTCAATGGCGCGACGAGTTGCTCGCGCGCGATGTCGGTCACCGGCCGCCCGGTCGCGCGTTCGAGGACGGCCGAGACCATGGCAGGCACGCTGTTGTCGTAGGCAAAGCGCCGGCCCGGCTCCGCGCGCAGGGGCCGGGCCCATGCCGCAGCCGGCGTCTTCGGCGCGGCGGTGCCGCTGCTGTCGTTGGCTTCGAAGCCCGGCGTCATCGCCAGCATGTGCCGCAGCGTGATGGCCTGCGCACGCGGGTCCGGGTTGAGCGGCCGCCATTCGGGCATGAGCTCGAGCACCGGCTGGTCCAGGGATGTCAGCTGCCCGCGCTGCAGCGCCGTGCCGACCAGCAGGGCCAGCGCGCTCTTGGTGACCGACTGGGTGTCGCGCAGCGCGTCCGGCTTGCCGTCGCGGTAATACGCATACACCGTGCGGCCCTGGAGGACGACCACCGCGCTCTGGACATCGCCGAGGTCCTCCCCGATCAGCTTGTCCAGGCCCTCGAAAGCGGCCGTATCGAGGCGCTGCTCTTCCGGCGTCGATGCATGCCAGGGCGGCATGCCTTGCGCGGCCGCGGAGGCGCCGAGCAACAGGCCGAGGCACAGGGCGAAGATTCGCAGCAGGATGGTGGTCGATCGCGATGTCATGGCGCTGGCTGAAACACGGCGAGCGGGCGGGCGAATGTTCGGGCCATGGCTGCGAGTGTCGATCGCTGGCTGCCGAAGTCAATCCGGGTCGCCATCTTCAGCCGTCCGGGGCCAGGCTCGCGCCTGGTGCGAGTGTGACGACCGTGCGACTGTTTTCGTGCGCATCAGCCGGCGGCCCCTTCGGCCTCCGGCAGCTTCGCGATCACCTTGATCTCGAACTGAAAGCCCGACAGCCAGGTCACGCCGACCGCGGTCGCGGTCGGGTACGGCGCCGTGCCCCAGTGCTCGGCGGCCACTCGCCCAGGCGCGTTCGAAGTGGGCTTCTGGATTCACCATGAACACCGTGACGTCGATGACGTCGTCGAAGGTCCGGCCCGCCTCGGCGAGGATGGCGGGGATGGGTGCAGCTCGTAGAGGGCGTGGCGTCCGGGCGGGATGACGACGTCGCGGGCGGTCATGAGGAGGGGCCTTGAATGCTCGAAGGCCGTTCCGGATGGAGCAGTCACTCTACGAGCTTCCCGGTCGTGGAAGGACCGGCAGTTCGCACCATCACTGGTTGAGTCGGCCAAACAATGGGCCCCCGTTCATGCGCGGCGCTGGCGCGCGAGCGGTGCCGTTCGCGCATCAGCGCTTGACGAGCGAGCCCGCTGGGGACGTTGATCGGACTCAGTGCTGATGCAACTCAAAACTGCCAACCCTCATTCTCCATAAAGCCTTCGAGGTCGAGGTAGGGAATCTTGAAGTGCTCGCAGATGTTGGGAACCTTGACTGCGTTGGGTTTCAACCGCTCCATTGTCACGACCGTCCCACCGACGGAATGGGCACGTGCCACGATGAACGCGTCGGCGTTGCGGCCGCCCTTGAAGAGTTTTTGCTTCTCGATGTTGGCTTGGAAGTGGGCGACCGAATAGATCTTGCCGACAAAAGTGCCCTCCTTCGCGTCGGGTATCGCGAAGAGTTTTTTATTGGCCTTTGCCCATTCCGTGTCGGCGCCCGGAACGCCGTCGTGCAGTTCGTGATAGGCCTCGCGCGTTGAGGTGATCTTGCCGTCCGCGACGAGCTGGTCGAACGCCTTCCACAGAGAAACAAAGCGCCTGCGGTAGTAGTTTTTGTGGAGACTTATGATGACGTTCGTGTCCAGTACGTACATCAAAGGCCTCCCCCCGCGAATTTTTCTGCGAAGGTCGGCAAGTTCTTTGGTTTGAGATTCAGGTACTCGGCGAGCTGACCACGGTCAAAGCGGTGCTGGTAGTACCTGGTGAATGCCAAGTCGATGTAGCGCTGGCCCAGATAGGCATGCTGACTGTTGTAGTAGTTGCCTGAGGACTCGGTACCCTTGGCATTCATCTGCGCGGCCCAATCTTGCGCGGCCGCGCTGTACTCTTCGGCGTCGATCAGGCCGCGGTCAAGAAACTTCCGATAAATGACTTCGCGGCTAACACTGAAATAGGCCGCGAGTTGCGTTGCAAGCTGTCGACCGATCCTGACACCTTTGAGCATTCTGTCGAGCAGATCATCGGGGACCAGAACGCGTGCCGCAAGGCCGTTGCAGATGACTTCAATCTTCCGCGCTGCACCGCCGAGATGATCGATCAAATGGTCGTCAAGGATGTCGATGCCACTCGTATGGAATAGCAAGTGACCCAACTCGTGGAAGAGCGTAAAAATCTGCCGCGACTTCGCCGAGCTATTGTTGATGTAAATGACAGGGAACTCGTCGTCGTAGAGGCAGAACCCAAAGTAGCTGGGCGCGCTAAAAGCTTCCTTGAAGACGTACACGCCCGCCCTCGTGGCGAACGCCTCGCGCCATTTCTCCAGCGCCTCGTCGACGCTCTTCCAACTCGCTTGCTCGTCGATGCTCACGCCTAGGTAGTCACGCACCTGAGCAGCGATTGTGTCAAGTGACGTGTTTGGCGAGGGGCTGAGATCGCGTGAAATCACGCGGCCCGCCGGGTTCTTCGAGTCGTTCAGCTCGGCGAGGTTGATCTGCATGGCTTGACCACGACGCAGGAAAAATCGAACCGAGCGAGGGATCGCTGCGAAGTCTGCCTCTGTAAGCGTGCGGAACGATTGCTCGATCGACGGCACTTCCGGGGGGCGGGGAAAAAAGAAGACTGCAACCGGGACCTTGAAGCGATCAGCCATGTCCTCGACCTGGACATAGGTCGGCAATGCCTCCCCAGCTTCCCAGGCGGCAATCTTTTTGAAGTGACGGGCGGCGTCTTCCACCGAATAGCCGGCTCGCTCACGTGCCCATCGAACTACAGCGGGCGTGATCGGCAAGCCTTCCTTGATCTCTGCCATGTCAGCAACCTTCCCTGATTCTTGAATACTCCACGTTGCGCTTCTGAATATACCCTTGCCGATTTGGGCGCTGATCGCATGGTGCCAGATGCATCGATCGGGGTGGAGTCATGGCTTCAGTAGCTTGTAGGGCACGACATCAAGAGCAACCGCCAAGCGCTCGAGGTTGTCCAGCGAGATATTCCGAGCCTGCCGTTCCACGTGAGCAACAAAGGTCCGATGCAGCCCGGCCTCGAGCGCCAGCGTCTCTTGCGACCAGCCCTTTTCCGCCCGCAACCGAATCAGGTTGGCGGCAAGCACTTCCCTGGCCGAAGGTGCAGGTGGCGGGGCGGAGTTGGTTGAGCGAGACACTGGAGGCAGTCTCGCTTCGTGCCGCTTTTAAGTCAGCCGCGTTTAAGTCACAATCTTCGATCTCAGTTCGAGGCTTGGCGACGGCATGAGGTGTTTGTCACCGGGTTGTCGATACAGGCGACCTTCCATCGTGACTCAGCTCCTGCCATGTCGATCGCCCTTCTTCACCGCATCGCCAATGCCCACCGCTTCCCCGTCATCCTGACCAGCGACGCAGACATCAAAGCCTTCCGCACCCTGTTCCGGGCCGGGCACGTCATCGGCGCCATGCAAGCCATCCCCTCCTTGCAGGTCGGCGTCGTCGTCACCGAGATCACCCCGCAAGGCAAGCTCGCGCTGGAGGCAGCGAAGGAAAAGGAGGCAAAAGGCAAAGGCCGCCGAATGGCAGCCCCACCCGTCAACAGCCCTGCGCCCCGAGATCCCGCTGCACTTCCAGCAGCATCGAGCACTTGATCAACCCGATCCGGTCCACGGCCTCGGCCATGGTGTAGCCCATCTCGGTCAACCACTCGGGCCGGTTGAGCACCAGGGCCGCGACCACGCGCTCTCCGGCGGAGAGGGTGTCCGGCCCTTCATCGCGGGCGCCCTTGCATTTCTCGAGCAGCTCGCGGTATTCGTGGTCAGTTCGCATAACAGTTGGCACGCTAATTGAAAGTCGGAAGCTGTCGCATCACAGCGGCTGGCCGGCGGCGCAACGCGCTGGATGACCGATTCTTGCTGATTGTGAGTGCTTTGGTTTTCAGAATAGCACTGCGAACACGAAGAATTTCACAGCTTGACCACACGGGGTATCACCCCTCCGTTTGTCTGACACGTGCATACGCCAAGTGGGCGATGCCGGAGGCCTGACCGGTTGCTAGATTGCCCGCAGGCCACCGTGTCCGACCGCGGAGCCACCGAACCCGAAAAGGCAGATCACATGCTCGACACGACCACCAAGGCCGGCATTCTTCGTCGCAACGGCATCGTCGTCCCGCTTCAGCCCGACCCCGAGACGCAAGGCTGGAAGGACGCGGTCGACGCGCTCTTCGAGCTGTACGTGATGCGGCGGGCCGCGCGCAGCCTTCGCGATGCGGAAGAAGCCTGCGACCTGGACCTGATGAGCCGCCTCGCCGCCACCTCCTATCACCGGCGACGCGTCACCTACTACTCCTGAATCACTGCGGCGCCGCGTGCGCCGGCCGTGTGCAGCAGCAGGCCGCCGACCACCAGCGCCAGGCCCGCGAGCTCGTGTCCCGTGGGAAGGCGCCCCAGCGCCAGGCTCAGCAGCAGCGCCGACACCGGCACGAAGTTCAGAAAGGCCGTGGCCGACACCGCGCCCATGCTGCGCACGCCATAGTTGTAGGCCAGCACCGCGATGGCCGATGACACCACGCCGATGTAGAGCAGGCCCGAGGTGGCGAGCCGCAGCTCCCGGGCGTCCGGTGGCGCGGCCAGGCCGACCGCGGTCGCAGCGAGCGCGCCGATCAGCAGCAGCGGCCACGCGGCCAGCACGGTCAGTGCGCTGTACTCCACCACGTCCAGGGTGCCGGCGAAGCGGGCGGCGCCGCGCGTGTACCAGATCCAGCCCAGCGTGCCGGCGAAGGCGACGGCGTCGCCGAAGGCGGTGGAGGCGCCGCGCTGCGCGCCGTCTTGCAGACTGTGTGCGGACTCGAGCACACCGGAGACGATCACCACCCCCGTCAGCGCCAGCGCGCTGGCGAGCAGCGTGCTGCGTGTGGGCCGCTCGCCGTCCAGCATCCAGCGCAGCAGCTGGGTCGTGATGGGCGTGGTGGCTATGAGGATCGCGCCATGCGAGGGCACCGAATGGGCCAGCCCCACCAGCAGCATGACGCTGAACACGCCGAAGCCCGCGACGCCGCGCAGCGCCAGGGGCCCGGCGTGCGCGCGCAGCCTGCGCCAGGGCGCCGCGCCGCGCGGCAGCAGCAGCGCCGCGAAGAGCAGGGCCGAAAGGGTGTAACGGATCAGCGTGAGCCAGAAGGGATCGACGTGCCTCAGCACGCTGTGGCCGACAAGGAACATGCCGCCCCAGGCGGAGGTGGCGGCGAGCAGCGCGGCGATGCCGAGCAAAGGAGTCGAAACGGGCATGGAAGGCATCCGGAGACGAGTCATCGATGTCCCGGAGAATGGGTGCGGGCCGCACCGAAGACCATTCGTTTCTTTGGAGGGGGGTCTCGGGATTTGCGAATGGCGGGCGCGCGTGCGCGCGCCCCACAATCCCGGCCATGGAGCTGTACCAACTCAAGACCTTTGTCGCCATCGCCCGCGAAGGCAGCCTGACGCGGGCGGCCGAGCGCGTCCACACCAGCGCGCCGGCGGTGAGCGCCCAGCTCAAGGCGCTGGAAGACGAACTGGGCGTGAAGCTCTTCGAGCGCACCCCGCGCGGCATGACGCCGACCGAGGCCGGCCTGACCCTGCTGGAAGAGGCCGAGCGCACGCTGGCTTCGGCGCTGCGCATGCGGTCCGCCGCCGAGCAGATCCGCGGCCAGGCCCAGGGCGTGGTGCGCTTCGGCACGGTGGTCGACCCCGTGTCGCTGCGCCTGGGAGAGGTGCTGGTGAAGCTGGCCGAGCGTCATCCGCAGGTGTCGCTGCAGCTCCAGCAGGGCCTGTCGCATCAGACCCTGCAGGCGGTGCAGCGTGGCGAATTGGACTGCGCCTATTCACTGGGCGATGCGGAAAGCGTCGAGGGCTTGTCGGTACAGCGACTGGGCGTGGTGGATCTGGTGGTGGCGCTGCCGCCGACACTGGCCGAAGCCCACACCTCGCTGACGCTGGACGTGCTGACCAGCCAGAGCTGGGTCGGCACGCCCCAGTCCTGCGTGATGCGCAAGCACCTCGACAGCCTGTTCGCCAGCGCGGGCCGCGAATATCGACCGGCCCGCACCGCCGACAGCGAAGGCACGATCCGCAGCATGGTCGCCAGCGGCATGGGCCCGGGCGTGCTGCGGCACGACCAGGCGCTGCAGGCGGAGCGCAACGGCGAGCTCAGGATCTGGCCGGGCTGGCGATCCCACACCTGGCTGTGCTGGCTGGAGCCGGAGGGCCGGCGGTCGCCCGAGGTCGATGCGGTGCGCGCGGCTGTGATGGAGGCCTGGGCCTGAGCCCCCGCCGGCGTCCGCCTGCGGCGGGTAGGACGACGCAGGTTTGTCCTACGTGGCAGGCTGCGGGCGAAGGGCAGGCTCGGTCATCCACCCATCCGGACCTGTTAGGTTAGCTATGCAGAACGAAACCGCCATGATCTCGCCCGCCCGCCTGTTCATCCCCACGGTCGCCGACCCGGCGGTGGCGCGCAGCATCGACGTGACCGATCAACGCGACGTGGAAAGTTGGATGGAGGCGCTGGGCGTCACCGAAACCGAACTCCGCCTGGCCGTGGCCGAGGTCGGCAGCTCCGTACAGGACGTGCGCGACCACCTGGGTTGCTGAGCCCACTTGTGCTTGGGCCTTGGGCGGCTGCGGCTTGGGATCGCAGCCGGCAAGTGCCGCCAGGGCGAGGGATGCGATCGTGACGCAGAGGGTTCGCAGCTTCATGCGCGTCTCCTGATGAGGGTGAGGGGCCGAGGGCCCGACAGCGCATTCTTGTGGCCGCGCCGGTGCGGCGGCTGTCAGCCGAGGGCGCTGATGCGTGCCGCCGATCCCGCCAGTTCGCTCACAGCGCCGCCGCCGCCATCTCCAACTGTGTCAGCCGCCGCGCCATCCGCCCCACGAAGTTCTGCGTCACGTGCGGCAGCGCCCGCTGTGTCGGCACGACGATCCCCACCTGCAGATGATCCAGCGCCGGCAGCGCGAAGGGCCGCCACAGCAGTTCGCCGCGCCGCAGCTCGTCGATGAAGGCGATCTTGGAGAAGCAGGAAATTCCCTTGCCGCCCATGATCAGGCGCTTGAGCAGCGGCGTGGAGTTGCAGGTCGCGGCCGGCTCCATGTCATCCCAGAAGGCGGCGAACTCGGCCGACAGCGAGGCGCTGATGACCGGGTGCGAGCTGGAGCGCAGGAAGGGATAGGGCGCACAGTCCTTCAGCGCCACCTTGTCATGCTTGGCCAGCGGATGGCCGGGCGGCATCACGATGCCGATCGGCAGGTCCGCCAGGCTCACCGCCTTGACGCCGCCGGGCAGGCGGCTCACGAAGCACAGTCCCACGTCGGCCTGGCCGGACATCACCAGCTGCGGCACCTCCATGGGCTGCGTCGAGGTGATGGTGTAGGTGACGGCGGGGAAGATCTGCAGGAACTCCTCGACCGCGGAGGGCAGCAGCTCCTCGAAGAAGGAATCCATGGCCGCCACCTTCACGTGGCCGGTGCGCTCCCCGCGCAGCGCATCGAGTTCGGTGCGCATGACCTGGAACTGATGCAGCGTCTCCTGCGCGTGCTTGAGCAGGCGCTCGCCGGCCGGGTTGAGGCGCAGGCCGTTGGGCAGGCGGTCGAAGAGTTCGACGCCGAGCTCGTCCTCCAGCTTGTGGATCTGCCGGTTGATCGCGCTGGCCGCGACGTACAAACGCTCGGACGCCTTGCGCACCGAGCCGCAGCTCGCCACCTCGATGAAGTACTTCAGGATGCTGGCATGCATGACATGGCTCTCCCGAAGACGGAGTCTGCATCAACCGGCCGGCGCGGCCTCCATGGCGACGACGGCAGGATGGTCGCAGGCGACGCGCCGGCCATCGGCGCCGCCGGGCGCGCCCAGGCCGCTGACCTCGGGCGCGAAGAACTCGCGGTTGATGGCGATCCAGTGGACCTGCTGCGCAGGCAGGCGGGATTCCTCGTAGATGGCCTGTGTCGGGCAGGCCGACACGCAGATGCCGCAGTCGATGCATTCATCCGGGTGAATGTACAGAGTGCGGACGCCCTCGTAGATGCAGTCGACGGGGCAGCATTTCACGCAGGCGCCGTCCTTGATGTCGACGCAGCCGCCGGTGATCACGTGGGCCATGGCGAGCTTCTCCTCAGCGCCCCTGCCACTGGGGCTTGCGCTTCTGCTGGAAGGCGCGCACGCCTTCGTCGGCGTCTTCCGACCGCAGCGCGGCCATCAGGGCGGGCAGGCGCTGGCCGTGGGCCTGCTGCGGCGTCAGCTGGCCGGTGCGCCGTACCACCTGCTTGATCGCCTTGAGCGACAGCGGGGCGCAGGCCAGCATCTGCTGGACCCAGCGGTTGACAGTGGTGTCGAGCTCGGCGCGCGGCACCGCCTCGTTGATCAGGCCGATCTCGACCGCGCGCGCGGCGGAGATGCGCTGGCCGGTGAGCATCATCCCCATCGCGTGGCGGAAGCCGATCTGGCGCTGCAGCAGCACCATGCCGCCGTCCAGCGGCAGGCGGCCCACCAGCGGCTCGGGCAGCCCGAAGCTGGCCTCTTCGCAGGCCACGGCGATGTCGCAGCCCAGCACCATCTCAAGCCCGCCGCCGAGCGCCAGGCCGTTGACGCGGGCGATCACCGGCACGTCCAGCGTGTCGCGCAGCGCGATGCCGCCGAAGCCGCCGGGGCGCGAGGCGCCCCAGTACTCCACGCCCTTGAGCGAGGAGGTGTTCTTCAGGTCCGCGCCGGCACAGAAAGCGCGCTCGCCGGTGGCGCCGAGCACCACCACGCGCACGTCGTCGCGCTGCTCGATGTCGTCCCAGATGCGCAGCAGCTCGGCCTCGGTCGGCATGTCGACCGCGTTGAGCACTTCGGGGCGGTCGATGATGACGGTCGCGACGTGGTCGTCGATGTGGTACTGGACAGTCATTTCACAACCTCCGCGTTTGGCGCTGCGCCCTGCTTGGTGGTACGGGTCTCTTGTGTTTGCCTTGCTGGTTGGGTGGCGCAGGAGCCTTGAGTTTGGCTCTTGGGCCTTTGTTTTGGCCTTGCTGGTTGGGTGGCGCAGGAGCCGGGAATTCGCCCCGGCGGGCGAGTTACTTTCTTTGTCTCGCCAAAGAAAGTAACCAAAGAAAGGCGACCCCACTGTGCGCGTCCCTCCGCTTCGCTACGGGCAACCTGCGGTGCTCGCGCAACCGCCCCCGCCGCAGAACTCGCTACGCGCCCTTCGGGCGCTACGCTCAAACAGCTGCGGCGAGTCAGATCACGAAGCACGCCTGTCCTTCGGCAGGCGTGCGGG
>NZ_BAABGJ010000022.1:0-16120 GCF_039541515.1 Variovorax defluvii
TTGGTTACTTTCTTTGGCGAGACAAAGAAAGTAACTCGCCCGCCGGGGCGAATTCCCGGCTCCTGCGCCACCCAACCAGCAAGGCCAAAACAAAGCCCCGAACGCCAAGTCCAACCCACAACAAGAACAACGCCAAAGCAAAGGCCCAGAGCCCTCACCCCAACCCTCTCCCAGACCAAGACCGAGCAAGACAAGGAAGCAGGCCAATGACCGACGACTCCGTCCTCCAATTGCTCAACGTCGAAAGCGCCTACGGTCCCATCAAAGCCATCCGCGGAGTCAGCCTCAAAGTGCGCCGAGCCGAGATCGCCACCGTCCTGGGCTCCAACGGCGCCGGCAAGACCACCATCCTGAAAACCATCTCCGGCATCATCGACCCTCGCAAGGGCAGCATCGAATTCGAGGGCCGCAACATCACCGCCAAGGACCCGGCGCACATCGTCCAGCAGGGTCTGTGCCACGTCCCCGAAGGCCGAGAAGTTTTCCCTTTGCTGTCGGTCAAGGACAACCTCCTCATGGGCGCCTACACCCGCCAGGACCGCGACGGCGTCGCCCGCGACATGGAAACGGTCTACGGCTACTTCCCCATCCTCCGCGAGCGAGCCACGCAGCACGCCGGCCTGCTCTCCGGCGGCCAGCAGCAGATGCTGGCCATCTCCCGCGCCATCATGGCGGCCCCCAAGCTGATCCTGCTCGACGAGCCCAGCCTCGGCCTCTCCCCCAAGCTCACCCGCGAGATCTTCGAGATCGTGGTGCGCATCAACCGCGAGCGCGGCACCACCATCCTGCTGGTCGAGCAGAACGCCAACATGGCGCTCAACGCCGCCGACTACGGCTACGTGCTGGAGAACGGCCGCATCGTCATGGAAGACACCTGCGAGCGCCTTCGCGAAAAGGAGGACATCAAGGAGTTCTACCTCGGCCTCAAGGACGAAGGCGTGCGCGGCGAACGCCGCTGGAAAAAGAAGAAGACCTGGAGGTGAGCACCATGGCCGCCCGCGGACTCTGGGACATCGAGCACATCCGGCCCCGCACCGGCATCGTCATCGCCGGCGAGACCCTCCCGGCCATCTTCTGGAACGCCGCCGCCGCCCGCGCCGACCACGTCTGGATGCGGCAGAAGGCGTTCGGCATCTGGCGCAGCTGGACCTGGCGCCAGACCGCCGAGGCGGTGCGCGAGATCGCCGGCGGTCTCATGGCGCTCGACTTCGCACCGGGCGAGTGCGCTTCCATCCTCGCCAACACCGTCGTCGAATGGGTGCTGGCCGACCTCGCGGTGCTCAGCTGCGGCGGCGTGGCCAACGGCATCTACCCGACCGATGCCGCCTCGCAGCTGCAGTACCTGTGCGAGGACTCGCGCAGCACCATCCTCTTCGTCGAGGACGACGAGCAGCTCGACAAGGCACTCGAAGTGCGCGCCGCGCTGCCGGACCTGCGCCGGATCGTCGTCTTCGACATGAAGGGACTGCGGGAGCTGGACGACCCCGGCGTGATCAGCCTCGACGCCTTGCGCGCCCTCGGCCGCGAGCACCTGCAGGGCCATGCGCAGGAGCTGGAGCAGCGCATCGCCGGCTGCCGGCCGGACGACCTGGCCATCCTCGTCTACACGTCCGGCACCACGGGCAAGCCCAAGGGCGCCATGCACTGCCACCGCGGCCTGGTCCACACCGTGCGCGGCTACAACACCCTGGTCGCCCAGGACGAGCACGACGAGCGCATGTGCTTCCTGCCCCTGTGCCACATCGCCGAGCGCCTGGGCGGCGAGTACTTCTCCCTGTACACCGGCGCCATCCTCAACTTCGTCGAGAACCCCGAGACGGTCCCCGAGAACGTGCGCGAGATCGCGCCGACCGTCTTCACCGCCGTGCCGCGCGTGTGGGAGAAGTTCTACTCCGGCGTGATGATCGCGCTCAAGGAGGCGAGCCGCCTGCAGCAGGCCGCCTACGGCTGGGCCATCGGCGTGGGCGGCGCCATTGCCGAGCGCGTGCTGGCGGGGCAGCCGGTGGGCGCGGCCCTGCGCCTGAAGTTCATGCTCGCGCGCTGGCTGGCGCTGGACAACGTGCGCAAGTTCATCGGCATCCACCGCGCGCGCTTCCTGGTCACCGGTGCGGCGCCGATTTCGCCCGAGCTGATCAGGTGGTACCTGGCCCTGGGCGTGCCCATGCTGGAGGTCTGGGGCATGACCGAAACCTGCGGCGCCGCCACCGGCATGCCGGCCGGGCGCATCAAGCCCGGCTCCATCGGCCCGGCCGCCGGATACAACGAGGTGCGTGTCGATCCCGCCACCGGCGAGATCCTGGTGCGCGGCACCAACGTCTTCATGGGCTACCTCAACCTGCCCGAGAAGACGGCCGAGGCGATCGACCCCGAAGGCTGGCTGCACACCGGCGACGTGGGCGCCATGGACGAGGACGGGTATTTCCGCATTACCGACCGGATGAAGGACATCATCATCACGGCAGGGGGCAAGAACATCACCCCGAGCGAGCTGGAAAACGAGCTCAAGTTCAGCCCCTACATCACGGACGCCGTGGTGATCGGCGACGCCAGGCCCTACCTCACGGTGATCATCATGATCGATCAGGAGAACGTCGAGAAATTCGCGCAGGACCACGACGTGCCCTTCAGCAACTACCAGAGCCTCACGCGCGCGCCGCAAGTGCTGGACCTGATCCAGGGCGAGATCGACCGCGTCAACGCGAAGTTCGCGCGCGTCGAGCAGATCAAGAAGTTCTTCCTCCTGGAGACCCAACTCTCCGCAGAGGACGAGGAGCTCACGCCCACCATGAAGCTCAAGCGCAAGCTGGTGCAGGCCAAGTACGCCGAACGCATCGACGCCATGTATTAGCCGGCCCGGCCAAGGCGGCTGCGGGGTGTTCCCCGAATGATCCGATCCACAACGAAGGAGATGGGCAATGAAGAAGGCAGGCATTCGATGGACAGTCGCTGCGGTGGCGCTCGCCGGGTCGGGCGCGTTCGCGCAGCAGGGTGTCACCAAGGACGAGATCCGCATCGGCACCATCCAGGACCTCTCCGGTCCGCTGGCCGGCTACGGCAAGCAGGCGCGCAACGGCATGCAGCTGCGCGTGGACGAGCTCAACGAGCAGGGCGACGTGAACGGCCGCAAGCTCAAGCTGCTGGTCGAAGACTCGGGCTACGACCCCAAGAAGGCCGTGCTGGCGGCGCAGAAGCTGGTCAACCAGGACAAGATCTTCATCATGGCCGGCCACATCGGCACGGCCCAGAACATGGCGGCGATGCCAGTGCAGTTCGAGAAGAACGTGGTGAATTTCTTCCCGATCACTGCGGCCAGAGAGATGTACGAGCCGCATCACCGGCTCAAGTACTCCTTCGCCGCCACTTACTACGACCAGATGCGCCTGGCTCTGCCGAAGATGATCAAGGACAAGAATGCCAAGAAGGTCTGCACCATCTACCAGGACGACGAGTTCGGCCTGGAGGTGCAGCGCGGGGCCGAGGCCGGCCTGAAGACGGTGGGCATGGAGCTCGCCGAGAAGACCTCGTACAAACGCGGCGCCACCGACTTTTCCTCCCAGGTCGCGAAGATGAAGGCCGCCAACTGCGACCTGGTGGTGCTCGGTACCATCATCCGGGAGACCATCGGCACGGTGGGCGAGGCGCGCAAGACCGGCTTCAACCCGGTCTTCCTGGGCTCCAGCGCGGCCTATACCGACCTGATCCACAAGCTCGGCGGCAAGGCCATGGACGGGATCTATGCCACCCACAGTGCGCAGAATCCCTACCTGGACGAGGCCTCGCAGGCGATCCGCTTCTGGGCCAACAAGTACAAGACCAAGTTCAACGAGGACCCGACCGTGTTCTCGGTCTACGGGTACACGATCATCGACGACTTCATCAAGGCCGCGCAGAAGGCCGGGCCCAACCTCACGACAGACAGCTTCGTCAAGGCGATGGACAGCATGACCTTCGAGCCTGACATGTTCGGCGCGCCGAAGATGACCTTCACCGCCACCAAGCGCCTGGGCAACGACCAGTCGCGGCTGTCGCAGATCGTCGACGGCAAGTGGAAGGTCGTGTCGGACTACGTCTCGCCCTGATCGACCCGGCGGTGGCGGGGCGCGGGCCGGGATGGACGCCGCCCTCAAGAAATCGGAAAGACGGCCGATAGCACGGATATGCCGCCGGGCCACCGTGCCCGGCGCCGTCGGCTCCGCTGCATGTAAGACAATCGCCTACACCGCCATCCCACTCTTCCGGGTCCGCCCAACATGCCAGCCGCAGACGTCGAACAGCTGTTCGCACAGAACCATACCCTCCCCACCGTGCCCAAGGTGGTCCGCGACCTGATCGAGGTGCTGGCCAACGAAAACGCCTCCCTGTCGCAGGTGGCCCGCAAGATCGAGGCCGACCAGGTCCTCACGGCCCGCATGCTGCGCCTGGCGAACTCGCCCTTCTACGGGCTGCGCCGGAAGGTGTCCTCCATGGAAGAGGCGATCCGGATGCTCGGGCTGTCCGCCATCCGCACGCTGGTGATCAGCGCCAATCTCACGGGCACCTTCCAGAAGGTGCCACACGTCAACCTGCCGGGCTTCTGGCGCCACAGCCTGCGCGTGGCCTCCGTGGCCCGCCACCTGGCCGGGCTGGGCCGCTCGGTCGACCCGAACCTGGCCTTCACCGTCGGCAGCATGTACGCCATCGGCCACCTGATCATGGCCATGGTCCGACCCGATGAAGTCGCCGCAGTCAACGCGGCTTCTACCTTCGATTCGATGCGCCGCTTCGCGGCCGAGGAGCAGGCCTTCGGCTTCCACTATGGCGACGTGAGCGCCAGGCTGGCGTCGCGCTGGGACTTTTCCGAGGAATACGTGACCGCGCTGGGCGCCTTCGCCCGTCCGCTGGACAGGCCGTCCTTCGATCCGCTGGCGGGCCTGCTCCACCTGGGCGTCTGGCGCATGGCGCTGGACCGCGACGGCGCCGTGGCTTCCGGTGCGGCCCGCCCGGCGGAGGTCCTGAAGGCCCTGGGGCTGCCGGCCGACAGCCTGGAGGAGATGCCGGCACCCGAGGAGCTGGCGGCCGATCTGGAGCTGATGATCGGTTGACCCGGCGAGCGAGAACGCCGAGCAGGCGGCGATGGGCTTCGTGGCTGCCTTGGAGCGTGCCCTCCACCAGCAAGCCGGCTTCATAGGTCGCAGAGACCGACGCTGGCGGCAGCGTCCTGCCTCAAGGCTGCTCCGCCGCATCGAAATCTAGCTCCACCTTCGCCCCGTTCGGGTCATGGCAGAACAGCTGCCAGGTTCCGGCCCCCGCCTGTTGCCGCAGTTCGTACTTCACCCCGCGCGCATCGAAGCGCGCCTTCACCGCCCGCAGGTCGCGCGCGGTGAAGGCCATGTGGTCGATCACGCCCGTGCGCTGCGCCGGCACCGGCCGGCCGAAGTACAGGTGCACCAGGGCCTGCGGTCCGTCGCCGTAGAGCCAGGCGCCGGGAAAACCGAGCTCCGGCCGCGGGCCGACCCGCAGGCCGAGCAGGCCGGTGTAGAAGTTCAGGGTCTCCTGCTCGTCCTCCGCGGTCACGGTGAAGTGGTTCATGCCGACGATCATGGGATGGCTCCTCGGGTTCGTTCAAAGGCGGATCAAGGGCGTCAGGCGGCTCACTCAGGGCAGCAGCACCAGCGCGCCGAGCGTGGCGCGCGATTCCAGGCGCTCATGGGCCCGCGCTGCCGATTCGAGTGAATGGCGCTCGATGGGCGGCAGCCGGATGCTGCCATCGCCCAGCGCATCCCAAACGCGCTGCGCGCGCTCGGCGAGCTGGGCCGGCGTCGCGACGTAGTCGAACACCACTGGCCGCGAGAAGCTCAGCGACTTGGCGACAAGCGCATCAGGCGCCAGCGCCGCGAGCGGTCCGCTGGCCTGGCCCAGGCTGATCCAGTGGCCGCGCCGCGCCAGGGCCGCGAGGTTCTCGTCGCGGGCCGCGTCGCCCAGGCCGTCGACCAGCACGTCCACGCCGCCGCACAGGCGCTGCACCGCATCGGCGAAGCGGTAGTCGCGCGTGACGATCACGTGCTCGCAGCCATGCTCGCGCGCCACGCGGGCCTTCTCCTCGCTCGACACGGTGCCGAGCACGGTCGCGCCGAGTCGCCGCGCCCAGGCGCACAGCAGCAGGCCCACGCCGCCGGCCGCGGCATGCACCAGCAGGCGCGTGCCGCGCCGCACCTGGCCCAGGTCGCGCAACAGGTAGTCGGCGGTGATGCCCTTGAGCAGCAGCGCGGCGGCGGTCTCGTCCTCGATGGCGGCGGGCAGCCGCACCACCCATCCGGCCGGCACGCAGCGCACGCCGCAGTAGGCGCCCGGCACCGGGCCCAGGTAGGCGACGCGGTCGCCGGGCAGCAGTCCGGCCACCTGCGCTCCCACGTCGAGCACGCTGCCCGCCGCTTCCATGCCGGGCACCAGCGGCAGCGGCGCGGGGACCCAGCCGCGCCGAAGGTAGACATCGATGAAGTTCACGCCGACGGCCCGTTGATGGATACGCACCTCGCCTTCGCGCGGTGCCGGCGCTTCCGCGTCTTCGAGGCGCAGCACCTCGGGATTGCCATGGCGATCGACCACCACGCGACGTGTCGGCAACGCAAGGGCGGAGGGCATCGGTCCGGCCTGCCCGGGCGTGCGCAGGTCGCCGCCTTGCCGCAGATGCTGCCGCAGGTTCTCGAAGCCCGCCTCGTACACGTCGCGCGCCACCATCTCGCGCAGTTCGCGTTCCTGCCCGGGCGGCGTGGCGAAGGTGGACTCCCAGTGCCAGAAGGTGCGGTTGCCGTCGGTCACCGGCTTCAGCGTGACGGTGGCCACGTAGCGTTGCAGCGGCACGGTGGCCTCCACGATGCAGTAGGTGCTGCGGTGCTCGGTGTCCGAAAGGGTCAGCAGCTGCTCGCGGATGCGGTTGCCGTCGCGCAGCGTGAAGCTGCGCACGCAGCCGACCTGGTCGCTGCGTTCGCCGCCCTCGATGCGGCTGGTCTCCACCACCGCGTGCCACTGGTCGTGGCTGTTGAAGTCGCGCAGCACGGCCCAGACGCGCTCGATGGGCGCGTCGATGATGGTCGAGCGCACGACCCTTTGCATCAGGCCTCCCGCCGGGCCGCCCCAAGGGAGGCCTGACCTTGCAGGTCGCGCCGTCGCGAGACGCGACGGCTCTTCGTGCCGTCCGAGCCTGCACTGGCAGGCTCGGAGCCGCGGCACTCAGCCCCCTCGGGGGGCAGCGAATACACGCAGTGATGAGCCTGGGGGCTGCAGTTCATCAGCGGCTTCCGAAGTGGCGCTTCAGTGCATCGAAGCCGGCCTGGAACACGCCTTGCCCGATGGTTTCGGCCAGCTCGCCTTCGCGCCCCTCCGCGCATTCGAACTCCGCGCTCCATTCGGCGAAGCAGCGCCCCCCATCCGTCACGGGGGTGAGCTTGAGCGTGGCCACGTAGTTCGACACGCCCATCGGGCTTTCCAGGATTTCGTAGGTGCAGCTGTACTCGTAATCCGACAGCGCCAGCAGCTTCTCGCGGATCGTCCCGCCGCCCTGCGTGTGGAACTGGCGGATGCAGCCCACGCGGTCGGCCGGCTGGCCGTTCTCGATGCGGCTGTCGGCGATCTGCGGATGCCACTGCGGCAGGCCGTTGAAGTCGCGGATGCGCGACCACACGTTGTCCGCGCCGGCGTCGATCACGCTGGAGACGTAGACCTGCACCATGCGCTATTCCTTCTTCTTCGCGCCGCCGGAGGGCAGGGCGGCCTGTGCGCCGCTGGCCTCGCCCGCCAGGCGCTGGATGTCGCCGCCCTCGATGCCGATCTCGCGCAGCAACTGGTCCACCAGCGGCGCCTGGGCGCGGTAGCGCAGCGCCGAATTGACCAGGCCGTCGGCGAAGCCGCCGTGCGCCTCGCCATTGGGCACGCTGCCACCGCCGCCGCCGCCCAGCCCGTCCACGTGCAGGATCTTGATGCCCTCGATGCGCTCCATCGGCCGCACCGATTCGCGGATGATGGCCTCGGCCTTCTCCACCAGCTTCATGCGCAGGGCCGACATGCGGGCCTCGGGCGAAAGCATGTTGTGCGCCTCGTTCATCATGCGCTGCGCCTCGGCCTCGATCTCGGCGCGCACGCGCATCGCCATGGAGCGGATCTTCTCGGCATCGGCATCCGCCTCGGCCTGCGCGCGCAGGGCGGCGCCGCGGTCCGCGCTGGCGTCCTTCTCGGCCTGGGCCGCGGCCGTGAGGCGCAATGCGTCGCGCTCGGCCACCTGGGCCGCGGCGATCAGCTCGATCGCCTTCTTGCGCTCGGCCATCTCCACTTCGCGCGCGGTGAACACCTTCTCCTCGGCCGCCACGGCCTCGGCGCGCGCGGCTTCGGCCTCGGCCTGGGCCTCGCTCTGGGCCTTGCTCTCGCGCGCCACGGCGATGGCGCGCTGCTGCTCGGCCAGCTCCAGCGAAAGGCGTCGTTCGATCTCGGCGCCCTGGATGGCGCGCTCCTTCGAGATGCGCTCCTCCTCGATGGTCTGCTCGGCGCGGATGCGGGCCGCGTCGATGCTCTGCTTCGCCGCGATCTGCGCGCCCTCCGCATCCTGCTCGCGCTGCGCACGTTCGGCCGCCAGCTCGGCGCGCTGCCGGGCGCGCGCGACTTCCACCTCGCGCTGCTGCGCCAGGCGCGCATGCTCGCTCTCGCGGTCGATCTCCAGGGAGAGCTTCTCGGCTTCCAGGTTCTTGTTGCGGATCGCGATCAGCGTGTCCTGCTCCACGTCGTTGCGCTGTTTCTTGCGGTGCTCGATCTGCTCGGTCAGCCGCGTCAGGCCCTCGGCGTCGAAGGCGTTGCTGGGGTTGAAGAACTCCATCGCGGTCTGGTCGAGCTGGGTGAGCGAGGCGGCCTCCAGCTCCAGCCCATTCTTGGTCAGGTCCTCGGCCACGGATTCACGCACTCGGCGCACGTAGGCGCCGCGCTTCTCGTGCAGTTCCTCCATGGTCATTTCGGCCGCGGCCGTGCGCAGGGCGTCGACGAACTTGCCCTCCACCAGCTCCTTGAGCTGTTCCGGCTCCATGGTGCGCAGGCCCAGGGTCTGCGCGGCCGCGGCCACCGCCTCCGGCCGGGTGGCGACGCGCACGTAGAACTCGGCGATCACGTCCACGCGCATGCGGTCCTTGGTGATGAGCGCCTTGTCGCGGCCACGGCTGACCTCGAGCCGCAGCGTGTTCATGTTGACCGGGATCACGTCGTGCACGATCGGCAGCACGAAGGCGCCGCCGTCCAGCACCACCTTCTGCCCACCCAGGCCGGTGCGCACGAAGGCCCGTTCCTTCGAACTGCGCAGGTACAGCCAGTGCAGCAGCCAGACCGCCAGCGCGACCACGACCGCGACCACGATCAGCCCCAGGATGAAACTACCGAATTGAGCACCGGACATGGACGTCGTCTCCTCTTATCGCGTGATGCCGACGAAGCGGCGCGTGGTCTCGGTCAGCGCTGCCTCGGTGGGCAGGCGCTCCATCGAACTGGCGCCGTAGAAGCCGTGGCAGGACGGGCAGCGGGCCAGTACCCATTGCGCGTCTTCCGGCGTGGCGATGGGGCCGCCGTGGCACAGCACGATGGCCTCCGGGTTCACGGCGTGGGCCGCCGCGGCCCAGGCATTGATGCGCGGAACGCAGTCCTCCAGCGTGAGCGCGGTGCCGGCGCCGATGGTGCCGCCCGTGGTCAGGCCCAGGTGGCAGACCACGATGTCGGCGCCGGCCGCGGCCATGGCGCGTGCGTCCGCCTCGCAGAAGACGTAGGGCGTGGTCAGCAGGTCGAAGGCGCGGGCGCGCGCGATCAGCTCCACCTCGAGCGCGTAGCCCATGCCGGTCTCTTCCAGGTTGGCGCGGAAAGTGCCGTCGATCAGGCCCACGGTGGGGAAGTTCTGCACGCCGGAAAAGCCCAGCGACACCAGCCGGCGCAGGAACTCGTCCGGGATCATGAAGGGGTCGGTCCCGTTCACCCCGGCCAGCACCGGCGCGTGCTTCACCACCGGCAGCACCTCGCGCGCCATTTCGCAGACGATCTCGTTGGCATTGCCGTAGGCCAGCAGGCCGGCCAGCGAGCCGCGCCCGGCCATGCGGTAGCGGCCGGAGTTGTAGATCACGATCAGGTCGATGCCGCCGGCCTCCTCGCACTTGGCCGACAGGCCGGTACCGGCGCCGCCGCCGATGAGCGGCCGGCCGGCCGCGATCTTGGCGCGGAAGCGTTCGAGCAAGGTGCTGCGTGGGATGCGTGCCATGTCGTCGTCTCCCTCTTCAGGCGCGCTGCCGGGCAGGGGGCGCGGCCGCGGCGATCTCGCGCCAGGCCGCGACCAGGGCCTCGGCGAAGGCCTCGTCGTTGATGTGCAGGGGCAGGCGCTGCAGGCGCCGCCCGGCGCCGGGCCGGAAGTTCTGCTCGATGGCCTCGAACAGGGCGCGGTCGGCCTCGGGGTCGTGGAAGGGCTGTCCCGGCCGGTCGATGGCCGAGACGCCGCCCTCGGGAATCAGGAAGCGCAGCGGTCCGCGCATGGCGTTGAGCTTGGCGGCGAGGAAGGCGCCGATGGCCCGGCACTCGTCGGGCGTGGTGCGCATCAGCGTCACGGTCGGGTTGTGGCGGTACAGCCGGCGCGCGCGGAAGCGCTCGGGCACGCTGTCCCAGGCGCCGAAGTTGATCATGTCGAGCGCGCCGCAGGAGCCCACATAGGGCAGCGCATGGCGCGCGAACACGTCCAGCCGCGCCGGCCCCGCCGACAGCACGCCGCCGCCGATCTCGTCCGCGATTTCCGTGGTGGAAGCGTCGATCACGCCGGCCAGCAGGCCCGAATCGGCGAGCTTTTCCATCGACTGGCCGCCCACGCCGGTGGCGTGGAAGACCAGGCAGTCGTAGTCCGCCTCCAGGCGCTTGGTCACCGCCTGCACGCAGGGCGTGGTGACGCCGAACATGGTGAGCCCGAGCGCGGCCTTGCGCACCTCGGAGACCACCGGCGGGTGCGCGATCATCCCCGCCAGCGCGTGGGCCGCATTCGACAGCACCTGCTCGCTGATGCGGTGGATGCCCTGCACGTCGGTGACCGAGTACATCATGCAGATGTCGCTCGGCCCCACGTAGGGCCGGGTGTCGCCGCTGGCCATGGTCGAGACCATCACCTTGGGCACGCCGATCGGCAGCGCGCGCATGCCCTGCGTGGCCATCGAGGTGCCACCGGAGCCGCCGGCGGAAATCAAGCCGCCCAGGTCGCGCCGGGTGCACAGGAAGGCTTCGAAAGCCTGTGCCATCGCGGTGGTGGCGCTGCCGCGGTCGCCGCTGAACACCGCCGATTCGCCCTGCGGATGGTGGCGCGCCACCTCGCGCGGGTGCACGCTGGCCGGCGAGGGCTTGCCGGAGGTCGCGAGGTCCACCGTCACCACCCGCAGGCCCAGGCGCTCCAGGCACTGGCGCAGGAAGAAGAGCTCGCGCGCCTTGGTGTCGAAGGTGCCGGCCACGTAGGCGGCGCGGGTGCTGCCGGCCGCGACCGGGAAGTCGAACAGCTGCGCGGCCGGCCGATCCGCCCCGCCCTGGCTCCCTCTCCCGCTCGCGGGAGCGGGGGGCGGTGGGGGGGAGGGCGAGACCGCCGCCGCCGCGCGCGGTATGTCGTTCACCGGGGCGGCCGCGGCACCCGCATTCCAGCGCGTGAAACCACGCACGGTGCGCGGCGCGAGCGCGTCCATCGTGGGCGCCCCATCGGCATGGGCGCGGCGCACCGTGAAGACCTGGGTCGGCGCGGGCTCGGCGCCCCCTGCCGCGGCCAGCGGTGCTGTCGCTTCGTCATGGCCATTCGACCGCACCCCGAGCAGCCGCTCCTGCAGCGCCAGGTCGGCCGCGAGCTGGGCGGCCGGCATCTGCTGCGCGATGCGGCCGTTGACCATCACGCCGATGCGGTCGGCCACCGACATCGCCACGCCGAGGTTCTGCTCGATCAGCAGCACCGCGATGCGGCCCTCGGCCGCGAGCGTGCGCAGAGAGTGCGCGACCTGCTCCACGATCACCGGCGCCAGGCCCTCGGTGGGCTCGTCCATCACCAGCAGGCGCGGGTCCAGCAGCAGGGCGCGGCCGATGGCCAGCATCTGCTGCTCGCCGCCCGAGAGCTGCGCGCCGCCGTGCCCGCGGCGCTCGGCCAGGCGCGGGAACATGGCGTAGATGCGCTCCAGCTCGCGCCGGTGGCCGGCCACCAGGCGCAGGGTTTCGTCGACGGTGAGCGAGGGCCACACGCGCCGGCCCTGCGGCACATAGGCGATGCCGCGGCGCGTGATCTCGTGCGGCGGCAGGCCCAGGATCTCCTCGCCCGCCAGCCGGATGCTGCCGCGCGCCGGCACCAGGCCGGTGATGGCATTGCACAGCGTGGTCTTGCCCATGCCGTTGCGCCCCACGATGCCGAGCACGCCGGTCTCGAGCGTGAGGCTCACTCCCTGCAGCGCATGGGCGCGGCCGTAGTAGACGTCCAGCGACTCGACGGACAGCACCGGGCCGCCACCGCCCGCCGCCACGGCCGCGGGCGGATTGTTTGCGGTGCGGCGCCGCCAGGCCATCAGTGCCGGCTCCCCATGTAGATGGCCTGCACCTGCGCGTCGTTCTCGATCTCTCCGGGCGTGCCGGTGCGCAGGGTGCGGCCGTTGTGCATGACCGTGACTTTCTCGGTCACGCGCAGGGCGATGTCCAGATCGTGCTCGATCAGCACGAAGCTCAAGTGGGCCGGCAGCGAGCGCAGCAGCGCCACCAGCTCGCGCCGTTCGGCCGGCGACAGGCCCGCGGCCGGCTCGTCGAACAGGATCAGGCGCGGCGCGCCGGCCAGCGCCATGCCGATCTCCAGCTGCCGCTGCTGGCCGTGCGCCAGGTTGGCGACACGCTCCTGCGCGAGATGGGCCAGCCGCGTGCGTTCCAGCAGATCCTGCGTGGCCAGCGTCGACGGATGCGACGCGCCCGCGCGCAGGAAGCCGAAGCGCCCGTTGGCCACGCCGCGCACCGCAAGGAACAGGTTGTCGCGCACCGTCAGCTCGCGGAACAGCAGCGAGGACTGGTAGGTGCGCCGCAGGCCCTTGCGGATGCGGTCGTAGGGCGGCAGCGCGGTGATGTCCTCCCCGAAGAAGTGAATGCGGCCGGCGGTCGGCGGGAAATCGCCGGTGATGGTGTTGAACAGCGTGGTCTTGCCCGCGCCGTTGGAGCCGAGGATGGCGTACTTCTCGCCGGCGGCGACCGACAGCGACACCCCGTCGACCGCACGCAGCGCACCGAAGGCGCGCGTCACCCCGCTGAGCACCAGCGCGTCGCTGGAGGCGAGCGGCGCATGCGCACCCGCGGCCGCCGCGGCCCGTGCGGGCGCGGCGGTGGCGGCGCGCAAGGTGCTGACCGAAGCCATTGCCGTTCTCCTTTCAGTCACGTAGGCCGCGAAGCCGGTCCCTTCGGGAGCACCCGCGGAACCGGCTTTGCCGGGCCGCTGGGTAGGGGGTCGGCGGACCCCACGAAGTGGGGGAGCCTGGGGGAGGGCAACATTTCATGGGCAAGACGGAACGTCCCGCGAGCCGATCTTGAACTCTTCCTTCTTCATGCCCAGCAACTGGTCGACGTTGTCGATCTTGCTGTGCACCTTGTTGAAGAGGTTGCCCTTGTCGTCCTTCACCACCTCGGTCACGAAGGTGGTGCCGATCGCCTGGCGGTTGCCGTCGAGCTTCACGTCGCCGGTCGGCGTCTTGAGCGTCATCTTCTGCAGCGCCTCGCGGTACTTGGCCTGGTTGCCGGAGAGGTCGCCCTTCACCGCGTCCAGCCCGTCCAGCGCCGCCTTCATGTTCACGTAGTACACGTAGGCGAACAGGCTCGGGCTCGGGAAGCCGCCGGCCGAGACCGGGTAGGTCTTCTGGTAGTCGGCGACGAAGGCCTTCCAGTCCGCGCCGTCGTAGGCATCGGCCAGGGGACCGGCCGACAGCGTGCCCACCAGCGAGTCGCGGCGCTTGCCCTTGTAGTTCAGCACGTCCTGGCTGACGGTGATCGAGCCGCCCAGCATCGGCTTGTCGCCGCCGGCGTTCTCGTACTGCGTGAGGAAGTTCACCGCGTCGGCGCCGCCGAGCACCACCAGCAGCGCGTCCACGTCCTTCGGGATCTTGGCGATGACGGACGAATAGTCCTTTCCGCCCAGCGGCACCCAGGCCTTTTCCGGCACCTTGCCGCCGGCCTTGCAGAACTCGGTCATGAAGCCCTGCACCTGCGAGTAGGGGAAGGCGTAGTCCTCCGCGATCACCATCACCTTCTTGTAGCCCTTGGCGATGGCCGCCTTGCCCAGGCCCACCATCCACTGCGCGCCCTCGGTGTTGAAGCGGTAGAAGTTCGGGCTCGGGCTGTCCAGCGTGGTGCCTTGCGCGCCCGATGCGCCGTTGATGAAGGTCACCTGCGGCTGCGTCTTCGAATAGTCCTTGACCGCGATGCCCTCGCCGCCGGACAGCGGGCCCACCATGATGTCCACCTTGTCCTGTTCGACCAGCTTGCGCGTGGCGTTGACGGCCACGTCCGGCTTGGCGTCGGAGCTGGCCTTGATGATCTCGATCTTGCGGCCGGCCACCATCCCGCCGCGCTGCTTGACCGCCAGTTCCGCGCCGCGCATGCCGTCCGCGCCGCCGGCCGCGAAGGGGCCTTCCAGCGTGGCGAGCAGGCCGATCTTGACCGGCTGGCCCTGTTGTGCCCACGCACTGCCGCCCGCCATCGCCGCCAGCGCGGCCGCACCCAACATCGAACGAACCCAGAGTCGCTTCATGTTCACGTTCACGGTTGTCTCCTTTGGTTGGAAGTCAAGCCTCGCCTCGAACCGAGGCGGACGCGCAGCGCCGCCCACAGGCCGAGCAGGCCGTCGGGGGAAAACAGGACGATCGCGAAGAAGATGCCGCCGATCAGCAGGTTGAAGCGCTCGCGGTCGATCAGGTCGATCGCGAAGGTCTGCAGCAGCACGAAGAGGATCGCGCCGAGGAAGGCGCCGATCGGGTGACGCATGCCGCCCAGCACGGCGACGACGAGGATGTTGATGAGCCAGGAGGTGCTGACCGAGCCCGGCGTGATCAGCCCGTTGTACCAGACCAGCAGCACGCCGCCGACCGCGGCCAGCAGCCCCGCCAGCGCATAGGCCGCGACGCGGTGCGCGACCACGTGGTAGCCCAGCGCCGCCATGCGCCGCGGGTTGTCGCGGATGCCCTGCAGCGCGATGCCGAAGGGCGCGCGCACCACCCACTTCACGAGGCAGTAGCCCGCCATCGCGCAGGCCAGGCAGAGGAAGTAGAAGGGCACCGGGGCGCGCCAGTCGAGGCCGAACACCTTCGGCGGATAGACCTCGCGCAGGCCCTGGAAGCCGTTGAAGACGCTGTAGTTCTGCAGCACCAGGTAGTAGAAGGCCACGCCGATCGCCAGCGTGATCATGATGGTGTAGATGCCCTCGGTGCGGACCGAGAGCCAGCCGATCAGCGTCGCGCAGAGGGTGGCGATGAAGAGGGCGAAAGGGACGGCGACCCACCAGGGCCAGCGCAGGGCGATGTCGGCGCCGCTGCTGCTGGTGCCCAGGATGGCCAGGGCATAGCCGGCGATGCCGGCGACCGTCATCTGTGCCAGGGAGACCATGCCGCCGTAGCCGGCGAGGAAGGTGAGGGAAAGGGCGACCAGGCCCAGGACGAGGGATTGGGCGGCGACCTGGAAGGTGATGAAGGGGGTGGCGATGAAGGGGAAGACCAGGAGCGCTGCGATGACGACGAGGTGGCGCGCGCGGATGGTGCGGCGCAGGGCGGGCAACCAGTCGCGGGGGGCTGGCGACCGGGGCTCGGGGGGCACGGCGATGGCGGGGACGGACGCGAGTGTGCGCGGCTGGGCGCCGGTGGTGGGGGGGGAGCGCATGGCACGGCGCCATTGGGCTGCGCTCATGAGGGCTCCTTGTATTGCTTCTTCTCGGGTTGGGAGGGGGTGGGGGCTCTGGGCGGCCTTTGGTTGGGGGTTGTTCTTGGGGTGGCTTGCCACTGGGGGCTTTGTTTTGGCCTTGTTGGTTGTTTGGCGCAGGAGCCGGGAATTCGCCCCGGCGGGCGAGTTACTTTCTTTGTCTCGCCAAAGAAAGTAACCAAAGAAA
>NZ_BAABGJ010000023.1:0-11146 GCF_039541515.1 Variovorax defluvii
GCCTGCCGAAGGACAGGCGTGCTTCGTGAACTGACTCGCCGCAGCTGTTTGAGCGCAGCGCCCGAAGGGCGCGTAGCGAGTTCTGCGGCGGGGCCGGATGCGCGAGCACCGCAGGTTGCCCGGAGCGAAGCGGAGGGACACGCGCAGTGGGGTCGCCTTTCTTTGGTTACTTTCTTTGGCGAGACAAAGAAAGTAACTCGCCCGCCGGGGCGAATTCCCGGCTCCTGCGCCACACAACCAGCAAGGCCAAAACAAAGCCCCGAACGCCAAGTCCAAGCAACAACAACAACAACGCCAAAACAAAGTCCCAGTGCCCTCACCCCCAACCTCTCCCAGAGAAAGAGAGAGAGAGAGGGATCAGAGGTTGACCGTGCGTACCAGTGCAGCGGTACTTGCAGCAGGCACTGAAACGCGCGCCGCGCCACTCATGCCTGCCGCGCCAGGCTCACGCGGGTGACCCGCAGCACATGGCCAATCACCTCGTTCGTCCGGGCCAGGCCCAGGGGCGCATAAAGCAGCTGGAGCAGGCTCTTGCGAATGGTCGACTCGATATCCTGCGGACTCAAGGAATGCTCGGCCATCGCGGCCTCGACCGCATGGCCGATGGCGAGCGCTTGGTCGACGTGCGCCTTGCGCTGCGCTTCGCCGAGGCTCGCCGCCTCTTCGCCCAGCGCCAACAGAATGGCGCCGTAGTAGGCCCGGGTCTTCGGACTGTTCGCCAGGATGTTCGGCATGCCGGGCGTGGCGCGCGTGTCCACGTCTCGCTCGAAGGCGCGGAGCAATGCGTACTGCCGGCGCGGGTGGTCGAACAGCGCCTCCGCCTGCGCGATCGCATCCTTCAGCAACTCGGAGAAGACTTTCTGCGCGTAGGGATCGTCTGCCAGATCCTGCTCGATGGCCTTGCGCAGGCGCGCCTGCATGAGCGCCGCCTCGCTGCGCGCCTTGTCCGGCGACCAGGTCTCCAGGACCTCGGGTGCGCACAGGCCGTGCACGAGGTAGGGGGCGCTGTCGTTTTCGTGCACGCCCGTCCCGATGATGTGCTCGTCGGGCAGGCTGCCGGCCGGCGCCGGCACTTGCTGGTTCCGGGTGCCGACCCGCGCATAGAGTCCTTCGAGATCGCCGATGTCGAAGCCGCCTTGGGTACGGGTCTCGAGGTTCTGGTAGGCACGGACCGCCGTGTCCAGCTCCTTCAGGATGCCGCGGTAATCCACCAGGAGGCCATGCCGCTTGGCTTCGTGCAGCCGGTTCACGCGGGCGACGGCCTGGATCAGGGTGTGGCCCTTCAGCGGCTTGTCGATGTAGAGCACGGCATTGCGTGGCTCATCGAAGCCGGTCAGCAGGCGATCGACCACGATCAGCAGGTCGGGTCCGTCGTCGGTCCCGAAGCTCTGCAGCACGCGGCTGTCGCGGCTGGCCGTATCCACGCCCTGATCCAGCACGTTCTGCTTCCACCAGGCCTGCACCTCCAACATGCCGGCCTCGGCGATGTCGGTGATGCCCTCGCGCAGGTCGGGCGGGGAGATCACGACCTCGCTCGTGACCAGGCCGGTCGCGACGAGCGCCTTCTTGTAGCGGATCGCATCGAGTTTGCTGGCCGTGGCCAGCTGGCCTTTGAGACCCGGCGTCTTGCTCTTGATGTTCTGGTGGAAGTGCGTCGCGATGTCCCACGCGATGAGCGCGATGCGCCCGGGCGCGCCGTGGATGGCGCCGCTCCTGGCGTACTTCTTCTTCAGGGCGGCGCGCTGCGCCGGCGCCAGGCCCGCGGTGATACCGTCGAACCAGCGGTCGACGGCTTCCGCATCGACGGACAGTTCCGGCATCCGCTCTTCGTAGAGCAGCGGCACGACGGCACGGTCCAGCACCGCACGCTGCATGGTGTAGGCGTGGACGATGGGACCGAACTTCTGCGCCGTCTTCTCGTCCTTCAGCAGCGGCGTGCCGGTGAAAGCCACGTAGGCGGCACGAGGCAGCGCCTTCTTCATGCGCGCGTGCAGCTCTCCGCCATGGCTGCGGTGGCCTTCGTCCACCAGCACCACGATGTCGGGGGAATCGTTGCGGCAAGCCACCAGCCTCGAGGCGGTATGGAACTTCTGCAGCAACGCGAAGGTGATGCGCTTCGTGCCCCGGCCGATGCGCCGGGCCAGGTCACGCCCCGTCATGGCCTTGCTCTGCTCGCCCTCCTTTTGCGTGGCGATGGATGCGCCAAAGGCGCCGCCGGCCATGAAGTTGCGCGCGAGTTGCCCTTCGAGATCGCGCCGATCGGTGATCACCACCAGCCGGCATTCCCTCGAGTCCTCGTGCAGCAGCAAGGCCTTGGCGAGGAACACCATCGTGAAGCTCTTGCCCGAGCCCGCGGTGTGCCAGATCACCCCGCCTTCGCGCGCGCCATCCGCACGCCGCAGGACCAGGCGCCTCAGCAGCGCACGCACGCCGAAGAACTGCTGATGGCGCGCCACGATCTTCCCGATCCTGCTGTCGAACAGGACGAAGCCGCGCAGAAGATCGAGCAGGCGCTGCGGCGTCAGCAGGCTGACCAGCAGGCGGTCCTGGTCGTTGGGCGGCGAGGGATGGGCTCCGGCCGACCCGAAGGACTCGCGGATCGTGTGCGGCTGGTCGTGAAAGAGCGCCGCCTCGGCGGCGGCGGACAGCGGCGAGTTCTTCAGCACGCTGACGTGCGCATCGTCGAATTCCTCTTCCCTGTCCCATCGCGCCCACAACCTGGCCGGTGTGGCGGTGGTGCCATAGCGGCCCTCGAGCCGGCCGATCGACAACAGCAATTGCGCGTAGGCGAAAAGATGAGGAATCTCGTCTTCGCGCTGGTTTCGCAGCTGCGCGTCGATGCCTGCGCGCACCATCGCATCGGCCATGCTGCTGCCGGATTGCTCTTGCGGTTCCCTGGCTTCGATGACGACCAGCGGAATGCCGTTGACGAAGCCCACGACGTCCGGCGTGCGATGGTGCGTGCCATGACTGGAAAGCACGTCCAGTTCGTCCGTCACGTCGAAGCGGTTGGCTTTCGCCTCCGTCCAGTCGATGACCTGAATCGTCGGCTGGTGCCGCTGTCCGTCGGGCATGAACTCGGTGACGGTGATGCCACAGGCGAGCTTGGCATAGAGGCGTTCGTTGGCCGCAAGAAGCCCCTCGCCCAGCCCGACCGCCGACAGCTCGCGCAGGATCTGGTCGATGGCCCCGGGCGACAGGCGGCAGGCATCGCCCCTGTAGTCGAAGCGGCGGCTTTGAAGGAATTCGATGAGGCGCGGCTTGAGCAGGACGCGGCGGGTCGAACCCCGCAGCGCGAGGCATTCGGCGGTGCCGATGTAGTTCCAGCCGAGCTTGCAGAGCAAGTGCAGCGCGTCGATGCGGGCAGGGGAAGGGTCGGCGGTCACGGCCGTGACGCTCATGGCCTCATCTCCGCCAAGTGTTCAGCGATCTGTCCGTCGATGTCGGCAAGCTCCCGCTGGAACTCCTCGCGTTCCTCCTGCAGCAAGGCGTTGTCGATGAACACTGTGTTCTCGAAGGCGTTCACGTAGCGTGAAAGATTGAGGTTGAACTCGTTCGCTGCGATCTCCGCGCGTGTCGCGACGTGCGCGTACGTGTTCACCGGCTTCCGCGCGGCATAGGTATCCAGCACGCGGCGCACATCTTGCGCGCGCATCCTGTTCTGGGTCTTGCCAGCCTCGTAGCCACGGCTGGCATCAATGAAAAGCACTTCGTCATCGGCCTTGCTCTTCCGAAACACGAGGATCGCGCCCGGGATGCCGGTGCTGTAGAAGAGCTTCTCGGGCAGGCCGATGACGGCGTCGAGCAGGTTCTCCTCGACCAGGCGCCGCCGGATGCGTGCTTCGGCGGCGCCGCGGAACAGGACGCCGTGGGGCACGATCACCGCCATGCGCCCGCTGCCGGGCTTCATGGTCTCCACCATGTGAAGGATGAAGGCGTAGTCGCCCTTGGTGCGGGGCGGCACGCCGCGGGCAAAGCGGCGGAACCGGTCTCTCTCCGCGGCTTCGTGCCCCCACTTCTCCAGGCTGAACGGGGGATTGGCGACCACGACGTCGAAGCGGCGCAGCCCGGAGTCGCTCGTCAGCAGCTTCGGGTTGCGAAGGGTGTCGCCCCACTCGATGCGGTGGTTGTCCTCGCCGTGCATGAACAGGTTCATCTTGGCCAGGGCCCAGGTGTTGCCGATGGCCTCCTGGCCAAAGAGCGCATAGCGCCGGGTACCGGTGCGTTCACGGATCAGCCGGCCGCACTGGAGCAAGAGGGAGCCGAAGCCGCAGGCCGGATCGCAGATCTCGTCGCCTTGCTGCGGGTTCATGAGTTGCGCCATGAGGCGGGAGACCTCGGGCGGGGTGTAGAACTCGCCGGCGGTCTTGCCGCTCGAGGACGCAAAGCGGCTGACGAGGTACTCGTAGGCGTTCCCGATCAGGTCGAGTTCGCCGAGGCGGCTGGGGCGCAGGTCGAGTTCGGGCCTGGCGAAGTTCTCGAGCAGGTGGCGCAGGATGTCGTTCTTCTGCCGCTCGTCGCCGAGCTTGCTCGAATTGAAGCCGATGCTCTGGAACACGTCGCGCAGCTTGGCGATGTTGGCATCCTCGACGGCGTGCAGGGCGCGGTCGATGCGCTCCCCGTTGCCGGGCTCGAAGCGGGCCGCGTGAAGCGCCTGGAAGCTGGCGCCGGGCGGCAGGATGAAGCGTTCGGTCTTGAGCAGTTCTTCGATCAGGTCGTTTGCGTCTCCGTACTGCGCCTTGTAGGTGTCGCAGTGGTCCTGCCACGCGTCGGAGACGTATTTGAGGAAGAGCATGGGCAGGACATAGTCCTTGTAGGTGCTCGGGTCGACGACCCCTCGGAGGGTGTCGCAAGCCGCCCACAGCGCGGCGTTGATGCTGTCCTGACCGATGGCTGTCTGACTCATAGCTTGTCGGGCTCCCTGTGTGCGGTGGATGGATCGCTCGAGGCGCCGGCGAGCGCCTCCGCGATCGATTGGAACTGCATCTCGCGATTGCGCAGCAGCAGCTGGTGCAGTTCGCGCTCGCGCCTGGCGAGCCGGGCCATCGCGACGATGCGCTCCTGATCGCAAAGCGGCGGAATGCCCACCGTCAGCGATTCGAGCACGGGCCGGCGCACGCTCAGCTGGCTGGAGCCCTCGGCCGCGCGCTGCAGGGCGCGTTGAAAGGGACCCTGGTTGATCTGCCACGCGAGGAACGCGGGCAGCAGCGCGCGGCCCGAATGGATGCGCAGGTGAAAAAGGTGCGGACCGCAGACGGCCGGCCCGGGCGGTGCGTCCACGCAAACGGCGTAGAAACGGGTGCCCCGTGCCACGAACAGCAGATCCCCGTCGGCCAGCCAGTACGGCGGACGCCGGCCGGCCAGCCTGGTGCGGATGACCCCGCGCCATTCGACGCCCGCCAGAGGATCGAGGTCCTTCATCTGCACCGCGCGCACCGGGCCGTCGTGCACGTCCTCGATGGCGCCGCGGAAGGGATGGCCTGCGCGAAGGTCGACCGCGTCACCGAGCGCCGTCTTGACTGCATGAACTGACATGATGCAGATGATATCGGTGGCGAGGTCGATGAATCTTGTTACACTCGCCCCGCCAAAAACCCGCATCAGTCCAGCTGATGCATCAAATCAGGGAGTATTTCCATGGGCTACGAGGTCGATTTTTTCGCCGGCAAGACCGGCGGCGCTGCAATGATTGTTCGCTGGGGCGCACCCGGCAATTACCGGCTGATGGTGTTCGACGGCGGCACCCAGGGCACGGGGACGGAACTGGTGCGGCACGTCCGCGAGCATTGCGGCACCAAGCACGTGGATTTCGTGGTCTGCTCCCAGCCGAACACAGCCCACGCCGATGGCCTTGAACAGGTGTTTGAACGCTGCAGCATCGGCTTTCTGTGGATGCACCGGCCGTGGATGTACGGGCTGCGCAATTTGCCCTCCGACACCGCCGTCGGCCGCCGCCTGGAGCAGCTCGCGCTGAAGCGCCGGATCCGCATCCACGAACCCTACGCCGGTGCGACGATCGGCCCGTTCACCGTGCTGTCGCCCAACCGCGAGTGGTACATGGAGGAATTGCTGCCGCTGTTCGCGCGGCCGCGCCCGCTGCTCGCGGGACTGACCCTGGCCGACGCGGCCCGGTGGGCACGCCTGGCGAGCGCCAGCTTCGGCAGCCGCTGGGACTACGAGCCGCTGCCGCACCGCCCGAATTCCAGCCCCGAGGACGAGTCCGGCGCGGTGCTGTACGGCGAATTCGAGGGCCGCGGCGTGCTGCTGACGGGCAGTGCCGGCCTGCGCGCGCTGACGCACTCCTGCGCTTGCGCCGACCAACTGGGCCAGGCCGTGCGCACCAACATGCGCGTGATGCAGATACCCGGCCACGGCGGGGCTCAACAACTCTCGAGCGTGGTGCTCGACCGGCTGGTGGGCGAACGCCTTCCACGCGCGCAACGCCAGGGCGTTCACCACAAGACGGCCTTCATGTCCGCACCGCCCGGCAAGCCACCGCTCGGTTCCCGCGTGGTGGCCGATGCGCTCTCGCGCCGCGGCGTCTTCAGCTACCTGAGCCAGGGCCGGCAGCTGTACCACGCCCACGACATGCCCGACCGCGGCTGGGGGCAGGCCATGCGGATCGGCGAAAAAGACTGGTGACGAGACCGGCGGACACCCGTTGGAAAGATGCAGCGCAGCAAAAACGCGCCCGAAGGCGCGTTGGAAGTGCAAGCGGATGGAGGGCGGGCAGGGTTATCGGGCCACCACGCGCACCATCTCCAGGCACTTGTTGGAGTAGCCCCACTCGTTGTCGTACCAACTCACCAGCTTGATGAAGGTGCCGTCGAGCGCGATCCCGGCCTCGGCGTCGAAGATCGAGGTGCGGGGGTCACCGCGGAAGTCGGTGGCCACCACCTTGTCTTCGGTGTAGCCCAGCACGCCCTTGAGCGCACCCTCGCTCTGGGCCTTCATTTCGGCGCAGATGTCCTTGTAGGTGGCTTCCTTGACCAGCTCCACCGTCAGGTCGACCACCGACACGTCGGAGGTCGGCACGCGGAAGCTCATGCCGGTGAGCTTCTTGTTGAGCTCGGGAATGACCACGCCCACCGCCTTGGCCGCGCCCGTGGAGGAAGGGATGATGTTCTCCAGGATGCCGCGGCCGCCGCGCCAGTCCTTGTTGCTGGGGCCGTCCACGGTCTTCTGCGTGGCGGTGGCGGCGTGCACGGTGGTCATCAGGCCACGCTTGATGCCCCACTTG
This sequence comes from Variovorax defluvii, assembly GCF_039541515.1. NCBI lineage: Bacteria > Pseudomonadati > Pseudomonadota > Betaproteobacteria > Burkholderiales > Comamonadaceae > Variovorax > Variovorax defluvii. The sequence goes on from NZ_BAABGJ010000023.1 coordinate 7,241, forward strand.
TCGTTGAGCACCTTGGCCAGGGGCGCCAGGCAGTTGGTGGTGCAGCTGGCGTTGCTGATGATGGCCTCGCCCTCGTACTTCTTGTCGTTCACGCCGTAGACGAACATGGGGGTGTCGTCCTTGCTGGGCGCAGACATGATCACCTTCTTGGCGCCGGCGTCGAGGTGCTTCTGGCAGCTCTCCTTGGTGAGGAAGAGGCCGGTGGATTCGAGCACCACGTCGGCACCCACCTCGTTCCACTTGAGGTTGGCAGGGTCGCGCTCCTGCGTGAGGCGGATCTTCTTGCCGTTGACGATCAGCGTGTTGCCTTCGACCTGGATCTCGCCCTCGAAGCGGCCATGGACCGAGTCGTACTGGAGCATATAGGCCAGGTATTCGGGCTCGAGCAGGTCGTTGATGGCGACGATCTCGATGTCGTTCTTGAAGTTCTGCACCGCCGCACGCAGCACGTTGCGACCGATGCGACCGAAGCCGTTGATGCCGAGTTTGATAGCCATGTGGTTTGCTCCTGGATGGTTGAAAACGAGGGTTCCCGGTGTGTCGGCGCTTCAGCGCGCGAGGGCTGCTTCGACCGTGGCGGCGACGTTCTCCGCCGTGAAGCCGAAATGCTTGAAGAGTACGCCGGCCGGGGCGGATTCGCCGTAGGTATCGATGCCGACCACGGCGGCGACGCCGTACTTCCACCAACCGTCGGTGGCGCCCATTTCGACCGCGATGCGCGGCGTGCCCTGGGGCAGCACGCTCTTCTTGTAGGCTACGCTTTGGCGGTCGAAGGTGGTGGTGGAAGGCATGGAGACCACGCGCACGGCGATCTTCTTGGTGGCCAGCAGCTCCTGCGCCTTGAGCGCAAGCTGCACTTCGGAGCCGGTGGCGATGATGACGGCCTGCATCTTCTTCTTGAGCGATGGCTCGGCCAGCACGTAGGCGCCCTTGCTGATGTCGCTCAGGTCCGTCTTGGGCGCATAGGGCAGGTTCTGACGGGACAGCAGCAGCGCGGTGGGCCGGGTGGCGTTCTGCAGTGCGACGGCCCAGGCGACCGCGGTCTCGGCGGTGTCGGCCGGGCGCCAGACGTCCAGGTTGGGCATCAGGCGCAGCGCGGCCGCGTGCTCGATGGACTGGTGCGTCGGCCCGTCCTCACCCAGGCCGATGGAGTCGTGCGTGAAGACATGGATCACGCGCTGCTTCATCAGCGCGGCCATGCGGATGGCGTTGCGGCTGTAGTCGCTGAAGGTCAGAAAGGTGCCACCGTAGGGAATGAAGCCACCGTGCAGCGCCACGCCGTTCATGATGGCGGCCATGCCGAACTCGCGCACGCCGTAGTTGATGTGGCGGCCCGGCAGGCCGTCGGGAAGGCGCTCGTCGCCCTCGGTGCGCACCACGGCGCCGCTGGCATCGAAGCGCAGGGACGGCGTGCTCTTGGTGTTGGTGAGGTTGGAGCCGGTGAGGTCGGCACTGCCGCCCAGCATCTCGGGCAGGGCGGCGGTGAAGGCTTCGAGCGCGAGCTGCGAAGCCTTGCGCGAAGCCACGGTCTCGGCCTTGGTGTGGGCGTTGACGACGGTGTCGAAGGCGGTCTGGTGGAAGTTCTTCGGCAACTCGCCCTTCATGCGGCGGCTGAACTCGGCGGCGAGGTCCGGGTACTGCTTCGCGTAGGCGGCGAAGCTGTCGTTCCAGGCAGCCTCCAGCTTCGCGCCCGCGGCCTTGGCGTCCCACTCGTCGTACACCGCCTGAGGCAGTTCGAAGGGCTCGTGGGGCCACTGCAGCGCGGTGCGGGTGAGGCCGATTTCGTCGGCACCGAGCGGCTCGCCGTGGGCCTTGGCGGTATTGGCACGGTTCGGGCTGCCTTTGCCGATCTGAGTCTTGCAGATGACGAGAGTGGGGCGCTCCTCCTGCTGTCGGGCCTGCTGGATGGCCTCGGACACTTCCTTCACGTCATGCCCGTCGACGGGACCGATGACATTCCAGCCGTAGGCCCTGAAGCGCTCGGCCGTGTTGTCGATGAACCAGGGCTTGACCGGGCCGTCGATCGAGATGCCGTTGTCGTCATAGAGCGCGAGCAGCTTGCCCAGCTTCCAGGCACCGGCCAGGGCCGCTGCCTCGTGGCTGATGCCTTCCATTAGGCAGCCGTCACCCAGGAAAACGTAGGTGCGGTGATCGACGATGGCGTGATCGGGACGGTTGAACTCGGAGGCCAGCAGCTTCTCGGCGAGGGCAAAGCCGACCGCGTTGGTGATGCCCTGGCCGAGCGGGCCGGTGGTGGTCTCGACACCCGGTGTGACGCCGGTTTCCGGGTGGCCGGCGGTCTTGCTGTGCAGCTGGCGGAAGCGCTTGAGCTCTTCGACCGGCAGTGCGTAGCCGGTGAGGTGCAGCACCGCGTAGATCAGCATGGAAGCATGCCCGTTCGAGAGGACGAAGCGGTCCCGGTCGAACCAGTGCGGATTGGCGGGGTTGTGGCGCAGATGGTCCCCCCAGAGCGCGACCGCCATGTCGGCCATGCCCATCGGCGCGCCGGGATGCCCCGAGTTCGCGAGTTGAACTGCATCCATTGCCAGCGCGCGGATCGCGTTGGCCATCAAGGCTTGGTTGGCCATGTGGTGGGGGCTTTCTTGGGGGGAGCTGTTAGGGAGAACCCGGCATTTTAAACGGGCGGGGCCGGGCGCCCCTCGCGGGGCGGCCCGGCAGGCTGATAGAGTGCCGGCCTTATGCATGGCCTGCACCTGACCGCCGATCTCCACGACTGTCGCTGCGGCATGTCGTGGCTGGTCGATCCGCAGGCACTGGGGGCCGCTTGCGTGAACGCGGCGGAGGCAGCTGGCCTGCAGGTGGTCGGCACGCTGTTCCATGCCTTTGCTCCGACTGCGCAAGGCCCCGGCGGCGTGACGGCCACGGTGCTGCTGGCCGAATCGCACCTGTGCGTCCACACCTGGCCGGAGCGGCGCGGCGTGACGCTGGACGTCTACGTCTGCAACTTCGGTGCCGATCACTCGGGCAAGGCGAGGGCGGTGATGGCAGCGCTGGAGAGCCTGTTCCAGGCCGGCAGCACAGAACGGCACGCGTTGCAGCGCGGCACCATTCGCGCAGAGGCGGCATGAAGGCCAAGGCGATGATCCTCGCCGCGGGCCGTGGGGAGCGGATGCGTCCCCTGACCGACACCACGCCCAAGCCCCTGCTGCAGGTGAACGGCAGGCCGCTGATGCAGGCGGCCATGCAGTCGCTGGTAGCAGGCGGCGTCCGGCAACTGGTGATCAACACCGCCTGGCTCGGCGACCAGATCTCGTCGCACTTCGGGCATCAGCACCGGGCAGCCATCGTGGCTTATTCGCATGAAGGCCGGGACTTCGGCGGCGCGCTGGAAACAGCCGGCGGCATCGTGCGTGCGCTACCGCTGCTGGGCGATGTCTTCTGGGTGGTGGCGGGTGACATCTATGCGCCGGGATTCGTCTTCAGGGAAGCGGCCGTCGAACGCTTCGTCGCCAGCGGGCGGCTCGCGCACCTGTGGCTGGTGCCGAACCCGCCGCACAACCCGGGCGGCGATTTCGGGATCTCACCAGAGGGGCTGGCGCTGAGCGATGCGCCGGTGAAGTACACCTTCTCGACCATCGCCCTGTACCGTGCGGCGCTGTTCGCTCCGCCGTATTGCGAGATTCCGCCGGGCAACCCAAGCGGCATCAAGGCACCGCTCGCACCCCTGCTGCGCGCCGCGATGGCCGATGGCGCGGTCAGCGCCGAGCTCTACACCGGCGCCTGGACGGACGTCGGAACGCCCGAGCGGCTCGCCGAGCTGAACGGAAAAAAACGGCCCGCATAAAGCGGGCCGTCTTCAGGTCTTCGAACCGGTCAGTTCGATCAGGGCACGTTCGCCGTGCGGATGTTGAAGGGCCGGCCCTCCACCGCATAGGCGCCGCCGAA
>NZ_BAABGJ010000024.1:0-12069 GCF_039541515.1 Variovorax defluvii
CCGACAAGCTCAACGCGGGCCTGGGTGCATCGCGTGCGGCCGTCGATGCGGGCTACGCCCCCAACGACTGGCAGGTGGGCCAGACCGGCAAGATCGTCGCGCCGCAGCTGTACATCGCCTGCGGCATCTCCGGCGCCATCCAGCACCTGGCCGGCATGAAGGACTCCAAGGTGATCGTGGCGATCAACAAGGACCCGGAGGCGCCGATCTTCTCGGTCGCCGACTACGGCCTGGAGGCCGATCTGTTCACGGCGGTGCCGGAGCTGGTCAAGGCCCTCTGAGCCCCACTTTCCACTGAAGACAGGGCATCGTTCGCGATGCCCTTTTCGCATCCGCCACGCCCCACGTCGCATTGGAGACACCATGAGTTACACCGCCCCCGTCAAGGACATGCTGTTCGACATCGAGCACCTCGCGAACATCGCGCAGGTGTCGGAGATGCCGGGCCTGGAGGAGGCCGGCCTCGAGACCGCGCAGGCGGTGCTGGAGGAATGCGCGCGCTTCAACCAGGACGTGATCGCGCCGCTCAACGTGGCGGGCGACAAGCATCCCTCTTCCTTCAAGGACGGCCATGTCGCGACCACGCCGGGCTTCAAGGAAGCCTTCGCGCAGTACGTCGCCGGCGGCTGGCAGGGTTTGCAGCATCCTTCCGAATTCGGCGGGCAGGGCCTGCCCAAGACCATCGGCGCGGCCTGCGGCGAGATGCTCAACTCGGCCAACCTGAGCTTCGCGCTGTGCCCGCTGCTCAGCGACGGCGCCATCGAGGCCCTGCTCACGGCCGGCTCCGATGCGTTGAAGGCCACCTACCTCGACAAACTGGTGAGCGGCCAGTGGACCGGCACGATGAATCTGACCGAGCCGCAGGCCGGCAGCGACCTGTCCTTGGTGCGCAGCCGCGCGGAGCCGCAGCCCGACGGCACCTTCAAGATCTTCGGAACCAAGATCTTCATCACCTACGGCGAGCACGACATGGCCGAGAACATCGTGCACCTGGTGCTCGCGCGCGTGGCCGGCGCGCCGGAAGGCGTGAAAGGCATCAGCCTGTTCGTGGTGCCCAAGTTCATGGTCAATGCCGACGGATCGCTCGGTGCGCGCAACGACGTGCACTGCGTGAGCATCGAGCACAAGCTGGGCATCAAGGCCTCGCCGACGGCGGTGCTCCAGTACGGCGACCACGGCGGCGCCGTCGGGTATATCGTGGGCGAGGAGAACCGCGGCCTCGAATACATGTTCATCATGATGAATGCCGCGCGCTATGCGGTCGGCGTGCAGGGCATCGCGCTGGCGGAGCGGGCCTACCAGCATGCGGTGGCGTACGCCAAGGAGCGCGTGCAAAGCCGCCCGGTCGACGGCTCGATCAACGCCAGTGCGCCCATCATTCACCACCCCGACGTCAAGCGCATGCTGATGACGATGCGCGCCTACGTCGAGGGCTGCCGCGCGATGGCGACCACCGCCGCGGCCGCGTACGACGCGATGCATCACCACCCGGATGCGGAGACGCGCCGCCAGAACCAGGCCTTCTACGAATTCATGGTCCCGCTGGTCAAGGGCTACAGCACCGAGATGAGCCTGGAGGTCGCATCGCTGGGCGTGCAGGTGCACGGCGGCATGGGCTTCATCGAGGAAACCGGCGCCGCGCAGTACCTGCGCGACGCCAAGATCCTGACCATCTACGAGGGCACGACGGCGATCCAGGCCAACGACCTGGTGGGGCGCAAGACGGCGCGCGACGGCGGCCAGGTGGCCAAGGCCATCGCGGCGCAGATCGAGACGACCGAGGCCGAACTGGGCGAGAGCGGCAGCGCGGCCGCGGCCTCGATGGCGGCGCGCCTCAAGGCAGCGCGCGAGGCTTTCATCGACGTCGTCGGCTTCGTGGCCGGGCAGACCAAGGCCTCGCCCAACGCGGTGTTCGCCGGCAGCGTGCCTTACCTGATGCTGGCTGGCAACCTGGTGGCGGGCTGGCAACTGGCGCGTTCGCTGCTGGTGGCCGAGCGGCTGGCCGCGGCCGGCACCGATGTCGACTTCATGAACGCCAAGATCGCCACGGCCCGCTTCTACGCCGAGCACATCCTCAACAAGGTGCCGGGCCTGCGCGACAGCATCGTCGATGGCGCGGAGAGCGTGACCGCGCTCGCGCTCGAAGCCTTCTGATCGCCCGCCGTCCGCACCGCATCCTGAACCCGAATCCGGAGTTTCCATGTCCAAGCTGCCTCCCGTGCTTGCCAGGCTTCCGCTGCCGATCATCGGCTCGCCGCTCTTCATCATCAGCAATCCCAAGCTGGTGATCGCGCAGTGCAAGGCGGGCGTGGTGGGCGCCATGCCCGCCCTCAACGCGCGTCCTGCTTCGCAGCTGGAAGACTGGCTGGCCGAGATCACCGAGGAACTGGCGGCCCACGACAGGGCCCATCCGGACCGGCCCGCCGCGCCCTTCGCGATCAACCAGATCGTTCACAAGAGCAACGACCGGCTCGAGCACGACATGGCGATGGTGGTCAAGTACAAGGTGCCGATCGTCATCACCTCGCTGGGCGCGCGCACCGACGTGAACGATGCCGTCCACAGCTACGGCGGCGTGACCCTGCACGACGTGATCAACAACACCTTCGCCCGCAAGGCGATCGAGAAGGGGGCCGACGGCATCATCGCGGTGGCGGCCGGTGCCGGCGGCCACGCCGGCATCAAGAGCCCCTTTGCGCTGGTGCAGGAGATCCGGCAGTGGTTCGACGGCCCGCTGGCTTTGTCGGGCTCGATCGCCACCGGCGGCGCCGTGCTGGCGGCGCAGGCCATGGGCGCCGACTTCGCCTACATCGGCACCGCCTTCATCGCCACCCAGGAAGCGCGCGCCAGCGACGAGTACAAGCGGGCCATCGTGCAGGGCACGTCGGACGACATCGTGTACTCCAACCTCTTCACCGGCGTGCATGGCAACTACCTCGCGCCCAGCATCGTGGCCGCGGGCATGGACCCGGCCAACCTGCCGCAGGGCGACGTGAAGACCATGGACTTCGGCGGCGGCGAAGGCAGCAAGGCCAAGGCCTGGAAGGACATCTGGGGCTCGGGGCAGGGGATCGGCGCGGTGACCGAGGTCGCCAGCGCCGCCGCCTTCGTCGAGAAGCTCGGGCGCGAGTACGAAGAAGCGCGCCAGCGTCTCGCCCTCTGAGCGGGGCGCCATGCCGCCAGCGCCCGCCACGGCCGCGGCATCGCGCATGCCGCTGCTCGATGCGATGAAGGGCCTGGCGTGCATGCTGATCGTGGGCCACCACCTGGCCCGCTACGGGCCGCTGCCCGAGGGGGCCTCGCCGCTCGCCCCATGGCTGTTCGAATGGCTGGCCCAGGACGGCCGGCTCGCGGTGCAGGTGTTCCTGGTGCTGGCGGGCTTCCTGGCCGCGGGCACTCTGGCGCCCGATGGGCTGTTGCGCATCGACCGGCCACTGGCGCGGGTGTTCCAGCGCTATGGGCGCCTGGTGATGCCCTACCTGGCGGCGCTCAGTTTCAGCGTGCTGGCCGCGGCACTGGTGCGGCCCTGGCTGCAGCACGAGGCGGTGCCCGCCGCCCCGGGCCTGTCGCAACTGCTGGCGCACGGCCTGCTCCTGCAGGACCTGCTCGGCTACGAGGCCCTGTCCACCGGCGTGTGGTACGTGGCCATCGATTTCCAGCTCTTCGTGCTGGCCCTCGCGGCGATCGGGCTGGTCGGTCTGTTGCAGAGGCGCGCGGCCCTGGCACCGGAGCGGGCGCGCTGGCTGGCGGTATCGCTGGTGCTGCTGCTGGCCGTCGCCTCGCTCGTGCTCTTCAATCGGCATGCGGAGCTGGATGTCACCGCGCTTTACTTCTTCGGCGCCTACGGCCTGGGCATGCTGGTGTTCTGGATCGGGCGCGCCACGCGGCGCAGCACCTGGGGCTTCGCGGTCGCGCTGCTGCTGCTGCTCGGTGCATCGGCCCTGGCGCTGGAGTGGCGCAGCCGCATCGCCATCGCGCTGGTCACGGCCCTGTCGATGGCGCTGGCTGAGCGCCACGAACGCCTCTCGATGGGTGTCTGGCCCCCGCTGGTGGGCCTGGGGCGCATTTCGTACTCACTGTTCCTGATCCACTTTCCGGTGCTGCTGCTGGTGAGCGCCGTCATCGAGCGGCTGGCGCCGGACGGGCCATGGATCGACCTGTTCGGCCTGCTGCTGACCTTCGTGCTGTCGATCCTGGCGGCGGTTGCGCTTTACCGCTGGGTCGAGTCGCGCCCGGCCGACTGGCGCGGCCTGCTGGCGCTGTTCGCGGTCCTGATGGCCTGCGGCATGCTCGCCTCGGCCTGACGCGCATCCGTCTTCAGCGCCGGCCGGCGAGCGCCTGCGCGTAGTGGGCGCCGAAGGCCTTCGCCACCTCGTCCCAGTCGTAGCGCCTGGCGCGCTGCTGCGCCGCTTCCGACATCGCGATGCAGCGCTCGGCGCCGAGGCCGGCGAGTTCGCGCACCACCGCCATGTCCGAAGCGCTTCCGTCGAAACCGAGGAAGTGGCCGTTGACCCCGCGTTCGACGAAGCCGTTGATGGGCGCCATGTCGCGGCACAGCACGATCTTGCCGGCCGCCATCGCCTCGAGGATGCCGATGCCGAAGCCTTCGTACTCGCTGCCGGTGACGAACACGGTGCGCTGCCGCAGTTCCTGCAGCAAGTCGGCATCTTCGATGTAGGGGTGCAGCCGCACTGCGCCTTGCAGTCCGAGGGCGGCGATCTGCGCCTGCAGCGAGGCGCCGAGATTGTCGAAGTCCGGGCCGGCGATCAGCAGGTCGATGGCGATGCCCTGGTCGCGCGCCTTCGCGACGATATCGATCACGGCGTCGATGCGCTTGTTGCGGGACCAGCGGCCCCAGTAGATCCACTTCGTCGGATCGGGCGGGCCTGTCAGCCGGCCCTGCTGGAACTTGGCGTAGGCGATGCCGTTCTCGCATTTCTCGACCCGGTCCGAGAAGCCGCTGAAATAGGCCCGGTCCGACTCGCTGCTCGCCAGGATCTTGCGGTAGTGGCGCAGCAGCAGGCGCATCAGCAGGCGCTCGTGCAGCCACTTGATCGCCCCGTGCCGCGTCGTGTGGCGAAAGCCCCCGTGCGTGCTGAGCACGGCGGGGATGTGCCGGCACTGCAGCAGCACGTTGCCGGTGAGCATCATCAGTTGCGGGTCGTGCACGTGCAGCAGGTCGTAGCCCGCCGCCAGGCGGCCGAGGTCGCGCGCATAGCCGGCCAGCCGGTTGCCGACCACCGGCACGCGGTAGACGGTGATGCCGTCGATCTCGGCGCAGGAAAAGCGCTCGTTCTTCGCCGAGACATGGGCCACGTCGACGCGCCGGCCCTGGCTGGAGCTGCGGACCGCCAGCTCGCGTACCACCGACTCGATGCCCCCGATTTCGGGGAAATAGGTCGGCGTGATCGAAAGAATCTTCATGGCGCCGTAGCTTAGCGGGTGCAGGATGCGCTTCCGGGTCGAGGAGGGCGTCGCGTTTGCCAGCCGCACCGTCCCGGCGTATGATTGCTGAGTTTTCAGTAAATACTGAAAATACACAAAAAACATAAATGCCCTCGGACCCCCGATCCTCCGCGCTGCCTTCCCTGGCACGGCCCGGCCTCGCCGGCTTCGCGCAGGGCGCTGCCGCGCTGCTGTGGCTGCCGCAGGCGGCCTTGCTGGCCTGGGCCATCGAGCGAATCGCGCGCGGCGAGGGCATGGGTGCCGTTCTGATGCCGGCGCTGGGCGTCGTCCTGCTGGGTGCCTTGCGAGCGGGCTGCGAGGCCTGGGCCATGCGGTGCGTGTTCACGCAGGCGCGTGCGGCGCTTTCTGTCCTGCGGGCGCGTGCGGCGTCCGTCCTGGCCGCGCATTCGCCGCTGGACCGGGCACGGCCGGCCTCCGGCGCGGCCGCCAGCGTGATCGCGGAACAGGCCGAGGCCGTGGTGCCCTACCTGGTGCGTTATGCCCCGGCCCGCTGGCGGGCGGCGGTGGTTCCGTTGGCCATCCTGCCGCTGGTGGTGCTTCATTCATGGGTGGCGGCACTCGTGCTGCTGGTGGCGGCGCCGTTGATCCCGCTTTTCATGGCCATCGTGGGCTGGCGTGCCCGTGCTGCGAGCGAAGCGCACATGGTGGAGGCCGGCGGCATGCAGGCCTTTCTGCTCGATCGGCTGCGCGGCCTGGCGAGCCTTCGTGCCCTCGGCGCCGTCGAGCTGACCGCGCTGCGGCTGGGCGAGGCGGCGCAGTCGCTGCGCAGCCGCACGATGGCGGTGCTGCGCATCGCCTTCCTGTCTTCTGCCGTGCTGGAGTTGTTCTCGGCGCTGGGCGTGGCGATGGTCGCGGCCTACATCGGCTTTCACCTTCTGGGCCATTTCGAGTTCGGCACCTGGGGCAGGCGGCTGAGCCTGGGCGAGGGCGTGTTCGTGCTCTTGCTCGCGCCGGCCTTCTTCGAACCCCTGCGCGAGTTGTCCGCGGTATGGCATGACCGTGCCGCGGGCGAGGCGGCCCTCGCGTCGCTCCATCGATTGGCCGCGGGCGGGATGGCCTTGCCGGGCGCGCAAGCCGGGCCGGTGGCCGTCGACCGTGGCGAAGCCGGCCCGCCGTCGGTGCATCTGCACGGGGTGCAGGTGCTGGCAGACGCGCAGACGGGCGACGCGCCGATCATCGAGGCCTGCGACCTCCACGTCGCGCCCGGCGAGCACGTGGCGCTGGTGGGCCCCAGCGGCGCCGGCAAGACCTGCCTGCTCAGCCTGATCGCGGGCCTGATGCCGGCGCAGGGCCGCATCGTCATCGGCGGGGTGCCGCTGAACGAGCGCAGCGCGACGGCGTTGCGGCGGCGCATGGCGTGGATGGGGCAGAGGCCCCACGTTTTCGCGGGCTCGTTGGCCGCGAACGTCGCGCTGGGCCGTGCCAGTGTGAAGCCGGCGCAGGTCGAGGCCGCGATGCGCTTCGCCGGGCTCGATGCCGCGGCGCAGGCGCGGCCCGGCGCCGCGCTGGGGGAGGGTGGCCGTGGTCTTTCGGGGGGCGAGGCGGTGCGCCTCGCGCTGGCCCGGCTGGCCGTGCATCCGGATGCCGACCTGCTGCTGATCGACGAGCCGACGGCCCACCTGGACAGCGAAACAGCCGCGCGCGTCGCCGATGCCCTGGTGGCGCTCGCCAGGGGCCGCACGCTCATCGTCGCGACCCACGATCCGCTGCTGGCCGCGCGCATGGACCGGGTGGTCCGCCTGGGCGCGATGCCCCTGGAGGAGGCCGCATGAAGGCCTGGCGCGACCTGCGTGCGGTGGCCGCGGCCTTGTGGGCCGGCGAGCCGCGGCGCCTGGCGCTGGGCGCCGGCCTGGCCGCGCTCACCGTGCTGATGGGCATGGGGCTGTTGGGCCTGTCGGGTTGGTTCATCACCGCGACCGCGCTGGCCGGCCTGCAGGCGGCCAGCGCCATCCTGTTCGACGTGTTCATGCCTTCGGCCGGCATCCGCCTGCTGGCGCTGGGCCGCACCGCCGCGCGCTATGGCGAGCGGCTGACGACACACGACGCCACTTTCGCCGTCCTGGCCACGCTGCGCGTGCGCCTGTTCCGCGGCTGGGCGCGGCCCGATGCGGCGCGCCGGCTGCTGGCGCGGCCCGCGCGGCTGTTGTTCCGGCTGAGTGCCGACATCGACGCGCTGGAGTCCTTCTACCTGCGCCTGCTGGTGCCGGCCGCTGCGGCACTCGGCGCGGCGCTGCTGGCGGGGCTGGTGCTGGGCGCCCTGCGGCCCTGGATGGGGGTGCTGTTGACCCTGTGGCTGCTCGTCGCGGGCTGGGGCATCGCCTGGCTGCTCGCGCGGCGCGCGCGGCCGGCGGCGGTGCGGCGCGCCCAGGCCATGGAAGGCCTGCGTGCGCGCGCGATCGACCTGGTCGCCGGGCAGGCCGAGCTGGTCATGGCCGGCCGCATTCCGGCGCAGCAGGAGGCGCTGGCCGCGGCCGACCGTCACCTGGTGGCGGCCGATCTCGCCCTCAACCGGCTGGAAGCCGGCGCCGGCGCAGCGTACAGCGTCGCCGGCACCCTGACCTTGGCCGGCGTGCTGCTGGCGGTGGGTCTGCTGGCTGGCGAAGGCGCCATCGGCGCGCCCGCCGCGGCGCTGGCCTTGCTCGTGGCCCTGAGCGCGATGGAGCCCTTCGCCGCTGTGCGCCGCGGTGCGCTGGAGGCCGGCCGTGCCTGGCTCGCTGCACGGCGCCTGGCGCCACACCTGGCCGACGATGCCCCGGGCGTTGTTCCCGCCATGCCCGACGACGGTTGGGCGCTGCAGGCACGCGCCTTGGTCCTGGTCCATCCCGGCAGCCGCGCGGCCGCGCTGCAGCACGCCACCCTGGCCCTGGCCGAGGGCGAGCGCGTGGCCGTGATCGGCGCCAGCGGCGCGGGCAAGTCGACCCTGCTGGCCGCGGTGGCCGGCGAACTGGCGCCCGTCGGCGGCGACTTGCGGGCGCTGCCCACCTGCCTCCTGACCCAGCGCACCGACCTGTTCCAGGACAGCCTGCGCGACAACCTGCGGCTGGCCGACCCGGTGGCCGACGACGCCCGCCTGTGGTCCGCACTCGCGGCCGCCGGCCTGGCGGAAGAGGTGCGCGCCTTGCCCGAAGGTCTGGCCACGAGGCTTGGCGAGGGCGGCATCGGCCTCTCGGGCGGTCAGTCGCGCCGGCTCGCGCTGGCCCGCCTCCTCCTGCGTGACGCGGCCTTCTGGCTGCTCGACGAGCCGACCGAAGCCCTGGACAGCGCGACCGCACACGACGTCCTCCAGCGGCTGCGCACCCAGGCTGCGGGCCGCACGCTGCTGATCGCCACCCACCTGCGCCGCGAGGCCGCGCTGGCCGATCGCCTGCTCGTCATGCGGTCGGGCCGCATCGTGGCCGACCTGCGGCGCGGGACGACCACCTTCGAGGCGGCGCTCGATGCGCTGCGCCCCGACTAGGAACCAGAAGAACGTACCGAAGGAAGAACGAAGGAAGACCCCCATGGACCTCGACATCGTTGCGCTCTCGCGCTTCCAATTCGCGCTCACCGCGCTCTATCACTTCCTCTTCGTGCCGCTGACCATCGGCCTGGCCGTGATCATCGCCATCATGGAGACGGTCTACGTCATGACCGGCCGCACCATCTGGCGCGACATGACGAAGTTCTGGGGCCTGCTGTTCGGCATCAACTTCGCGATGGGCGTGGCCACCGGCGTGGTCATGGAGTTCCAGTTCGGCATGAACTGGAGCTACTACAGCCACTACGTCGGCGACGTGTTCGGCGCGCCGCTGGCCATCGAGGGGCTGATGGCCTTCTTCCTCGAGGCCACCTTCGTCGGCTTGTTCTTCTTCGGCTGGGACAGGCTCTCCAAGCTCGGCCACCTGATCACCACCTGGGCGGTGGCCATCGGCTCCAACTTCTCGGCGCTGTGGATCCTGATCGCCAACGGCTGGATGCAGAACCCGGTGGGCGCCGCCTTCAACCCGCAGACCATGCGCATGGAGGTGACCGACTTCGCCGCCGTGCTGACCAACCCGGTGGCGCAGGCCAAGTTCGTGCATACCGTGTCGGCCGGCTACACCGTGGCCGCGGTCTTCGTGCTCGGCGTGTCGGCCTGGTACGTGCTGCGGGGCCGGCACCTGCAACTCGCCAAGCGCTCGATGACGGTGGCCGCCTCCTTCGGCCTGGCGGCTTCGCTCTCGGTCGTGGTGCTGGGCGACGAGAGCGGCTATCTTTCGACGGAGCACCAGAAGATGAAGCTCGCCGCCATCGAGGCGATGTGGAAGACCGAGCCCGCGCCGGCCGCCTTCACCGTCTTCGGTTTCCCGGACCAGGAAGCGCGCGAGACCCATTACGCGGTCCACATCCCGGCCGTGATGGGCCTGATCGGCACCCGCTCGCTGACCACCGAAATCCCCGGCATCGACGAGCTGGTGCACCGCGCCGAGCTCAACATCCGCGTCGGCGTCTCCGCCTACGATGCGCTGCAGAAGATCCGTGCGGCCGGCAGCAGCGACGCCGTGCCGGAATCGGCGCGCCGCATCTTCGAGAACAACGGCCATGCGCTGGGCTACGCCCTGCTGCTGAAGCGCTACGTGGACGACCCGCGGCAGGCCACGCCCGAGCAGGTCTCGCAGGCGGCGCTCGACACCATCCCGCCGGTGGCGCCGCTGTACTGGTCCTTCCGCATCATGGTCGGCCTGGGCATGTTCTTCATTTTGCTGACCGCGACCTTCTTCGTGCTCTCCGCGCGGCGGCGGCTCGACGCCCATCCCTGGCTGTTGCGGCTGGCCGTGCTGGCGATCCCGCTGCCCTGGCTGGCGGCCGAATGCGGCTGGATCGTGGCCGAGGTAGGCCGCCAGCCGTGGGTGATCGAGGGCGTGCTGCCGACCGCGGTCGCGGTGTCGAACCTCGGTGCTGCCACGGTGCTGTTCACCATCGGCGTGTTCGCGCTGATCTACACCGTGCTCTTCGTCATCGAGATGAAGCTGATGCTCAAGGCGATCCGAAAGGGGCCCGAGGAGCACCCGGCGCCGCCGCCGACCACCTACCGCGCCGAAGCCGATCGCGAACTGGCTGCCCCGCTGGCGCGCAAGCCGCTGGCCGCCGCCGACTGAAGGAGGAGTACGAATCATGATCCTGCACGAACTCATGTCCTACGAAGCCCTGCGCTTCATCTGGTGGCTGCTGATCGGCGTGCTGCTGGTCGGCTTCGCCGTGACCGACGGCTTCGACCTGGGCACCAACATGCTGCTGCCCTTCGCCGGCCGCAACGACCTGGAGCGGCGCGTGATCATCAACGCCGTCGGCCCGGTGTGGGAGGGCAACCAGGTCTGGCTGATCCTCGGCGGCGGCGCGATCTTCGCGGCCTGGCCGCAGCTCTATGCGGTGTCCTTCTCCGGCTTCTATCTGGCGATGTTCGCGGTGCTGGTGCCGCTGATCCTGCGGCCGGTGGCCTTCAAGTTCCGCAGCAAGCGCGAGGAGCCGGCCTGGCGCGCGCGCTGGGACTGGACGCTGTTCCTCACCGGGCTGGTGCCATCGCTGATCTTCGGCGTGGCCATCGGCAACGTACTGCAGGGCGTGCCTTTCCGGCTGGAGAGCGACATGCGCATCTTCTACGAGGGCTCCTTCCTCGCGCTGCTCAATCCCTTTGCGCTGCTGTGCGGGCTGGTCTCGGTCGCGATGCTGCTGATGCACGGCGGCGCCTGGCTGATGCTGAAGGCGCAGGGGCCGGTGGCCGAGCGTGCGCGCAGCTATGGCAGCGTGGCGGCGCTGCTCACGCTGGTGCTGTATGCGCTGGCGGGGCTGGCCCTGTGGTCCTGGATCGACGGGTACCGCGTGACGAGTGTGCTGCCCACGGGCGGCCCGTCGAACCCGCTGCTGAAAACCGTGGCCCATCAGCCCGGCGCCTGGTTCGCCAATTTCGCGGCGCATCCCTGGCTGTGGGCCGCGCCCGGCCTGGGACTGGCGGGGGCGCTGCTGGCCTTCGTCTTCATGCGCGCGCGACGCGGGGGGGCGGCCCTGCTGGCGAGCGCGCTGAGCATCGCCTGCATCATCCTCGGCGTCGGCGCGTCGATGTTCCCCTTCATCCTGCCCTCGTCGCTGGACCCGCGCGCCAGCCTCACGGTGTGGGATTCGTCCTCGAGCCACCTGACACTGTTCATCATGCTGGTGGTGACCACGCTCTTCATTCCGATCATCGTGGCCTACACCGCCTGGGTCTACAAGGTGCTGTGGGGCAAGGTGGATGCCGATGCCATCCGCGACGAACGCGGCCACGCGTATTGATGCGCAACCGATTCAAAGGAAACGAACCATGTGGTACTTCGCCTGGCTGCTGGGACTGCCGCTCGCCGCGACCTTCGCGGTGCTCAATGCGATGTGGTACGAGTTGATGGAGGACGAGGCGACCCGGCGCGACAAGCTCGGCAAGCCGTGAGGTATGCGGTGTCTGCCTTGGGCTTGCGTTCTCTGACTTTGGGATGCGCTGGGGCCTCTTGGGCCTTTGTTTTGGCCTTGCTTGTTGGGTGGCGCAGGAGCCTTGAACTTGCCTCTTGGGCCTTTGTTTTGGCCTTGCTGGTTGTGTGGCGCAGGAGCCGGGAA
>NZ_BAABGJ010000025.1:0-26690 GCF_039541515.1 Variovorax defluvii
GCTTTGATCACGCGCATGCGTGATCGTTGGGCGCAGAGCCAGCCCTTCAAACTGGCTGCCTGAAGAATACGTGTGCGAATTTCAGAAACGGACTACTAAGGTATGGGCGAGGCCGCCGAGCACCAGCGCTACGACCGATGCCCCGGTGAAGGTAGCCCAGCCGTGAGTCCGCCATGGGGCCGACCTGCCTGCCGGAAGCCGCCTGATCGACGGGAGGAGCAACAAGGCGGAGAGAACGAAGGGGGCAATGAGCCGCGGCGCAAGCGGCCAGCCGGAAAAGCACCTCCCAAATGCTCCATGCCACGGTCCAGACCAGCATCGCGCCATAGATCCACACCCCTCGCACATCGCCCCGCCAGAGTAAGACGCCGCTGAGGATGCACGCCACACCGGTGAGCAGGTACCAGGGCGAGCCACCGCTGGCAGCCAGCACTGCACCGCCGCCGGCAAGTGCCAGCCCGAAGGCGAGCAGGACCAGCGCCACGGCCTGACGCGGCCATATGCGCGACGCCCGCGACGGAGGACTTTCGGGGTTCTGTCCGCCAAGGGGCGCTGTGTTGCGTTGGGCGAAGTCATAGCAGCTTTTCCGGCGTGATCGGCAGGTCGCGGATGCGCTTGCCGGTGGCGTGGTACACCGCGTTGGCGATGGCCGCCGGGATGCCGACCATGCCGAGTTCGCCCATGCCTTTGACGCCGAGCGGATTGACGATGGTGTCCTCTTCCTCGACGAAGATGGTCTCGATCGCGTGGATGTCGGCGTTCACTGGCACGTGGTAGTGCTGCAGACTGGCGTTCATGATGCGCCCGGTGCGGTGATCGACTTCCGTTGCTTCTTCCAACGCCATGCCAATGCCC
This sequence comes from Variovorax defluvii, assembly GCF_039541515.1. NCBI lineage: Bacteria > Pseudomonadati > Pseudomonadota > Betaproteobacteria > Burkholderiales > Comamonadaceae > Variovorax > Variovorax defluvii. The sequence continues at coordinate 856 of NZ_BAABGJ010000025.1, forward strand.
CAGACCACACCGCCGATCTCCTGGCTGTGCGAGGCCAGCGGATTGAGGATCTTGCCGCAGGCGGTGATCTCGATCACCCGGGTCACCCGGATCGTGCCCAGGTCGGGATCGACCTTCACCTCGACGAACTGGGCGCCGTGGGCCAGCGAGGCATACTTCGCGCGTTCGGGTGACGGCGTGGAGTTGTGAACCTCGTTGATCTCGCTGGTGCCCGTGCGCCGCATGATCTCGGCGATATCGACGAAGCGCGACGGATCACCCTTGGCGCGTAAGCGGCCGTCAAACATCTCTACGTCCGTGGCTGCGATGCCGCGCAGGGGCGAGGCGGCCTCCCGGTTCGCCAGGTCCAGCAGCTTCGCGGTGATGGTCAGCGCCGCGCCGCGCACCGCCGAGCCGACGCTGGAGGTAGTCCACGAACCGCCCTGGGCCGGCGCCTGGGGTTGTCGCGTGTCACCCAGCTCGAACTTCACCTGGTCCAGCCGAAGCCCCAGGAATTCGGCGGCGATCATGCTCATCACCGTGTACGTGCCCGGCCCGATGTCGCTGGTCGCGCTGGTCACGCTGGCGGTGCCGTCGGCGCGGTAGATGACGCGCGCGCTCGCGGGCATCTGCAGGGCGCCCCACACGCTCGACGCCATGCCCCAGCCGACCAGCAGCTTGCCATCGCGCATTGAGCGCGGCTCGGGGTTGCGGCTCTTCCAGCCGAACTTCTCCGCGCCCAGGCGGTAGCACTCGCGCAGGGCCTTGCTGGAGAAGGGCTTTCCGCTTTCCGGATCGACCTCGGCATAGTTGATCAGGCGCAGCTGCAGCGGGTCAATCTTCAGCGCATAGGCCAGCTCGTCCATCGCACTCTCCAGCGCGAACATGCCGCTGACCGCACCCGGGGCGCGCATCCAGGTCGGCGTCGCCAGATCGGTGGCCGAAACCTTGAGCGGCGCATGCAGGTTGGGGCAGGCATAGACCTGCTTGAGAAAGCCGGTGGTGTTGTCGGAAAACGGTTCGAACGAGGAGGTGTTGTGAAAGGCCTCGTGGACGATAGCCTGCAGTTTGCCGCTTCGGTCCGCGCCGAGGGTGACCTTCTGGATCGTCTGCGGCCGATAGCCGTGCCCAGTAAACATCTGCGCCCGCGTGAAAACCACCTTGACCGGACGCTTGAGCTCGCGCGCGGCCATCGCGGTTAGCGACGGGTAGTAGTTCGGCTTGAGCGAGGAGCCGAAGGCGCCGCCGACGAAGGGCGACACCACACGGATGTTCTCGGCCGGCACGCCCAGGCCTTCGGCCAGGTGCTCCTGGACGCCGTAGACGTTCTGGGTCTTGTCGAAGATCGTGAGGTGCTCGCCCTCCCAGAAGGCAATCGCCGCGTGCGGCTCGATCGGGTTGTGGTGCTCGATCGGAATGCGGTATTCAGATTGGACCTTGATCGCCGCCGCCTGCAACGCAGCCGTAGGGTTGCCTCGCGGGACGCTCTTGGCCGTGTCCGGGTCGGGTTGTGCGCGATCCAGCACGGTTTCCAGATCGGTCGAATGCGCCTCGCGTTGATAGGACACCTTCACCAGCCGCGCGGCATGGCGCGCCTGCTCGTAGGTCTCGGCGACCACCAGGGCGATCGGCTGGCCGTTGAAGAACACCCGGTCCGATTGCAGTGGCCAGGACCATTGCGGCGGCCCCTCGGCTGCTGCCTTCTTGCCCAGGCGGCGCGCGTTGAGGTGGGTGAAGACGCGCACGACGCCTGCGGCCTGTTCGGCTCCGCGGATATCGATTGCGGTGATCCGGCCCTTGGTCACGGTGCTTTGCACGATGAAACCGTAAGCGACGTGCGGAACCTGGAACTCGGCCGTGTACTTGGCCTTGCCCGTGACTTTGGCGACCCCGTCCACGCGGGTCGTTTCTTTTCCGAGATAGCGTGCCATGGCGATTCTCCTTGCGCTCAAGCCAGTTTGGCGGCGCGCATCAGCGCACGCACGACGGATCGTTGACCCAATTCCACCTTGTAGGCGTTGTGGGCCAGCGGACGGGCATCGCTCAGCGCGGCTTGGGCGGCCTGGCTGAACGTGTTCTCGTTCGCACGCCGGCCGACCAGCGCGGCCTCGGCCTCGGCACTGCGCCAGGGCTTGTGGGCGACGCTGCCCAGCACCACCCGTGCCTGGCGGATGGTGCCGCCGTCGAGCTGCAGGGCGGCCGCGACGGCGACCATCGCGAAGGCGTACGAGGTCCGATCGCGCACCTTGAGGTAGTGGGAGTTGCGCGCGAACTCCGCTGCCGAGACCGGCAATTCGATGGCGAGGATCAACTCACCGTGCTCGAGGTTGTTGTCCCGCTGCGGCGTGTCACCGGGCAGGCGGTGAAAATCGCCGATCGGGATCAGCCGGTCGCGGCCGTCCGTCGCACGCACGCGCACATTGGCGTCGAGTGCATATAGCGCGTTGGCCATGTCGCCCGGGTAGGTTGCCACACACGCTTCGCTCCAGCCGAGGACGGCGTGGATCTTGTTCAGCCCCTCGCGCGCACCGCAGCCGGTGCCGGCCTCGCGCTTGTTGCACGGCGTCGCGGTGTCGTAGAAGTAGTTGCAGCGGGTGCGCTGCAGAAGGTTGCCGCCATTGGTCGCCATGTTGCGCAACTGCCCGGAGGCGCCCGCGACGATGGCTTGGGTCAGAAGCGGGTAGTTCTCGCGGATCAGCGGATGGTTGGCGGTCTCGGTGTTGGTCGCCAGCGCCCCGACGGAGAGGCCGACGCGGGTGCGCTGGATTTGCCGCAGCGGCAACTGGCGGATGTCCACCAGGCGCGTGGGCCGTTCGACGTCTTCCTTCATCAGATCCACAAGATTGGAGCCGCCCGCGAGGAACTTCGCGCCAGGAACGCTCGCCACCGCGGTAGCGCCCGATGCGGCATCGGCCGCCCGCACATACTCAAACGGTCTCATGGCCATCCTCCTTGCGCAACGACGCCAATTGCGTATCTGTGGCGAATCCCCACGTCTGGGCGGTCTGGCGGCCCGAGTGCGCCTCCTGCACCGCGGCAACGATGCCGGGATAGGCGCCGCAGCGGCAGATGTTGCCGCTCATGCGCTCTTTGATTTCATCGTCGGTCAGGCGTGTCGTCGTCTTGCTGACATCGGCGGTGACGTGGCTGACGTCGCCGCGGCGCGCCTCGCCCAGCAGGCCCACGGCTGAGCAGATCTGTCCCGGCGTGCAGTACCCGCACTGGAAGCCGTCGTGCTTGATGAAGGCGGCCTGCACCGGGTGCAGTTGATCGCCCCGGGCCAACCCTTCAATGGTGGTGACTTCACGCCCTTCGAGCGTCGCTGCCAGGGTGAGGCAGGAGAGGACGCGCTGGCCGTCCACCAGCACCGTGCAGGCACCGCATTGGCCTTGATCGCAGCCTTTCTTCGAACCGGTCAACGCCAGGCGTTCGCGCAAGGCGTCGAGCAGCACGACGCGCGAGTCGAGTTCCAGGGTCTGCTGCACGCCGTTGACCTGCAAGCCCACCCTGACGACGTTCTGCGCCTTGATCGGCGCGGTGGCGGCGCCCTTGGCAAGCGGCATCTGTGCCAGCGCGGCCTCTTGGGCCAGCAGGTTCGCCGCGAACAGGCCAACGCCGCCTGCGGCGGAGTTGATCATGAAGGTGCGTCGCGACTGGCCGACACCATCTAACTCGGGCATTTCTCTCAGGAGCGCTGCTTCGTCTGCGCTCAGATCGACCGGTGGTTCGGTCTCGATGGGGTATTTCATCGTGAGGGTCCTTTCTGTCACGCTCAAAGGCGTAGGCGGTTGGGCATTGCCAAGGGATAGGCTGCGTACAGTGCGGTGCCAGCCACTTCCGCGTCCTGTGGGTTTTCTGGCATCAATGGCGCATAGGTGGGGTTCTCCTGATGAGTCGTTGCAATGGGTTTGCTGGCGGCGTGCGCCTCAGCCGCGCCGCAGCGTGACGATCGAAATCTCGCGCGGCACGCCGATCCGCAGGGGGAGCCAGTGACCCAGCCCTGAGCTCACGTCGAGGTAGGCATTCCCTTCCCGGTAGATGCCGTGCATGTAGTCGTAGGCGGCGATCACCGGCCGCCCGAAGAGACGAACCTGGCCTCCGTGCGTGTGGCTGGACAGCGTGAGGATGGCCCCGCGCGCCGAGGCGATGGGGAAGAACTCGGGATGATGCGAGAGCACGACCAAGGGCTCGCCGGGCGCCATCTGTGCGAAAGCCAAGTCGGCGAACCTGAGCATGGCGGCGTCCTGCTCGTCGCGTGGCAGCATGTGGCGCCCGTCCGCGGCCAGCGGGTAGTCCACGCCGGCCACGCGCAAGGGAACGCCGCGCGGATGGATCTGGATGCTGCTGTTGATCAGCACCTCGATGCGTGGATTGCGGAGCTTGAGCGCAGCGACGATGGCAGCCTCGTTGGGGTACTTGTCGTGGTTGCCGAGGATGGAGAGCACCGGTAGCGCCTGGCTGCGTTCCAGGGCGTCCAGCGTTGGTTCGAGTTGGTCGAGGTCATCGATCAGGTCGCCGGTGATCGCCAGCAGGTCAACCTTGCGGGCGTTGACGAGATTCACGGCGGCGGTGAGGTCGGCGGGTTTGATGAAGGGGCCGACATGGACATCGCCGATGTTGGCGATGCGCAGGCCATCCAGGCCTTCGGGCAGACCGCTTACCTGGACCACTTCCTCGCGCACGAGGGGGCCGCCCACGGTACCGAAGCTCACGGCGATGCCGACCACCAGCGACAGGCCGACATACAGGAGTTGCACCCGTGGGCCGTGCGCCTGTGTCCCCGCCGGCATACGCCGCCCGAGCAGCCAGCGCCCGGCCAGGAGCAGCGCGAACGGCACGGTCAGGAGCACCGCCGTCACGAGCGCACCGACCCAGATGGTGACCATCCATCTGCCAGCCTGGCTCCAGATGCCCTCCAGCTCGGGCAGGAACCACCAGACCAGGTGCACAAGCGCGGCGGTGGCCCAGAAGGCCACTTGAGCCCTCGGCCGGCGCGCGGCGCTGCCGCTCGCCAGCAGGAACAGGCCCACCGCGAGGGTCAGGACGACGGAGCGGAAGAAGACGAAAGTCGGGCTCATCGGGGAATCGGCCTCTGCATCAAGGTGCGCGCACTCAGCCGGCGGCAGGAAGGCCGAACGTATAGGGTGGACCAAAGGACTGCGGGTGCTTCTTCGGGGCGCACGCCTGCCAGGCGCTGCCACAGCGACGGTACGGCGGACTGCTGCACTACTTCATTTCTCCTTGGACGTTGGCCGGGAGGCGGGGCCACTTGTTCATTGCGCCGCTTTCCCACCATGCGGCGAACGCCTGCGTGCGGCCGTCCAGATACATCGCCTGTCCAATCTTTGGCGTCCACAGTGCATAGCCATGCCCGCGGCTGGCCGCAACGATGCGCTTGAACGGGTCATCCCAGTCATGCGGAGCGATGGAGAAACGGCCCACGTGCGCCTGCATCAGCACATGGGCACGCAGTTCCTCGGCCGCCTGCGCGGCCTGTTCGGGGGTCATGTGGACGTTCGCCCAGCGCGGGTCGTACTGGCCGGCGTCGAGGGCCACCCAGTCGAAGGGGCCGAGCCGCTGGCCGATCTCGGCGAAGTGCGGCCCGTAGCCCGAATCGCCGCTGGCGAAGAGGCGCCGCTCCGGGGATACCAGCGCGAAGCCGACCCACAGCGACTGGTCCCTGGTGAAGGTGCGCCCGGAATAGTGCCGGGCCGGGGTGACGTGGACCTGCACCTGCGGCGTCAGCGCGACGGCCTCATTCCAGTCAGCCTCGCGCATGGCGCTCATGTCGTAGCCCCAGGCCTCGAAATGCGCCCCCACTCCCAGTCCCACGATCACCTGCCGGACCTTGGGCTGGAGCGCCCGTACGGTCGGATAGTCCAGGTGATCGTAGTGGTCGTGGCTGATCAGCAGCGCATCGATCTCGGGAATGTCGTCGGCGGTATAGAGGTTGGTGCCCTCGAACGCCCGGTTCGCGCCGGGTATGGGCGCGGCATTGGCGCTGAAGACCGGATCGATCAGGATGCGTTGCCCGCCCAGTTGCACGAAGTAGGACGAATGGCCGAGCCAAACCACCAAGTCTTGGGCGGGATCGAGCGCCTTGAGGTCGGTCTTCATGGCGGGTACGGCGCCCGGCGGTCGGGTCTGGCCCATCTCCCCGATGAGGGTTTCCATCCACATTGACCACTCGGACTGGTCGGTCGTGCGCATGGGCGTGTCGATCTGGTTGCGGAACGCGCCGCCTACATGGTTGGGCGAGCGCTCGATGCGCGCCAGCCGCTCGCCGCTGGGCAACTCTCCGAACACGGGCTGCTGCAGATAGGCGATGGCGCCGACCGCGCCGAGGATGGCGATACCGAGGAAGGCCATGAGAAAACGACTCCAGGATCTCTTCATGCAGGGGATGCGGTGGGCACCTTCACGCCAGCTTGGTGCCGGTGGCCCGCGCGAGTTCGGCCAGCAACTGGTCCTGAAACTTGGTGTCGCTGACGGCGGGATGCGGCTGCTCACGCCGCTGGTGATGCCAATAGCCGCCGCTGCTCAGCGCCTTGGCGTCGTCGCTGGTGGCGAGCCACTCCTGGGTCAGATGCCCCAGCCGCAGGTCGTCGGGCGCACTCGGGCCGCCCATCTTGGTCGGCACCCAGCCCGGATCGACGGCGTTGCTGAGGGCGTCGGGCCACAGCCGTGCAACGGCCGCGGCCAGTGCGGTAACGAACAGCTTGCTGTCCGAGTAGCTGCCCGTGGAGGTGCGCCCGGACCAGTCCATGCCGGCCAGGCTGGCGTGTCTGCCCCGGTGCATGCTGCTGCTCAGGTAGACCAAGCGCCTGGGGCGCTGGATCAGGGCCGTGAGCAGATACGGCGTGATGACGTTGACGACCAGCACCTGCGAGCCCGAGAGGACGCCCGCGTTGTGGATGACCGCATCGATCGGGCCGATAGCGTTCACCTGGTTGGCGAGGTCGCGGATCTGCGCGAGGTCCGACAGGTCGCCGATGGTAGCGGCGGCGCCCTGATCTACCAGTTCCTTCACGGCTGACAACCGGGCCTGGGAGCGCACATGCACCACGACTTCGTGGCCCTGGGCCAGCAGTGTCTTGGCCGTGGCATGGCCGAGCCCGTCGGCCGAGCCGGTGACGAACACGCGTGCCTTGCCGTCCCTGTTGCGACCTCGTTGTGCATTGGACATGGGAGACGCCCTTCGGGAACTCGGCGGCATCTGCGCCCAGGATGTCGCGGCGGTCAGCACCGAAGCCGCGGCCACGGTCGAACCCAGTCCGGCGCCTGCAGTGAGAAAACCTTGACGGTCCATGAGCGTGTCCTCCGATCAGGCCGCCAGGCGCTGTGCGCGCTGTGGCGGCATAGCGTTATTGGGATGAAGCAGGAGGCAGCCCCTTGCTGAAGACCTTGGCGTGGAACACCGTCGCGCCTTGCCCGCGGTCCATGTCGCTGGTGACGGCGTAGAGATCGTTCCTGCCGGGGTGGATGGCCAGGCTCGTGGAGGCCAGGTTGTGGCCACCATCGCGTCCGGGCAGCAGCACCTGGCCGATGGGGATCCCGTTGCGGTTGAAGGCCAGCACGCGGCCCTGTCCGTAGATTGCCACGTACACGTTGCCATCGGCGTCCGCCCGCATCGAGTCCGGCGCGGGTCCAGTGAAGTGGTAGGCGATGGACGAGCCGATGGGCGCGATGGTGGTCGCGTCGGCCAATTCGATCCGGTGCAGCAGGTTGCGGCCGAACTCGGTGGCCCACAGCGTCTTGCCGTCGGGGCCGAGCGCCGGCCCGTTGGCCATTGCGAGATGAGGCAGCACCAGCCTGATGGTGGTCAGGTCCGGCGCGGCGTAGTACACGCCGCCCTTGGGTTCGGTCGCGCTGCCCTTGAAATCGGTGAAGTAGAAGCCGCCGCGCGCATTGAACACGAGGTCATTGGGCATGTACCCGGCCACAGGCGGCACGATCGCCTGCAGGCCCGAGCCGTCCGGGTTCACCGCGAAGATCGCCCCGCGTCCGTTCGGAATGTCCAGCGCAGCGATGAACAGGCGCCCATCCGGGTGGAAGGACAGGCCGCCCGGCGAGAGCGCGTCCAGCGTGACGACGGTGGACAACTGCTTGTCTGGCGTCAGGCGGAGCACGCGACGCCCGCTCACGTCGCAGAAAAGCAGATTGCCGCTGCGGTCGAAGATCGCCCCTTCGAGGATTGGCCCTTCGTCAGAGACCTTGAACCAAGGCTCGGCCGCGGCGGTCTGCAAGGCACGTTCGGACGCCGGGACCGGCACTGCGCTTCGCGTCTGCGCGTCGTAGGCCAGCCCGGTCACACTGCTCTGCTGGGCCGAAGCTCCCGGCATGAGGCCCATGCCCATGAGCAGGCATGTGGCAGCGAGGGCTGTTCGTACTTTGGTGGCAGGCCGGCCGCCTTGCTGGGGGCCCGCTTCGCTGAAAGATGCTGGAGTCATGGATCGGCCCTTACCAAGGTTGATTGGCGGGGCCGACCGTGAACTCGTTGATCGTCGTGTCCTCGGGCTGATCGATTGCGAAAGCCACGACGCTGGCAATCCGGTTCGGCGAGATGCCATGGGTGTCGTAGATGCCCTGCATCTGGTCAAGCGACGCCTTGTCGGTGAACGTCTTGAGCAACTCGGTATTGATGGCCGCCGGGTAGATCGTCGCGGTGCGGATGTTTGTGCCTTCCATGGCGGACTCCATGCGCAGGACTTCCATGAAGTCGCGTACGAACCATTTGGTTCCGCCGTAGACGGCGCCGCCGGGATAGGCCTTGAGCCCCGCCACCGACGAGGTGGCGATGACATGGCCGGACTTCCGGGCCAGGAACTCCGGCAGCACGGCCGCGACGCCATTGAGCACGCCCTTGACGTTGACATCAACCATCTGGTGCCACTCGTCGGTCTTGAGCGCCGACAGCGGCGAGTTCGGCATCAGGCCAGCATTCAGGAAAACGACGTCTACGCGGCCGAAGCGGTCTTTGGCCAGCTTGACGATGGCGTCGTTCTCGGACTGCCGGGTGACGTCCAGTTCCTGGTACACCGCCTTGCCGCCATGCTGCTGGATGTCGTCGGCGATCCGCTTCAGGTTGTCGGCACGCCGCGCGCCGAGCACGACCTTGGCGCCTTGGCTGGCGAGCAGCTTGGCCGTGGCTTCGCCGATGCCGGACGAGGCGCCTGTGATGATGATGACTTTGTCTTTGATCATGATGTTTGCTACCTTCTCTGTGCGCCGGCAACACCTGCCGGCGTGATGATCAGTAAACGGTGAATCCGCCGTCCACGGCCAGCGCCTGGCCGGTCACGAAGGTCGAGCCCGAGCTGCACAGCCAGAGCACCGCGTCGGCGATCTCCTCACCGCGTCCCAGGCGCTTCATCGGCAGGTCGCGCAGCAGGTCTTCCATCGCCAGCATCCCCTTGTCCAGCATGGACGAGACCATCGGGGTGTCGATCGTGCCGGGGCACACGGCATTAACGCGAATGCCGCGCGTGGCGTATTCAAGCGCCGCGCTGCGGGTCAGGCCGATCACGCCGTGCTTGGTGCCGTGGTAGGCGGCAATCAACGCCCGACCGGTGAGCCCGCCGATGGATGAGCAGTTGACGATTGCGCCGCTGCCTTGCTTGCGCATCTGCGCCAACTCGTGCTTCATGCAAGCCCAGACGCCGCGCTGGTTGATGGCGCTGATGCGGTTGTAGTCCTCGATGGACTGGTCCGCGATCTCCGACGCGGGGATCTGGATGCCGGCGTTGTTGAACGCGGCATCCAGGCGGCCAAATTCATCCACCGTGCGCTTCACCGCCGCCGCCACCTGGGCTTCGTTGGCTACATCGCACACCACGCCGATGGCCTTGCCGCCGCCGGCCACGATCCCGTTCACGGCCTGCTGCAGGGCGGCCTCGCTCACGTCCGCCAATGTGACCGCCGCCCCGGCACTGGCGAAGGCACGCGCCGTATCGAGTCCCATGCCGGATGCTGCGCCGGTGACCAGCGCAACCTGACCCTTGAAGTCGTAGGTGACGTTCATCATGTGCTTCCTTCTGCGGTCCCAAAGAAATCAGCGGTAGGCAGCCGGCCGGTCGCCATCGGTGTCGGGCTGGCTGATTCCAAGGTTCTGGTTGGCGTAGTGATCGGGGTTCCTGACGACGTCCGCCACGAATCGGCCGATGCTGGCGCGCGAGGTTTCTGTGCCCTTGTAGGTCTCGCCTTTGCGGGTCAGCTGGAATTCCTCAGTGGGCTTGCTGGTCAGCCAGACCGGGCGCAGAACGGTGTAGGTCAGGGCCGATTGCTCGGCCACCTCGGCCGTCTTCAGATTGATGGGGCGGTACTGGCCGACCATGCCCTTGTCCCATGCATTGAACGGTTCTGGCAGCTCGTCATAGATGCCACCGGCGCTGATGACGACGAGGTGGCGGGCGCCGGCCTCCTTCATGGCGCGAACGATGTTCGCCGTCTTGGCGTCCAGGTCCAGGCCGCCCATGGTGCTGATGACGATCTCTTGCCCGCGGATCGCACGGGTCAGGTCCGTGAGGCGGGTGGCATCGCCTTCCACGACATCGACGCGATCGCTCTGTATGGGGCTGGCGCGGCGCAGGAACAGGGTCAGCTTCACGTCGTCCTGTTCCAGCAGACGGGGGATGATCTCTCTCGACGTACTGCCGCTGGCGCCGATCAGCATCACGTTCTTCATCGTTGCTCAGTCCTTGGAGAACTCGATTCGCACGTTGCCCCTGCCGAGTGCCTGCGCGAGGCCAGCGGGGTCGTCCACGCGGCCGAGGCGGGTGTACGAGTAGGAAGAGCTGAAGGTCAGGTAGAAGACCACCAACGTCTTCGATCCGTACAGCATGATGTCGCCGTTACGGATGGTGCCGGGTCGGCTGGCATTCGTGGGCAGCGCTTTCGGCAGCTCGGCGTGCTTCTCGTTGCTGTTGAGGTCGGCCATGTCAATCGAGAGCGGCAGCATCGCGGCGAATGCGCGGGCAGCCTCGGTATCGGCCGGCGTAAAGGCGAAACGGCGTTCGCCGACAGTCATCCACATGCGAGATTCCTCCGGTTGGACAGTGGCCGCCGCAGTGGTGGCGGTGGGCGAGCCAGATGCGCCCGGCTGGGCGGCGTCGCATCCTCCGAGCACGAGCAGCCCGCAAAGCAGACCAATCCCGCGCACGGCCTGCAGGCCACGCGCGCGGCGGCTATTAATCGCCGAACGGCGTTGGCTGCTGAGAGAGACACTGAAATTCGTGGTCATCGGTTTCTCCTGGTGGTGTGCAACTCAGGCCGGTTGCCGGACTTGCGAACGAGAGGTCTGGAAGGCGAGGAAGGCCGCGACGAGCAGCACAGCAGCGCTCACCACGAAGGTGCTGCGATAGCCCGCCGAATCGAACAGCACGCCGCCCACAGTCGAGCCCAGGGCAATGGCCAACTGGATCACCGCCACCATCAAGCCGCCGCCGACCTCGGCGTTGTGCGGCATGGCTTCGGCGATCCAGCTCCACCAGCCAACAGGTGCTGACGTCGCCATCAAGCCCCACAGGCCCAGCAGCATCACGACCGCGGCCACCCAGGCCCCGGTGGGAATCAGCGCCAGCGCGATGACCGCCATCAGGACCGGAATCGTGATCAGCGTGCTGTACAGGCCGCGCTTGAGGATGGTGCCGATCAGAGCAGTTCCGATGAAGCCGGCCACGCCGATCACCAGCAGGATCAGCGACAGCGCGGACACGCTCACGTGCGTCACCGTTTCAAGGAACGGGCGCACGTAGGTGAACAAGGCGAACTGTCCCATGAAGAAAGCGCCGCACGCGGCCATGCCCAGCGCAACGGGACGGCTGCTCAGTACCTTGAAGACGTTGCCTGAGCCCGGCGTGCGTTCCTGGGCCTGCATGGCAGGCAGGCTGATCCATTGCCAGGTCAGCGCAATCGCGGCTACCGGCACCAGGCAGAAGAACGCTCCGCGCCAACCCATGACTGAGCCCAGGTAGCTGCCCAGCGGTGCGGCGATGACCGTGGCAAGCGCGTTGCCGCCGTTGAAGATCGCCAGGGCGCGCGGCACCTGTGTCGCTGGCACCAGCCGCATGGCGGTGGCGGCCGACATGGACCAGAAGCCGCCGATGACCACGCCGATGAGCGCGCGTCCGACCATGTAGATCAGGTAATTCGGTGCAAGCGCGACCACGGCGCCAGACAAGGCCATCAGTGCAGTCAGCACCAGCAGCAGTGTCTTGCGGTTCATGCCACCTGCCAGCGAGGAGATTGACAGGCTGGTCAGCACGGCGAACGCGCCCGAGATCCCGATGCCTTGCCCGGCCATGCCCTCGGTGACGTGGAGGTCGGCCGCCATCGGCGTCAGCAGGCTGACTGGCATGAACTCGGATGCGATCAGTGCGAAGACGCACAGCGACATCGCGAAAACGCCGCTCCAATTGGCGGGCTGCGCTTTGGTATTGCGAGTGGAAAAAGTGGCTGTCGAGGCATCACCTGTGTGGATCGTCATGAAAATTCTTCGTTCTCTGCCCTGATGTCTATGGGAAATGCCGCGCTCGTCCGGCGAGCACGGCTCTGCGGACGTTCAGTCCTTGCCGATCTGGTCCATCTGCTTGGCGTCCATGCGGCCGCCGTGGACGGTGATCCTGGACAAGGCCGCTTCGATCTCGCGCAGGTCTTCCGGCGTGAGGTTGACGTTGATTGAGCCGAGGTTCTCGCGCGCGTAGTCCAGATTGGTCGTGCCGGGAATGGAGACGATCCAGGGCTCTTGCGCCGCCAGCCACGCCAGCGCAATCTGCGCACGCGTCGCGCCCTTCTTCTCGCCAAAGGCCTTCAGGAAGTCCGGGATCGGCTGGTTCGCCTTCATGACCTGGGCGCTGAAGCGCGGGAAAGTCTTGCGCAGGTCCGTCTTGCCATCGAACCCGGCCTGTGCGTTCAGCGGCAGCTTGCCAGGCAGGAAGCCCTGGCCAGCGGGCCCCAGGGCACGAAGCCGATGCCCAGTTCCCCGCAGGCCTGCAGCACTCCGTTGCGCTCGACGCTGCGCTCCATGATCGAGTACTCGGTCTGGATCGCTGCGAGGGGCTGGACGGCATGGGCGCGGCGGATGGTGCGCGCGCTGGGCTCGGACAGGCGAAGTGCAGCACTTTGCCTTCCTGGATCAGGTCCTTGATCGTGCCAGCCACGTCCTCGATCGGCACAGTCAGATCGACGCGGTGTTGGTAGTAGAGGTCGATGCGGTCGGTCTTCAGGCGCTTGAGCGATTCCTTGACCACGCGGCGGATGCGCTCGGGCCGGCTGTCCAGGCCGTTCGTGCCGTCAATCTTGAAGCCGAACTTGGTGGCGATGGCGACGTGGTTGCGCACCGGGCCCAGCGCTTCGGCCACGAGTTCTTCGTTCACGTAGGGACCATAGACCTCGGCGGTGTCGAAGAAGGTGATGCCGCGCTCGTAGGCGTCGCGGATCACGCGGACGCTCGTCGCGCGGTCCACGCCCGGGCCGTAGTGGCCGGGGCTGTTGCTCATGCAGCCGAAGCCCAACTCCGACACCTGCAGCTTGCCCAGCTTGCGCTTGCCGATGGTGTACGCCTGGATGCTGCCGCCATGTTGCGGGGTCTGCGCCAAGGCGGGTATTGCCAGCGATGCGGCGCCAATGGGTAGTGCAGCGCCAATAGCGGCGAGGCCAGCCGTCTGCAGGAAGCCACGTCGCTCGGCAGTCACAGCGGACTCTTGGGTAGCGTCGCGATCATTGATGCTCAGCGTGCTCATGGTGGATATCTTTCAAGTTGAAGTCGATGTGAAGAACAGGGATTGAGGTTTGGAGTCGATCCCGACGCTCCGAAGATCAGGTGTAGGCGAGGAGCCGGCCGGCGAAGATCACGCCTGTCCATGCGATCAGTGACACGCCTGCCCCAGCGCGGGCGGCGACCGGTGTCGCGGCGCCCTCCGTCCATTCGTTGACGCGGCGGTAGATGCCGCCGTGGAACACCAGCACGTTGAGGCAAGCGAGGATCAGCAGGCCGAACTTCCACGGCGCAGCTGCGGTACCAGCGACCACGGTCGCTTGCGAGCTCAACAGTGCGATGCCCGTGATAAAGGCGATGGCAAAGCCGATATGGGAGACGGGCAGCAGATTGCGCGCGGCTGTGGTGACGGGCACGACGCGGTGTCCGAATCCCAGCAGCCGGAGGTCGAAGGTGAAAGCCGGGCCGACAAGGAGAGCGATCCCAAGGATGTGGCTAGCCTCAAGCACGGGATAGAGGAATTCGGCGTTCCGCACCGTCTCCCCGAGCGCTGAGCCCTGCAGCAGCTTCAGCAACGAGTTGAGCAATTCAGGCATCTGTCGCAGAAGCCTTATTTCGACAGCGGCGCTCGTACAGGGAGCGTGTTGCCCAGTACCTGGTTCACAGGCACTGCGTCATTCCCATACCAGAACACAACGGGCCGAAACAGGCTGTCGTCTGTCCGATTGATGTAGCCGACTGCCTGGAAACGCTCCCCGATCTTCAGCGCGCGGCCCAAGCCCCACCTGCCGGACCAAGCCGGCGGTGCGATGATGATCTCCAACTCCTTGTGGGGGCCTTTGTACGAGGGCGCGGCACTAACACGGGCACTGTCTTCGGGATCTTGCAACTCCTTTGGAATCGCGAGCTTGGGAGTGCGGGCAGGTAGGTTGCTGTCCAGGCCTACATCGAAGAGCGAGTGCGGATTACCCCAGACACCATCCGAAGAGACTGTTCCCGCGATGTAGATGAGGCGGTCGGTGTTGAAGCCGGGCCACCCGTGATGCGCGAACGCCGGTAGAGCCGGAAAAAGCGAGGCTAGCGGTGCCGCCGTCAGCGCGGAAGCGCCGAGGATCACGCGCCGACGGCTGGGCGATACGGTTTCATTCTCATGGATGCGTTTCAGGTCGGTAGTTGCCATTCTTCATCTCCGTTTTCATCGGTTGCGCATGAAACCCGCGGGGTTCGGCGCTTGGCCAACCCAGGGCATCGGTATCGACTTCTTCATGCCTTGAATGTTGGGGCTTGGAAGTCAACCTGACTAGCTAATGAAATCTTAAAAGGCATATAAGTTGCGCTAATCAATTCGCCGTGGAAAACTAGCACCATGGTCAAACGCAACTTCAACGATCTCCTTTACTTCGTGACGGTAGCGCGGGAAGGCAGCTTCACGCGCGCCGCCTCGCTGCTGGGCGTCACGCAATCGGCCCTCAGCCAAGCCATCAGCGGCCTCGAGGCCAGGCTGGAGATCCGGTTGCTCACGCGCACCACGCGCAGTGTGTCGCTCACCGCGGCAGGCGAGCGACTGCTCAATGCCATCGGTCATCGATTCGACGAGATCGACGCGGAACTCGATGAGTTGACCGAGATGCGGGACAAGCCGGCCGGCACGGTGCGGATCACTTGCGGCGAACACATCCTTCGGACCACGCTGCTGCCCAAGCTCACGCCCTTGCTGCTCGAATACCCTGACATCAAGATAGAGTTCGACATCAACTACGGATTCAAGGACATCGTGGCCGACCGCTTCGACGCGGGTGTACGGCTGGGCGATACCATCGACAAAGACATGATCGCGGTCCCGATCGGGCCGCAGTTGCGCATGGCGATCGCGGCTTCGCCTGCGTACTTCGAGACGCATCCCATCCCCAAGACGCCGCGCGATCTGCTCAAGCACAACTGCATCAACATGCGCATGCAGACGGCGGGCGGTCTCTACACTTGGGACTTCGAGCGCCGGGGCCAGGCATTGAACGTGCGGGTGGACGGACAGCTCATTTTCAACACCTCGCCCAGCATGGTGGATGCGGCGGTGGCGGGGGTGGGTATCGCCTCCCTGCCTGAAGAAGAGTTCGCGCCCTACCTTGAGGAAGGGCGCCTGGTGCGTGTTCTGGAGGACTGGTGCCCCCCGTTCCCAGGCTACTACCTGTACTACCCGAGCCGCCGGCAGCCTTCGCCCGCGTTCTCGCTGGTGCTCAATGCGCTGCGCGTGGCGCTCCCGCCAACCCCAAAGCGGCGCTAAGCAGATTCGTTGGCAGAGCAGGGCTCGGCTGAGATGAAAGCCCAAGGCTACCCTGCCGCATCGACACCCCGACAAAGCCGGAGGTCAGGGCCTTCGATCCTCGGTCCAGCAGACGCGGGCGTGCAGGGTCACAGACCTTACGAATCGGGCCCCTTTCCTTAAAACGAGGCGCCAGGTGCGCGCAGTGCTGACGCACCTCTCGGGTACTTGTTGGGAAACTCGCTCTGTGACTACGCCATCATGGAAATGAGGAGCTATGGCTGGTGATGGCGTTGTATATTGGTTCGTCCACCTCCAGCCAGCCTCGAGTTTTCCCTTCGCGGACCTTTCGCGTGGCTGCGCTACCTGGAACCCTGACAGACGAACCATGGGGAACGGGCCTGGAGCCCTCCACCTGTTGCTGCAGGCTCTGAATGTTCTTCTTAAAGTCCTGAAGCGGCATGAGCAGTTCTGGATCAAGCGCCAAAAAGAAGTAACCCCAGCGGCCACCGCCATCACGGACGATGGGGTCGCTGCCACCAAGGATGCCCAAGGCCTGGACGATCATGGACAGCGCCGATCCGCGCGCGCCTCCCCAGGCCAGAATGGCGCCGCGCAGGGCCGCCGCAGGGTCGGTCGTCGGCTGGCCCGAGGGATCGACGGCACGCCCCTCTGGCAAGGGCTGGCCGATCTGCTGGTGATACAGCACGTCTCCCCACATCACCGAGGCGGACGAAAAGTCGATGACCAGCGGCACGGGGTCTGCCGGGAAAGCAAACGCGATCGGATTGGTTCCGAGCAGCCGGTCGATACCGCCGAACGGCGCCACGCGAGCGGTGGAGTTGCCCGCGTGCATGCCGATCAGGTCGACATCTGCGGCGCGCTCTACGTAGTATCGAAGCATTCCGGAAAACCAGCTATTGCTGACACCGACGACCCCGATGCCGCTGCGCTTCGCCAGGGCGATGGCTTTGTCCATAGCGAGCACGGACGTCACGTAGCCATTGACGTTCGCCCCGTCGATGAGCGCGGAAAGGGATGTCTCCCGCAAGGTGGTGATCGCCCCGCCTGGGCCGCGTTCCCTCAGCATGCCCGCGATCGGTTGCAGTCGGGACAGCCCGGCAAAGTCGTGGCCGGCCAGGGTCGCGTAGATCAGATGGTCTGCGACCATGCCTGCATGGTCGGCTGGCATTCCGTGATGCGTGAGGTACGACACGGCGATGTCCTTTGCCTCCGCAAGGTTGAGTTTCTTTTTCATGGCGTTCACTGACGTGTTTGGTTGCGAGACAAATCAGTCTAAGAACGCGAGTTGTCCTTCGCTTGCCATCTGGTGCAAAGCACCTTGCCAAGAGCGCCGATTGCCCCAGTTCGAGTTAAACCTAGACTTCAGAGAAGCAGGCTGACATACGTCAAGCCGACAAGACATCGGTATAGAAGGAGACACTTCTCATGGATAAGAGCAAAAGACGCTTCATCGGTCTGCTTGGAGCGTTGCCCCTGGTGGGTGCAGGAACGGCATTTGCGGATCGATTCCCCTCGAAGCCGATCAGAATCATCGTTCCGGCATCCGCCGGAACATCGATCGACGCCATCACGAGGTTCTTTGCCGACCCCCTCTCGAAGAGGCTGAATACCCCCGTGGTTGTCGAGAACCGACCGGGCGCCGGCGGATTGCTCGGCTACCAAGCTGCCGCACGTGCCCCGGCGGACGGCTATACGCTGATCCTCACGGGAATTCCCCTGTATCTCCTTCCCCTGTTCACGGATGTCACGCCGCCTCCATTGGATCCACTGAAGGATTTCGCACCCGTGGCACGCGTCGCGCGCGTGCCATTCGCGATCGTGGTGCCGGCGGATTCGCCCTATAAGAGCCTGCCCGACTTGATCGCAGCGATGCACAAGAGCCCCAACACCCTGACCTATTCGTCCCAAGGGGCTGGAAGCAGCGCGCATCTCTGCTCGGTCATCCTGAACGACATGAGCCGAACCAAGGCCCAGCACGTCGGCTACAAGGAAACCACCATGGCTGTCACGGATGTGGTGGGAGGAAGAATCTCCTTCAGCTGCCAAACATCCACCGGCGTTTTGCCATTGATCCAGTCCGGCAAGCTGCGGGCTTTGGCAGTCACCGGATCAAAACGGTGGGATGCCCTGCCGAACACGCCCACGGTCAGCGAGGCGGGCGTTTCGGGATTCGAGGTTTCTTCCCAGCTCGATTTCATGGCGCCGAATGGAACGCCTCAACCCGTCATTCGTGTACTGTCCCAGCAGATCGCACAAATAGCGCAAACCCCGGAGTTCAAGCAATTCTGCGAGAAGCAGATATTGACCCAGGAACCCGTTGAAGCCGGTGCGCTCGAAGCGGAAATGACGCGCGAGGTCGCCCGCTGGAAGAACGTCGCTCGCCTGGCTCGCGCGAACTGAATGCCACGGCCACTGACGGTGCATGCTAGCCACCGGAGAGTGGTGCATGCCTGCCGTCAAAGAGTTGAACAAGGAAATCCACGAACACGCGGACCTTCAACGACATGCCTCGGCTGCTGGGATAAACAACGTGCAGATCGGCGTCTGTGGAGATCGGGCTCACCGTGTAGTCGTGCAATACGCGAGCCAGTGCGCCGGCTTCGATCTGGGAGCGCACCATCCATTCGTGGACCATGATCATGCCCAGTCCCGACAGTGCGCCGGAAAGAAGGGCCAGCACATTGCCGGTACGCAGCTTTCCTGCGACTTGGATTTCCTCATGGACGCGATCTCGGTGGAAACGCCAGGTGGTCCCATACTGAGGCGCCGTAAAAAGAAGGCAGCTATGCCGCTCCAGTTCCCTGGGGGTGACGGGAACGCCGTGCCGTTTGAAGTAGCTCGGTGCGCCGCACACGATGCGCTGGCTGGGAATCAGGCGTCGCGCAACGATGTCGGAATCGGGTAGCTGGCCCATCCATACCGCGACGTCGATGTGGCTCGCCACGAGGTCCTGTCTTTCATCGGTCAACGTGATGTCCAGAGACAACTCGGGATACTTCTCGAGGAATGCGGGTAGTGCAGGAATGATGACGGTCGTTCCCGTGGAAACCCGCAACGAAACCCTCAGCATCCCCTTGACGCTCTGCTGAAACGACTGCGCCTCCGACTTCGCATTGCTCAGGTCCGACGCCAACTTGCATGCCCGCTCGTAGAACAGCCGGCCGGGCTCCGAGAGAGAAATTCCCCGTGTATTGCGATTGAGCAAGCGCACGCCCAATTCATCCTCCAGCGACTTGATCTGGCGAGCCACCGAACTCGTGGACGAACTGTCGCGCGCCGCCGCCGAGAAGCTGCCGGCCTCCACGACCCTGATGAAAGTTTGAATTCGAGCGAGTTCTTCCATGTGCGCACACAACCTTTACAAAGATTCAGAGACTCCCGGTCACACGCCAGGATGTCCCTTCAACCTTGGTTGCCTGACTCGCAGGCGACCTTTGCATCCGACGCAATAGCGCTTGCCACTTTGCTGCATATCGCCCGACGGCCACGCTATCTATAGTCGATTTCACTCATTAAAGCATTCACTACCCACCGGGGACTGAGATATGGACGCAACGACTTTGGAGCGCAGGAGCGCGGTGCAATCGATAACGCCTGCCAAACATGTGAGGCAGTGGCTTCGCTCCTTTGAGACGGCGCTTGCCCAAGGCTCGGAGCAGGACCTCAGGGCGCTCTTCGCGGCCGAATGCCATTGGCGCGATCTCCTGGCCTTCACCTGGAACATCACCCCTCACGACAGCCTTTCCGCCATTGTCGAGCAGCTCCTCAGGACCCAGCCGCGTGTCCAGGCCAAGGGGTTCTCGCTGCCGGATACCCGCACGCCGTCGCGCCTAGTCAAGCGCCTGGGCCTCGGGGTGATCGAGGCCATCTTCGAGTTCGAGACCGCCGCGGGGCGTGCGGAGGGCGTGGTCCGTTTGTTGGAGGAGCAGCCCGGCAAGGCGTGGATCCTCATGACGTCCTTGAAAGAACTCAAAGGTCACGAGGAGCCAGTCGGCGCGCGGCGGCCGAGCGGCGCCGAGGACATGCGCATGTTCGGCGGGCCGAACTGGGCGGACCGCCGGGCCGAGGAACCGCTGTTCCGTGATCGAGAGCCCGCCGTGCTGATCGTCGGCGCCGGCCAGGCCGGGCTCGCGGTGGCGGCGCGGCTGCGGTTGCTCGGTGTCGATGCGCTGGTGGTGGACTCGCTGCCCCGCGTGGGCGATGTCTGGCGCACCCGCTACCACGCGCTCGCCCTGCACAACCAGGTGGCGCTCAACCACTTGCCCTACCTGCCGTTTCCGCCGAGCTGGCCGAAGTACCTGCCCAAGGACATGGTGGGCCAGTGGCTGGAGACCTACGCGGAGGCGATGGAATGCAACGTCTGGACTGAGACCACCCTCGTGTCCGGCACCTACGACGAAAAGAATCAGCAGTGGCAGGCACGTGTGCGCCGCGCTGATGGTAGCGAGCGTGTTCTGCGTCCGCGGCACATCGTCTTCGCGAACGGCGTCGTCGGAGCTCCGCGCAAGGCCGTTGCGCCGGGCCTGGACGACTACAAGGGCGAGGTCATCCACACGCATTCGTTCAAGAGCGGCACGCCCTGGCGCGGCAAGCGCGCCCTGGTGCTGGGCGCGGGCACCAGCGGCCACGACATCGCCCAGGACCTTGCCAGCAGCGGCGCGGAGGTCAAGCTGATCCAACGCGGCTCGATCACCGTCGCCAGCGTGCAGGCCGCGGGGCTCAACCACGCCATCTACTACAACGAAGGCCTGCCATTGGAAGACACGGACCTGATCGCCGCGTCCAGCACATATCCGCTGCTGGTGCGCGGCTACCAGATGAACGTGGCCAAGATGAAGGAGATCGACAAGGACTTGCTCGAAGGGCTCAAGGCCAAAGGCATGAAGCTCGATTTCGGCGAGGACGAAACCGGGCACCAGATGAAGCTGCGCCGTCGCTTCGGAGGCTACTACCTCAACTGCGGTGCCTCCGACATGATCGTCAACGGGCAGATCGGCCTGCTGCAGTACGAGGACATCGACCGCTTCGTGGCGGACGGCGTGCGGCTGAAGGACGGCAGTATCGTGAATGCTGACCTGCTGGTCACGGCGACGGGCTATCACAACCAGCAGGAAGTGGTGCGGGACATTCTCGGACCGGACATCGCTGAGAAGGTGGGCCAGATCTGGGGCATCGCACCGGACGGCGAACTCGCCAACATGTTCCGGCCGACGCCCCAGCCAGGCCTCTGGTTCATCGGCGGCGGCCTCGCACATACCCGCATCTACTCGCATTACATCGCGCTGCAGATCAAGGCCCGCGAAGCAGGACTGCTCCAGTGAGCGCGGAAAGGGTGAACCGCATGCTTGATCTGACAGGCAAGGTCGCCTTCGTCGCCGGAGCGGGTTCGGTCGGCGAAGGCTGGGGCAATGGCAAGGCCACCGCCGTGCTGATGGCGCGGCAAGGTGCGACGGTCTATGGCGTGGATGTGAATCCGAAGGCACTCGAAGATACCGGCGCAGTGATGCAGCAGGAAGGATTGGCCAACTGGACAGGCCATGCGTGCGACCTGACCCGCAGCGACGAGGTGAAGGCGGCGGTGCAGGACTGCGTTCAACGGTACGGCCGCATCGACATCCTGGTCAACAACGTGGGCGGCAGCGCCCCCGGCGATCCGGTGTCGATGAGCGAAGAGACCTGGGACGCACAGATGGACCTGAACCTCAAGACGGCCTTTCTGGGGTGCAAACACGTGCTGCCGCTAATGGAGCAGCAGTTCGCCCAGAGCGGCAAGGGCGGCGCGATCGTGAACGTGTCCAGCATCGGCTGCATGAGCTTCCCGGTCGAGGGGCGCGTCAGCGCGGCCTATGCGGCATCGAAAGCGGGCGTCCTCGCATTCAGCCGCTCGACCGCGATCGCCTACGTCAAGAAAGGCATCCGGGTCAACACGGTCGTGCCGGGCACCATGCACACGCCGCTCGTCGAGCACCGGCTGGTGAAGCAGCTCGGCGCGCAGGATGCTCAGTCGCTCATCGCCAAACGGCATGCCAGCGTGCCCATGGGCCGCATGGGTGACGCCTGGGATGTGGCCAACGCCGTGCTCTTCCTCGCCAGCGACGAAGCCGGCTACATCACAGCCACGCAACTGGTCGTGGACGGCGGCATGACGGCCGCGCGCCCGGGGGCATGACATGAATCGGTTCGCATTCGCTTCATTGCTGCACTGCCGGGCCAGGGCACTCGCCTCTGTCGCGGCCGGACTGCTGGTCACCATCGCCTCGCTGGCTCCGGTCGGCGCGGCTCACGCGCAAGGCTATCCGAGCAAGCCCATTCGTCTGGTGGTTCCGTTTCCTCCCGGGGGAGCCACCGACATCGTCGCGCGGGAGATCACCCAGCCGCTGACTTCGACCCATCGCTGGACGTTCGTGGTGGAGAACCGTCCTGGCGCCGGAGGTGGCCTGGGGGGTGGACGTCGCGGCCAAGGCTGCAGCGGATGGGTACACCCTGCTGCTCGGTCAGACCAGCAACCTGGCGATCAACCCTTCGCTGTACGCGAAGCTGCCCTACGACCCGCTGAAGGACCTCGCGCCCATCGCCTCGATCGCCACGGCGCCCATGGTGATCGTCGTCCCAGCGGCGTCTCCATACAAGTCGCTGTCCGATCTGCTGGCCGCGGCGAAGGCGGCTCCCGATACCGTGAGTTTTGCATCGTCGGGCAACGGCTCGCTGGGCCACCTCACCGGCCAGCAGTTCCAGACCGCCGCCAAGGTCCGGCTTCGGCACATTCCCTACAAGGGCGCGAGCCAGGCTCTGATCGACGTCATCAGTGGGACCGTGGACAGCTACTTCACGTCGGTGCCGTCGGTGCGCCAAGCCATCCGCAACGGCCGGCTTCGTGCGCTCGCGGTGACGACGACCAGCCGCGCGGTGGATCTGCCCGAGGCGCCCACGATGGCCGAGGCCGGCTTCGCGAACTTCGAGGCCAGCACCTGGTTCGGGCTGCTGGCCCCCGCGGGCACGCCGCAGACGATCGTCAGGACGCTCTCGTCGGCTGTCAACGACGTGTTGAAGCAGCCTGAGCTGCGGGCACGGCTCGCCTCAGAAGGAGCGACGGTCACCGGCGGTAGCCCGGATCAGTTTACGGAAACGATCCGGTCCGACATCACGCGATGGGCCGAATTGGTCCGCGCGGCAGGCGCGAGGATCGAATAGAGGCACCGCCCGACATGGCAGTCCTCGATCGCGGGCCGGGTCCAGCGGTCTCGAAGAACTACACAGAATCTTTCTAGGAATCGCATGAGCCACACCACCATCATTTCTTGCGCCTTGACGGGCGGCGGAGACACCACGGCGATCAGCGCCCATGTCCCCGTGACGCCCAAGCAGATCGCGGGCGAGGCCCTGGCGGCGCGCGCCGCCGGCGCGGCCATCGTCCACATCCACGTGCGCGATCCCGAAACAGGAAAACCCAGCCGCGAACTGCGGCTCTACCAAGAGGTCGTGGACCGGATACGCGATGCCGGCAGCGATGTTCTGATCAACCTGACCACCGGCGCCGGCGGCCGGTACGTGCCCGACGAGTCCGATCCCAACAGGAACGCGATCGCCGGGATGGCGACGCCCGAGCAGCGCATGGAGCATGTGCTTCAACTGCGCCCGGACATCTGCAGCCTGGACATCGGAACGATGAACTTCGGCGCCCACGCTTTTCTCAACCTGCCCGCGGGCGTTGAGAAGATGGCCGCGGCCATACGGGCGGCCGGCATCAAGCCCGAACTCGAAATCTTCGACCTCGGGCATGCCGCCTATGCGCGGCACCTGTACGACCGCCAACTGCTGGACGGGCCGCTGTGGTTTCAGTTCTGTCTGGGCGTGCCATGGGGTGCGCCTGCCACTGCCGAGTCCCTGATGGCGATGCGGCAGTTGCTGCCTCCGGAGGCCTGCTGGAGTGCATTCGGCATTTCACGGTACCAGTTCCCGATGGTGGCGCAGGCCGTGCTGCTGGGCGGCCACGTCCGCGTCGGCCTGGAGGACAACCTGTACCTGACCCGTGGCCAATTGGCCCCCGGCAATGCCTCGCTCGTGGAGCGTGCGGCGCGCATCGTCCGGGAGCTGGATGCCGAGGTCGCGACGCCGGACCAGGCGCGCGAGATCCTGGGTCTTGCAAGGAGATAGGACATGGCACGACTAAATGCCATACCCGACGCGGAGCTGAGCCCGGAGCAGGCGTCGGTGTGCGCGGAGGCACGCTCCGGCCCCAGGGGCAAGATTCCCGCCCCGACGATCGCCTGGCTTCGCAATCCCGAACTGGCGCGTCGTGCGCAGAAGCTCGGCGAACTGCTGCGCTTCGAGACCTCGCTGGAGCCACAACTCACGGAACTCGCGATCCTCGTGTGCGGACGCCACTGGACTTCCCACCACGAATGGACCGCACACAAGGCCTTGGCCCTGAAGGCGGGTCTGCCGCCGGAAGTCATCGCCGATATCGCCGCCCGTCGTGTGCCCAACGTCCAGTGCGAGCGGCAGCGTGCCGTGTACGACGTTTCCCTGGCCTTGCTCAGGGAGGGAAGGATCGGCGCGGACCTCTACGCAAGAGGCATTGCGTACTTGGGAGAACAGGGCATTGTCGAGCTCGTCGGAGTGCTCGGCTACTACTGCCTCGTTGCCTTAACGCTCAATGCGTTCGAGCTTGGCATCCCCGAGAACGTCGCACCCGAGCTTCTGGACCCGCACTTCCCGGCGAGCGTCCCGACTGCATGAGCCAGCTTGGCGAGCACAGCGCGGCGAAGGAGGACGTGCTGGAGCCCGGCCAGCCCATCGTCGATGCCCACCATCACCTCTACGATCGGCCCGGAATAAGGTATCTGTTCGATGAGCTGCTGGCCGATCTCCGGTCGGGCCACGACATTCGAGCGACGGTCTATGTGCAGGCGCGTGCCATGCTGCGCCAGGACGGGGACGAGCGATTCAAGCACGTTGGAGAAACCGAATTCGCCAACGGTGTGGCGGCGATGTGCGCCAGCGGCACCTACGGCCCCATTCGCGCATGCGCTGCGATCGTCGGGGGCGCCGATCTGTGCCTCGGGCACGCGGTGCGGCCAGTGCTGGAGGCCCATATCGTCGCGGCAGGAGGAGCAGTCGAAAGCGGCGGACGTTTCAGGGGGATTCGCCATGTCGTGGCGTGGGACTCTGACCCCGCCTTGCTGAACTCGGCGTATCCGACGAGCGAGGACCTGCTCGACCAGGCCGAGTTTCGGGCAGGGTTCTCGCACCTGGCTCCATTGGGCCTGAGCTTCGATGCTTGGCTGTACTTCCATCAGATACCTCGCCTGACGGCGCTGGCGCGTGCGTTTCCTGATACCCGGATTGTCCTGAACCACTGCGGCGGCATCCTGGGACAAGGCCGCTATGAAGGCAAAGGCGACGAGGTATTTCGCCAGTGGAGCGCCGCGCTGCGCGAGCTTGCGTTGTGTCCCAATGTGATGGTCAAGCTCGGAGGGCTGGGAATGCCGCTAACTGGTCTGGAGCGCAGCAGACGTGTCGATGTGCCTTTGTCGGTCGAACTGGCGAGGTCCTGGCGGCCCTGGATGGAAGCGTGCATCGACGCCTTCGGTACATCCCGGTGCATGTTCGAGAGCAACTTCCCCGCCGACCGGGCCGGCCACGGCTATGTCGAGGGCTGGAATGCGTTCAAGCGACTGGTAGTGGACGCAAGTCCGACAGAAAAGGCGGACTTGTTTTGGCGCAGCGCATGCACGTGCTACCGACTTCCCCCTTTGGCTTAGTAGTCCGTTTCTGAAATTCGCACACGTATTCTTCAGGCAGCCAGTTTGAAGGGCTGGCTCTGCGCCCAACGATCACGCATGCGCGTGATCAAAG
>NZ_BAABGJ010000026.1:0-40521 GCF_039541515.1 Variovorax defluvii
CAGGAGACCGCGATGATCTCGGTGGCGACGCCCTTTTCCTTCAATCGGACCGCTTCTTCGACGGCGATCTCGTCGAAGGGGTTCATGCTCATCTTCACGTCGGCGATGGCTACGCCCGTGCCATCGGACTTGACGCGGACCTTGACGTTGTAATCGACGACCCGCTTGACGGGGACAAGTATCTTCATGGCTGCTGCACTCGATGAGTTCAAGAAACAATAGGGGGATCAGGCCCGCTCCACATGTGCGCGGATGTCACCGGTGGCGTCGTCGATCCAGCCATGGGGCCGCGCCTTCGACACCATCAGCGCCAGGTCATTCAGCCATTGCGGCGTCGCCAACGGCCCTGCCAGCGCGCGCAAGCCCCGCTGCGAAACCCAGCACACCTGATCGTTATCGAAGCGGGCCACGTCGTCAAAGGCGCGCTGGAGCCTTTCGTTCGAGCGCGGCGCGTCGTGGAGGACGACCTTGAACGCCTTGAAGTCGTCAGGCCGGTGCAGCGACAGCGCACCGTCGGTCCAATGGATTTCCATGATCGGAATGACTCGTCGATTCGAAAAGCCGCATGCCGGTGCGCTCAGATCGGTTCGGCCTCGGCTCGCGAACAGGGCGCGTCCGCATGCGTCACGCCCTGGAAGGCCATCGCTTCGATGTCCTCGTCCGAGTAGCCGAGTTCGCGCAGGATCTCGGCGCTGTGCTCGCCGAGCGCCGGCGGCGGCCTGTAGTTCGACGGCGGCGTGCCGTACCACTCGCTGGGCACCGCGGTCTCTCGGATCGCGCCCAGCGCCGGCACCTCCTGCTCGCGGAAGAAGCCGATGTCCTTCAGGTGCGGATCGTCCAGCAGGGTCTCGAAGGTATGCACCGGAAAAACAGGGATGTCCGCGGACTTGAGCAGCTCGCGCCACTGCGCGGTGGTCTTGGTCGCCAGGTGTTGTTCGACGAAGGCATTGAGCTCGTCGGCATGCTGGGTGCGGGCCGTGATGTCGGCCAGCCGCGGGTCGGTCTGGTACATCTCGCCCATGCCCAGAATCTCCAGGAAGGCTTTCCAGTGGTGGTCCTGGTAGATGACGCAGCACACGTGGGCATCGAGCGTGCGAAAGGGCCGGCGCGCCGCCGACAGCAGGCGCGGGTACCCGAAGTCGCCGCGCGCCGGAACGAACTTCTCGCCGTAGAGGTGGTCGCCCAGCACGTAGGGCACCATGGTCTCGAACATGGGCACGTCCACGCGCTGGCCGAGCCCGGTCTTCTCGCGGGCATAGAGGGCCGAGGCGATCACGCCGAAGGCATAGAGGCCCACGGAGCGGTCGGCCAAGTTGATCGGGATGAAGCGCGGCGTCCCATCCACGCTCGGCGCCATGGCGCTGGGCATGGCGGTCGCGGCCTGGATCAGGTCGTCGAAGGCCGGCGAGGGCGCGTAGCGGCCGCGCTGCGAGAAGCCGAACATGCCGACGTAGATGAGCCGCGGGTTGACCTGGCTCAGGGCCTCGTAGGTCAGGCCCAGGCGCTCCATCGCCGCCGGCCGCACGTTGTAGGTGAGCACGTCGGCCTGGGCCACGAGCTTGCGCAGGACCTCCACGCCCTCCGGGGTCTTGAGGTTCAGCACCAGGCTGCGCTTGTTGCGGTTGAGGCCCAGGTAGATCGGGCCCATGCGCTCGTCGCCGCCGGGGCCGATCTTGCGCGTGGCGTCGCCGGTCGGCGGTTCGATCTTCACCACGTCGGCGCCGAGGTCCGCGAGCATCTGGGTGGCGGAGGGGCCCATGAGCACCGCGGTGATGTCCACCACGCGCACGCCTGCCAGGGGTCCGGAGAATGCCATGAGGGTCCTTGTGTTCGTGTTTGCTGCGCAGAGATTCAGCGCATGTAGAGGCCGCCGTTCACGTCGATGGTGGCCCCGGTGACGAAGCCGGCCTCCGCCGAGGCGAGCCAGGCGGCGGCCGCCGCGATCTCGACCGGCTGCCCGACGCGGCCCAGCGGAACGTTCTGCAGGTGCACGTAGGTCTCGCCGGCCTTTTCGGCGGGCACGGTCGAACGCAGCATCTGCGTGTCGATGGGGCCGGGCGCGATGGCGTTGACGGTGATGCCCTGGCCGGCAAGCTCGCGTGCGCACACCTTGGTGAGGGCGAGCACGCCTCCCTTGGAGGCGCTGTAGGCAGCGCCGGCGCCCAGGCCGCCCTGCTGGCCGGCCAGCGAGGCGATGGTGATGATCCGCCCGTGCGGCACCGGAACGGCCGCGCGGCGCCGCGCCATCTCGCGGATGCAGAGAAAGGTGCCACGCGCATTGACCGCGTGGACGCCTTCCCATTCGTCGAGCGTGAGCTCCGTCAGAAGGGCGCGCCCGGGCGTGGCGCGGGTACTCAGCAGGCCGGCGAAGCAGCCGAGCACGGCGACGGGCCCGAGCTCGGACTCGACGTGCTCGAACGCGTCGCGCACGGAGGCTTCGCCGCTGACGTCCATCCCGATGCCGCGGTGTCCGCCGCCCGGCAGCGCCTCGGCCGCCTGGCGGGCCCGATGCGCGTCGAGGTCGGCGACGACCACCGCCATGCCTTCGCCGGCGAAGCGCTCGGCCGTGGCCCGGGCGAGGCCGCCGGTGCCGCCGGTCAGCAGTGCGATGCGCCTTGTCGATTCGTGGGGCACGTGCGGCTCCTTCAAACGGCGGGAGCGCTGTCCGGCGGACCGTACACACCCCTCTCGAGCATGGCCTTGGAGCCCAGATCGGCGCCGTTCCAGCGCGTGAAGTAGCCGGCGGTGAGGCCGCCGTCCACCGCCAGCGCGGTACCGTTGATGTACGAGGCTCCGTCGGACAGGAGGAACAGGGTGGCGTGCGCCTGCTCGTCGGCGCGCGAGAAGCGGCCCATGGGCACGCGATCGACCATCGCGTTCTGCACGTGCTCGGGCGGCGCCACCTTGCGCAGCAGCGGCGTATCGACCACGCCGGGCGCGACCGCGTTGACGCGGACGCCGCGGCGGCCCCATTCGATGGCCAGCGAGCGCGTCAGGCCCACCACGCCGTGCTTGGAGGCGGCATAGTGCGTGCGCCCCGCGTGGCCGCCGAGCGCGTCGGTGGAAGCGATGGTCACGATCGCACCGCGGCCGCGTGCCAGCATGTGCCGGCCCACGGCGCGCGCGCTGTAGAACACGCCGCTGAGGTTGATGTCGATCACCAGGTCCCAGGTCTCGTCGGCCATCTGCTCGGCCGGCTCGGGCCGCGAGACGCCGGCGCATGCCGCCAGGCCTTCGATGGGGCCGAAGTCCCGCTCGACGGCGTCGACGGCAGCCTGGCAGGCGGCCGGGTCGCGCACGTCCACCGCATGCGCGACGACCGCGGCGCCGGGCAGGGCCTTGAGTTCGGTCAGCGCCGCGTCGATGTGCTGTGCGGAGCTGTCCAGCAGGGCGACGCGCGCGCCCTGGCCCAGCGCTTCCCGCGCCACGGCCAGGCCGATGCCGGAGGCGCCGCCGGTGACCGCGATGACACGGCCTGCTAGCCCATAGTTCATGTGTGTGTTCCTTCGATCGGAAAGGTGAGGAAGATGGCCGGCGGCCCGTTGGATCTGCGCGTTCACCGGTGCCGCTGGTACTCGGCCTTGTAGCCAAGGCGCAGGGACAGGCCCGCGGCCACGGCGCGCAGCCGCTCGACCGCGCAGTCGTCGACGCGGAACTCCTTCGTGTCGCCGAGCATGGCGATGGCCAGCACGATGTCGCCCTTGGCGTCGAACACGGGCGCGGCCACGGCCGTCACGGGATGTTCGTTGACGCCCGGCGTCATCGCGTTGGCGATGGTGCCGAGACCCCGGGCGCGGACTTCGCGCAGGTAGTTCTCGACGTCGTCTCGGGTGCGGAAGCGGCGCGCGTCTTCGCGGCCTTCGCAGCGCTTCTGTTGATCGAGTTCGTGGTCGAGCAGGGGCCCGGTGACCTCACGCGGCGCGTAGGCCGCGAACAGCGCGCCGGTGGAGGAGCCGAGCAGCGACACCACCAGGCCGCAGCGCACGCTGGTGCGCAGCGGCTTGCTCGCCTCGCGCCACCAGATCATGGTCGGGCCCAAGTTGCCCCACACCGAGATGCCCACGGTGCGATCGGTCTCGCGGCCGAGCTCGTCGGTCAGCGGCCGCGCGGCATGGATCGCCGACAGGGTCGCGACGTTGGGCTGGTCGACCTCGCCCGGCGCCACCGGCTCGTGCGCGTGCACCACCTGGTACTTGCCGCTGCGAAAGGCCAGTGGCTGGCGTCCATGGTTGCGGATGCGCAGGACGCGGCCGAGGAAGACGACGTGGTCGCCGCCCGGGTAGGTCGCCTCGCGCCGGCATTCGAGCTGCGCGACGCAGCCGTCGATCAGCGGAATGCCGCTCGCGCTGGTCGTGTGGGAAACGCCCTCGAACTGGTCGACGCTCGACTTCGCGAAGCGCTGCGACACGCCGATCTGGTCCTCGGCGAGGATATTGACGACGAAGTGATCGGCCGTGCTGTAGATCGGAAAGCTCGATGCATTGAGCCGCAGGCTCCAGAGGATGAGCGGCGGGTCCAGCGACACCGAGCTGAAGGAGTTGGCCGTCATGCCGTAGCGGCGCCCGTCCGGCCCCACCGTCGTGATGACCGTGACGCCGGTGATGAACTCACCCAGGCAGCGGCGGAAGTCGACCGAGCTGAACTCGGTGACGGTGCCGCCGGCCGCGGTGACAGCAAGCTCGCTCATCGCGACTCAACCCACCTTGCGCAGGGCCGCCTCGTGTTGCGCGAAGGCCTTGTCGGCCGCGCCGCGCCGCAGGGTCTTGAACTCCTCCACGCGCTCGGCCATCACGTTGTAGGTGGCGACGCGGTTGGCGTTGGCGCCGCTGAAGTGCGGCATCACGTAGCGGGCGTAGAGCTCGAAGGACTTCATGGTCTGGTCCCAGTCGGCCCAATCCACGTGCTGCGCGAGGAACACGCCGAACTGACCCTGCTTGCCGCGCAGCCGCTCGATCATCGCGATGGCGTCCTCGGGCGTGCCGATGACGGCACGGCCCGAGTCGACCAGGATGTCGACCGGGTCGCGGCCGTCCTTCGGGAAGGGGTTGGGCGCCGCCATGTCGTAGTAGCGCACCCAGCGATCCAGCCCGTGGCGGACATTCTCGCGCGCCTTCTCGCGCGTCTCGGCGATGTGCATCGGGGCCACCAGGCGCAGCTTGGCCGGGTCCATGGTGTTGCCGTACTGGGCCGCCACCTCGTTGGCGATCTTCCAGTTGCTGGCCAGCACGTCGAAGGCGCCGACCTGCGACGCGGCCACGCACAGCATGGACATGCCGAACTTGCCGGCCGCACGGCCGCCGGAGGGCGTGCCGGCGCTGGCCACCGCCATCTCGAGCGGCTGCGAATAGGGCAGCAGGTGGGCGCGCGCCTCGACCAGGTTGAACCAGTCGGTCCTGGCCGTCACGCATTCGCCGCGCAGCAGGCGGACGATGACATCGATGGCCTCGAGCATCATGTCTCGCGTCTTTTCGGGGTCGATGCCCATCATCAGCGCGTCGGACATCAGCAGGCCCGGGCCGAAGCCGAAGGACACGCGGCCCATGGTCTGGTGGTCGAGCTGGGCCATGCGGTTGGCGACGACCAGGGGGTTGTGATAGGGCAGCGTCATCACGCCGGTGCCGAAGCGGATGCGGCGCGTGACTTCCGCGGCCGCGGCGATGAAGAGGTCGGGCGACGCGATGATCTCGAACCCGCCGGAGTGGTGCTCGCCGACCCACAGCTCGGCGAAGCCCAGCTTGTCCAGGTGCTGCGCGAGTTCGATGTCGCGGCGCAACCAGGTGGTGGGGCTTTCCTCGTTCGGATGGTAGGGAGCGAGAAACACGCCGTGCTGGAGGGGAATCTGTGACATCGGGTCTCCTGTCTGACTTCGAAAGTAAGAGGGTCTGGGGAGCGGGTGCTCGACGCCTGGAGTTGACACTGGTCTTAAAGAACTGTCAATAGTACTTTATAGGATCCCCTGCGTCGGTTCGTGTCGTGTTCGCGGTGCGGCTTCGCCCGGCGGCGTCACCAGGCGGCGTCGAGCAGCGCGTGCAGTTGGGCCGGGTCGTCGACGTGGCGCGGATTGCGCCGAAGGAAATGGTCCGCGCCGGCATCGGCGACGACCGCGTCGAAGTCGGCCCGTTGCAGGCCCGTGTCGCGCAAGCGGCGGGGCACGCCGAGGTCGTAGAACAGGGCATCGAAGGTGCCGATCACGTCGGCCGCATCGGGCGCGCCGCCGAGGCCGGCTCGCAGTTTCCACAGGCGATCGCGCGTCGCCGGCAGGTTGAAGCGCATGCTGTGCGGCAGCACGATGGCGTTGACGATGCCGTTGGCCACCTGGCTGCGGTGTCCGATGGCGTGGCCCAGCACCGAGGCGAGGCCGCCGCCGGCCTGGTCGGTGCCCCGGCCGGAGAGGACCGCCGCGAGCACCAGCCGCGCCCGCCGGGGCGCGTCCTGCGGGTGGTCCTTCCATTCCCGCAGGTCCTGCATCAGCATCCGCAGCGCGTGGATCAGCAGCGCGTCGGACAAAAAGTCGCCGCGCGCCGATTCCAGCCCTTCCACCGCCATCGCCAGGGCGTTGAGCGCGGCGGCGAGCACCAGGGGCGCGGGAGCCGTGGCGATCAGGGCGTGATCGACGAATACGGCCCGCGCGCGCGTCTTGGGATCGAAGAGGGCCAAGCGTTCGCCGTCGGCCGCCTGCACCGCGCTGCCGGCCTTGGCGCAGGCCGTGGTGGGCGTGGTGGGCAGAACGAACTGGGGCAGCTTGGGCCGGTCCAGACGCGGGCTGTGCGTGCGGCCTTCGCTGTCGATGCGGCTGCACAGGTCGGCGGCGCTGCCGTCCTCCGCGGCGAGGATGCTCGCAGCGCGCGCCGTGACGATGGCGGAGCCGCCGCCCAGCGCGACGACGGCATCGGCCTTCGTGTCGGCGATGCAGGCGGCGCCCTGCGCCGCGCTGTCGGCCGGGCTGTGGCCGCGCACGCCGTTGTAGGCGCCGGCCATGCGACCGCCCAGTGTCTGTGCCACCAGCGCCAGCGCGCCGCCCGGGCGACTCAAGGTGGCACCGCAGAAGACCACGGCCCGGCGGCAGCCCAGGCGGTCGAGTTCGCGGGGCAGCGCGGCCAGCGCGTTCTCGCCACAGTGCAGCCTCAACTCGGCGATGTGATGCTGGAAAGCCATCCTGCTGGTAATGCTGAAGGGGCTTGCAGTCTAAGCTAGTGCTATAAGCATGTCATTAGTCTTTCTTTGTTCAGGAGACCTGGATGACGCTCGTCACCGCCAATATTCCGCGTGCCATGAACCACGCGCCGTTGCGGGCCGGGCCGATCACGCTCTATGCGCAGCTCGCCAGCATTCTGCGCGACCGCATCCTCACCGGCCTTTGGAAGCCGGGCGACGAGATTCCCACGCTGGAGCAACTGGTCGACGAGTTCGCCGTGGCACGCGTCACGGTGCGCCAGGCGATCCAGATCCTGGTGGAGGAAGGGCTGCTGTCGAGCCAGCGCGGGCGCCGGACCTGCGTGACCTTCGACCCCGCCACCGTCGATGCGCCGCTGTTCTCTTCCACCGGCTCGCCGGACGGCGACATCGACGGCAACAGCTATTCGATCCAGCTCATCTCGCACCAGGAGTTCGACCAGCTGCCGCCGCAGTTCGCGGGGCTGGGTACTCCGGCCGGAAAGTACATGCGGATCCGCAAGGTGGATGGGCTCAACGGCATTCCCTACACCGTGTCGGACAACTACGTGGCGCTGTCGCTCTACCGGCGCTTTCCCGCGGGCGCCGAAGGCAGCATCAAGCTGAGCCGGCTGGTGCGCGACCACGCACGTCCGCCGCTCAACTCGGCCATCGAACGCACCTCGATCTCGGTGGCGAGCTACGACGACGCCAACCTGCTGCAGATACCGGTGGGAAGCCCGGTGGCGCACGTGACGCGTGCTTTCTTCGCCGCCGATCGCCTGCTGGTCTACCTGGGTGCGCTGGTGTATCGGGGCGACCGCTTCGTGGTGGAACGCGACGTCAGCTATGCGCTGGCCGAGCCGCCCGGCCAGCCGCGCCCGGCCACCGACCCCCGGCCGCTGCTGTACATGCCGGCTTCCGCCCCCGGTGCCCGCGCCTGACGCGGCGCGATGTGTCAGAGGGCGTGAATGAATCCCGCCCGCCCGTTCACACCTTCTTCAGACCAGGCCGGAGCGCTCGCCGAGCCCTTCCATGGTGTCGGCGAACTCGTCGAGGATGTCGTAGATCACCTGGCGCACCGAGCTTTCCTGGTTGATCGTGCCCACGATCTGGCCGACCGGGCAGGTCATGTACTCCAGCGCCCGGGCCCGGTCGATGCGCAGGCGCGCCTCGACGTTCAGCACGCTCTGCCAGGGCATGGGCAGAGGCTTGGGCGCATCGGGCTGCAGCCAGGCCTCGGTGTACTTGCTGCGCAGCATGCGCCCCGGCTTTCCGGTCTTGGAGCGCGTCTGCACGGCGTCGCCGGATTTGGCCTTGAACAGCAGCTGCTTCATTTCGTCGGTGAGGTCGCTCTCGCGCGTGCCGTGCCAGATCGAGCCGCACCAGATGCCCTGCGCTCCCAACGCGAAGGCGGCCGCCATCTGACGCCCCCGGCCGATGCCGCCGGCCGCCAGCACCGGCATGGGCGCCACCGCATCCACCACTTCCGGCCAGAGCACCATCGAGCTCACGACCCCCGTATGGCCCGCAGCCTCCGTGCCCTGCGCGATCACCAGGTCGAGCCCGGCCTCCTTGTGCTTGAGCGCGTGCTCGACCTTGCCGGTCATGGCGCCCACCATGATGCCGTGCGCGTGCAGCCGGTCCAGGATGGGGCGCGGCGGCGAGCCGAGCGCACTGACCACGAGCTTCACGCTCGGGTGCCGCAAGGCGACGTCGAGCAGTTCGCCGGCGAACTCCGGCGTCATGTGAAGGCGACCCAGCTCGGCGTTCATGAGCTCCTCCCGCTCGCTGGCGGGAAGCTCGGGAATGCCAGCCTTCTCGAGCAGGTCGCGCTGCCACTTCACATGTTCCTGCGACAACCGCGCCGGGTCGAGCGAGGCCTCGCCCACGGTCTCGTACTTCTGCGGCAGGAGCAGGTTCACGCCGTAGGGCTTGTCGCCCACCTGCTCATCGATCCACTTGAGTTCCCACTCGAGCTCCTCTGGCGTGTAGTAGGCGGTTCCGAGGCAGCCCAGGCCGCCGGCCCGCGTGATCTCCGCCACGACGTTCCGGCAATGGGAGAAACCGAAGACGGGGATCTCGATGTTGAACATGCTGCACATGGCGTTCCGGGTCACGTTGGCTCCTTGGGTTGGATGGCGAGTACTTCTCGCCCTGAAGTACCGATAATGGTACATTAAGCAGACTTTATTGGAAACGTCACTTTCAAGATGCCGCAGGACAAGCCATTCACGGGGCCGCTCTCGGGCCTGAAGATCCTCGATCTCACGGCCGTGCTGATGGGCCCCTCCGCCACGCAGATGCTGGCCGACCTCGGCGCGGACGTCGTCAAGGTCGAGACCGGCGTCGGCGACGCGACGCGCAAGATCGGACCGCAGGGCGACGCGGGGATGGGCCCGGTCTATCTCGCGGCCAACCGGAACAAGCGCAGCATCGTGCTCGACCTGGCCGCGCCGGCGGGACGCGAGGCCTTCCTGCGGCTGGCGAAGAACGCCGACGTGCTCACGACCAACGTCCGGCCCGACGGCCTGAAGCGCCTGCGCCTGCGCTACGAGGACGTGGCCCAGGTCAACGAGCGCATCGTCTATGTGAGCATGGTCGGCTTCTCGCAGCGTGGACGCTACGCGCGATCGCCGGCTTTCGACGACCTGATCCAGGCCGCGACCGCGTTGCCCTGGGCCGTGGCAGCCAACACCGACGACGCGCCGCACTACGTGCCGGTGAACATCGCCGATCGCTCGGTCGGCCTGTACGCCTTCGGCGTCGTGCTTGCGGCGCTGTACAGCCGCGACCGGACGGGCAAGGGTCAGCAGGTCGACGTGCCCATGTTCGAGACCATGGTGCCCTACGTGCTCGGGGACCATCTCTACGGACAGAAGTTCCTGCCGCCCCAGGGCGAGTTCGGCTACCCCCGGCTGCTGGCCAAGGCGCGCCAGCCCTACCGCACCAAGGACGCCTGGGTCTGCTGCGCGATCTACCACGACCACCATTGGAAGGCCTTCCTCGAAGTGGTCGGCATGGGCCACCTGTGGGGCACCGATCCGCGCCTGGCCACCATGACGACACGCACCGCGCACAGCGAGGAGCTCAACGCCTTCGTGCGCGAGCAGCTTCAGCTGCGCACCACGGCGCAGTGGCAGGCGGCGCTGGCCGAGGCGGACATTCCGGTGTTCCCGATGAACACCTTCCAGAGCCTGCTGGACGACCCGCACCTGCGCGACATCGGCTTCTTCTCGGAGGTCGAGCATCCGCACGTGGGCACGATCCGCGAGATGGCGGTGCCCAGCGAATGGCACGGCACGCCGCCCGGGAACTACCGCGCGCCGCCCCTGCTGGGCGAGCAGAGTGAAGAGATCCTGCGCGAGATCGGCTACAGCGATGCCGACATCGCGAAGATGATGAAGGACGGCGTCTGCCGCCAACCCGACAAGGGCTCGGTCCCGCCTGCCAAGGAAACGCCATGACATGCAATCGCCGAACCGCCACGGTCGCGCTGCTCGCCGGCCTCGGCATGGCCGGAGCCCGCGCCCAGGCCCAGCAGGTCACGAAGTTCGTCACCGGAAGCGCGCCCGGCGGCGGCACCGACGTGCTGACCCGCCTGCTGGCCGAGCACATGGGCCATGCGATGGGACGCACCATCATCGTGGAGAACAAGCCCGGCGCGTCCTACAACATCGCCGCGGACCACGTGGCCAAGGCGGCGCCCGACGGCCTGACGGCGCTGGTGACTTTCAACGTGCATCCGATCGCCGGCGCGCTGCACCCGCAGCTGCCCTTCGATCCGGTGACCAGCTTCGCGGCGGTCGGCATCATCGCCACCACGCCCTATGCGCTGGTGGCCACGCCGACCCTGCCCGGCGCCCATCTCAAGGAGGTGCTGACGCTGGCGAAGAGCCAGGGCCGATCGCTCTCCTTCGCCTCGATCGGCATCGGCACGCCGCAGCACCTGATGCTGGAACGGCTCAAGCAGCAGACCGGCGTGGACATCCGCATGGCCCACTACAAGAATGCGTCAGTCGGGCAGACCGACGTCGCGGCCGGGCACGTCGACTTCACGCTGTCGACCATCGCCTTCTGCGAGCCGCTGGTACGCGCCGGGC
Source organism: Variovorax defluvii (assembly GCF_039541515.1). NCBI lineage: Bacteria > Pseudomonadati > Pseudomonadota > Betaproteobacteria > Burkholderiales > Comamonadaceae > Variovorax > Variovorax defluvii. The sequence continues at coordinate 11,256 of NZ_BAABGJ010000026.1, forward strand.
GCATGAAGGTACTCGCCGTCACCAGCCCGCAGCGCCTGCCACAGCTGCCGGACGCGCCCACCATCGACGAGCTGGGCTACAAAGGATTCGTGACCGACGGCTGGTACGCGATGCTGCTGCCCGCGCGCACGCCGCCGGAAATCGTGAAGCGCTACAACGACGCGCTCAACCAGGTGCTGGCCGATCCCGCCGTGCTGCAGAAATTCAAGGCCGCCAACCTGGTGGCCACGCGGGGCACGCCCCAGGTGCTCGACCGGCAGATCCGGGAGGACGCGGCGATGTGGAAGAAGGTCATCACCGAACAGGGCATCAAGCCGGAGTAGCGCAGCGCCGGCGCCCGGCGCGCCTGCCTCATGCGGCTTGCGCGTGGTCCGGCGCGAGCGAGACCAGCACCTTGCCGCGGTTGCGACCCTGCAGCATCCCGATGAAGGCGGCCGGAGCCGTGGCCAGCCCGTGGCTCACGTCCTCGCGCATGCGGATGCGGCCCTCGGACCACCAGCGTGCCATGTCGCGCTCGAAGTCGGGGCGCAGGTCGAGGTGGTCGGAGGTGATGTAGCCGCGGATCGTCAGGCGCTGCGTGAGCAGCCGGTACCAGCCGGGTCCCGCGGTTTCCGGCGCGTTGTATTCGGCGATGAGCCCGCACACCACGATGCGCCCGCCGCGCGCCATGAGCGGCCACACCGCGTCGCGCGAGGGGCCGCCGGCGTTCTCGAAGGCGACGTCGATGCCGTCCGGGCAGGCGCGCGCCAGGGCCTGCGCCAGCGCGGGGTCGCGGTGGTCCACGCAGGCATCGAAGCCAAATTCATCGACCGCGGCTCGGCACTTGTCTTCGCCGCCCGCGATGCCCACCACGCGGCAGCCCAGGATGCGCGCGATCTGGCCCACCACCGAGCCCACGGCGCCCGCGGCCGCGCTGACGGCCACCGTCTCGCCGGCTCGCGGCCGGCCGTGCGCCAGCAGGCCGATATAGGCCGCAAGACCGGATGTGCCCAAGGGCCCCAGCCAGGCCGGCGGCGGCGCGAGCTTCGGATCGATTTTGTTGAGATCGCCGCCGGGCAGCGCCGAGAAGCATTGCCAGCCGCCCCGCATGGCCATCGCCATGTCGCCCGGCGCGAAGCCGGGGTGACGGCTCTGCAGCACCGTGCCGATGGCCTGGCCGTAGACGACGTCGCCCAGCGCCATCGGTGCGCTGTACGAGCCTGCCTCGTCCATGCGCAGCCGGGCGGCGGGTGCCAGGCCCAGCCAATCGTGGCGCATCAGCACCTCGCCTTCGGCCGGGTGGGGCATCGGCGCTTGCGTGAGCCGGAAGTCCTCGGGCCGTGGCAGGCCCCGCGGCCGCGCCACGAGCACGACCTGGCGATTCGCGCGCATCAGTAGGACTTGGGCAGGCCGAGTTCGCGCTCGGCGATGAAACAAAGGATCATCTCGCGGCTGACCGGCGCGATGCGCGGGAGGATGGTCTCGCGCAGGTAGCGCTCGACATGGAATTCCTTCGCATAGCCGAAGCCGCCGTGGGTGCGCACGGCCCGGTCGCAGGCCTCGAAAGAGGCTTCGGCGGCGAGGTACTTCGCCGTGTTCGCCTCCGCGCCGCAGGGCTGGCCCGCATCGTAGAGCGTGGCTGCATGCCAGGTCATGAGGTCGGCCGCCTCCAGCGCCATCCAGCTCTCGGCCAGCGGGTGCTGGATCGACTGGTTCTTGCCGATGGGCCGGCCGAACACGACGCGCTCCTTCGCATACTCCGCCGCCTTGCGCAGGGCGCGGCGGCCCAGGCCCACCACTTCGGCGGCGATGATGATGCGCTCGGGATTCAGGCTGTCCAGCAGCACCCTGAAGCCCTTGCCTTCATCGCCGATGCGGTCTTCCACCGGCACCTCCAGGCCCTCGATGTAGATCGCGTTCGAGTCGACTGCCGCGCGCCCGAGCTTTTCGATCTCCTGCACCTGGATCTTCGTGCGGTCGAAGTCGGTGCAGAACAGCGTCATGCCGTCGGTCGGCCGCGCGCATTCCTCCAGCGGCGTCGTGCGGGCCAGCAGCATGATCTTGTTGACCACCTGCGCGGTCGAGGTCCAGACCTTCTGGCCGTTGACGATGTAGCGGTCGCCCTTGCGCACGGCGCGCGTGGTGATCGCGGTGGTGTTGAGTCCGGCGTCCGGCTCCGTCACGCCGAAGCAGGCCTGGTCCTGACCGGTGGCCAGGCGCGGCAGGATGCGCTTCTTCTGCTCGGCCGTGCCGTGTACCGTCACCGCGTGCGGGCCGAACACGCCGGCCTGGATGGCCGAGCAGGCCGCGATGGCGCCGGCCGAGCCGCCGATGACCTGCATCAGCAAGGCCGCCTCCGTCACGCCCAGGCCGGCGCCGCCGTACTCCTCGGGGATGGTGATGCCGAGCCAGCCGGCTTCCTTCGCCGCCTGGTGATACGCCACCGGCCACTCGTGCTTGAGGTCGCGTTCGAGCCAGTAGGCGTCGTCGAATCGATCGCAGACCTTCTTGGCAGCGTCGTGAATCTGCTGACGCAAGGGCGTCATGGCCAGGCCGGGCATCGCGGGTTCTCCTGCAGAGGTGTGATCGGCCGAAGGATAGAGTAAGCCTAATGACCAGTCAACCAGCCTAATTGCGGGATGTTCGATCTTTGACGCCGCTGCGCGTCGCGGCACCGGTCAATCGGGCGTGATGTTCAGGTCCTTGATGAGGCGGCTCCAGATCTTCGCATCCGCCCGCATCTGACGGTCGAGCACCTCGGGCGCGCCGGGCGTGGGCGTGATGCCCTGGGCTTCCAGGCGCTCCTTGAAGGGCGCGCTGGTCAATGCCTTGTCGAGCGCCTCGTTGTAGCTTTGCACGACAGGCGCCGGCGTGGCGGCCGGCAGCAGCAGCGCGAACCAGCCCACCGACACGAAGTCGCGGATGCCTGCTTCGGTCACGGTCGGCACCGCCGGCAGTTCGGGCAGCCGCTTGTCGCTCGTCACCGCCAGCGCCTTGACGCGGCCGGCCTTGATCTGCGGCATCGCCAGGCTGGGCGTGGCCAGGGCCATGTCGACGTGGCCGGCGATCACGTCGTTGGCGGCCAGTGCGCCCCCCTTGTAGTGCACCATGGTGATGTCGACGCCGGACTCCTTGCGCAGGCGCTCCATGGTCAGGTGCTGGGGCGAGCCGGCGCCGGTGGAGCCGAAGCTCAGCGGCTTGCCAGCCCCCTTGGCCTGCGCCAGCACTTCGGCCAGGTCGCGCCCCGGCAGCGTGGGCGCGGCCACCAGCACGTACGGGGTGGTGCCGACCATGCCGACCGAGCGGAAGTCCTTGATCGGATCGAAAGGCAGATGCGGAAAGAGGGCGCCGACGGCGGGATGCGCGTTGTAGACGAGGAGCAGGTGGCTGCCGTCCGGCGGCGACTTGGCGACCAGATCGGCAGCGATATTGCCCGAGGCCCCCGGCTTGTTCTCGACGATGAAGCTGCGGCCGAGCGTGCGCGTGAAGCTCTCGGCCAGCAGGCGCGCCACGCTGTCGGAACTGGCGCCGGGTGCGCTGCCGACGACCAGCCGGACCACGCGCGCGCCGGACGCCTGCGCGAAAGAGGGCGTGGCCAGCATCGCCGCGGCGCAGGCGGATGCGAGGGCGACGACGAGGCGGCGGGAAACAGGGGCGCTGCGCGATCGGGACATGTCAGGCAATTTAGTGGATCCCAAGGTACCGTCAATGGGCCTTGACCCGATGGCGCCCCTAGAATCCGGGCCATGCGAGCACCGACCACTTCCCAGACTCCTACCTACAGGCTCGAGGCCGGGCCGGTGACGCTCTATGCGCAGCTCGCGGGCATCCTGCGCGAACGCATCAAGAGCGGGGCCTGGCCCAACGGCGAGGAGATTCCCACGCTCGAGGAACTGGCCGCCGACTTCAACGTCGCGCGCGTCACGGTGCGCCAGGCCATGCAGATCCTCATGAAGGAAGGCCTCGTCTCCAGCCAGCGCGGCCGCCGCACCTTCGTGACGTACACGCCGGCCGAAGACAAGAACCCGCTGTTCCTGTCGATCAACATGGTGTCGTCGGTCACGCCGAACTACGAGATCACCGTCATCAGCCGCGACGAGGTGCCCGAGTCCTACCTGGGCGAGCCGTACCTGGGCAAGGCGCGCGGCCCCTACATGCGCGTGCGCAAGGTCGACTTCGAGGGTGGCGAGCCGTATTCGGTGTCGACGCATTTCATCTCGCTGCCGATCTACAAGCGCTTCGGCAAGGTGGGCGAAGACCAGGTGAAGATCGCGCGCCTCGTGCGCGACAAGTCGCGCGGCGCGCTGCACCGCTGCCACGAGCGCGTGACGGTCGGCGCGGCGGATCTGGAGGAATCGCAGTTCCTCAAGTGCCCGCTGGCGGCGCCGGTCGCGCGCATCCGCCGCGTCTTCCTGGACGCGAAGGACGAGGTCCTTTACTACGCGCTGCTGACCTTCCGCAGCGACCGCTTCGGCATCGAGCGGGACACGACGGACCTGATCAAGGGCGCCTGAGCGCGCACGCGGGCGCGGCGGGCTCGCAGCTTCTCAGCGGTTCTTCCACTGCGGCGGCCGTTTCTCGTTGAAGGCCGCCAGGCCTTCGCGGGCGTCCTGCGTCTGGATCATCGCGCTGATGGCGGTTTCGGTGAAGGCCACGCGCTCCGGGAAGGCCATCGATTCGACCGCGCGCAGCGCGTACTTTCCGCGCCGGACGGCCATCGGCGAGACAGCGAGCAGGTCCTGCACGAGCCGCTCGACCGCGGCATCGAGCTGCGCGGCCGGCACCACCTTGTTGAGCAAGCCGATGGAAAAGGCGGTGGCCGCATCGATGGGCTGGCCGGTCATGCACATCTCGTTGAGGAAGCGTGGCGGGATGAGGTCGCGCAGCACGTTGAGGATCTGCATCGGGAAGATGCCGACCTTCACCTCGGGCATGCCGAAGCGCGCTTCCTCCACCGCGATGGCCATGTCGCACAGTCCGAACAGGCCCATGCCCCCCGCCATGCACACGCCATTGATGCGGCCGACGATCGGCACGTGGCAGCCGTGCGCCGCGCGCATCAGGTCGGCCATCGGCAGCGTCAGGCGTGCGAAGTCCGGCTGGAAGGGTGTGTCGCCCGGCGTGAGGTCCGCACCCGCGCAGAAGGCCTTGTCGCCCGCGCCGGTGAGGACGATGGCGCGCAGGGTGTTGTCCTTCGAGGCCACCGCGAATGCATCGCGCAGGCCGAGCAGCACCGCATCGGTCAGTGCGTTGCGGCGCTGCGGCCGGTTCAGCGTCAGGCGCAGCACCTGGCCCTCGCACGCCGCAAGCAGGTCGCCGCCTGCGAGGCGGCCTTCCTGGTCCTTGATCCATTTCTCTACGCTCATCGAATCGCTCCGTCGTGGTGGGTTGGCAGGGTGTCGGGGCCGGCCCGGCGCGGTACGCGCACCTCGGCCAGGGCCGCCAGCGCCTCGGGCAGACCGGGCTCGCAGCGCAGGCCGCGCGCGGCGAAGGCCTCGCGCGCCTGGGCGAAAGTCATCTCGCGCTCGCCTGCCCCGCAGCACAGCAGCCCGATCACCATCGGCTTGGGCGGCGCGGCGGCATCGAGCAGCGCCATGACGCCCCGGACGACGGTCGCCACGGAGGTCGCAGCCAGGGTGAAGTACATGAGGATCGCGCTCACATCCGGCCGGGCGGCGCGCTCGAAGGCGATGCGGCCCAGCGTTTCGAACACGTCGGCGCCGCTGCCGCCGGATGCATCCGCGAAGTTGGCCGCCGGCATGCCGGCGTCGGCCACGATGTCGAGGATCGCCATGCCGATGCCTGCGCCGCCGGCGAGCATCGCGATCTCGCCTTCGAGCTCGACGAAGGCGAAGCCGTTGGCCGCGGCGCGCCGCTCCAGGGGAGTGACCCGTCGATCCGCCAGGCGCGACGAGTGGAGCGCGCGCCAGTCCAGGTGACGCGGGGACGCGTTGTCGTCGAGGACCAGCTTCGCGTCCAGCGCCATCAGTTCGCCGGAAGGCAGAACGGCGAGCGGATTGATCTCGAGCAGCTCGGCGTCTTCATGAACGAACACGCGCCAGCTCACGCTGGCGAAGCGGCACAGCGCCCCCAGGGTGCGGCCCTCTGCGCCGGCCTGCGCGAAGAAGGGCACGAATTCGTGCGCGGCCGGCACGTGACAGGGCGCGACGTGAAAGGCGGACAGGGTGTGGCCCTGCGCCTCGACATCGACGCCGCCGTGCATCGAGAACTGCAGCACATGGTCCTGCGCCACGTCGTCGATGCGCCAGCAGAAGTAGAGCTCGCGCGCGGCGTCGATGGTCTGTTCCACCAGCACCTGGGGTGCATCGTGCCCGTGGGCCCGCATGCGCTCGCGCAGCAGTTCCAGCTGCGATGCGCCATCCTCGCCGACGCCCACCGGCAGAACGAGGCCGCGCTTGCCGCGCCCGCCTTCGGCGATCTGGGCCTTGAGGACGCAGGGCGGTTCGATCTCGACGGCGGCCGTTTCACCCGCCACGGTGCCGGCAGGCACCGGCAAGCCGGCGCGATGGAGCATCGCCTTTGCCTCGAACTCGACGAGGTTCATGCGAGCAGCTCCGGCGCGCGAGGCGCAGGCCGGCCGAGCAGCCGCGCTGCCATCGTGACCACCTCCGAAGGAGAACGCGCGGCATGCGCGCCAGCGGACAGCAGCGCCTCGATCTTGGCGCTCGCGGTTTCGCGCGCGCTGCCCACCATGGCGCCCGCATGCCCCATGCGCCGCGCCGGGGGCACGTGGCGGCCGACCACGAGCGCGACGACCGGCTTGCCGGCGCCACGCACCGCATCGAGCATGGCGTATTCCTTGGTGCCGCCGGGCTCGCCCAGGTAGACCACCAGGTCGGTCTGCGGATCGGCAGCGAAAAGGCCGAGCCACTCGTGCGGATTGCGGCCGCACACCACGTCGCCGCCGATGTGCAACACCGAACTCTGGCCCAGCCCGGCGAGGCTGAGTGCACGGCAGACGTTCATGGTCAGCGTGCCGCTGCGGCCGATGACGCCAATGCGGCCCGGCAGCGTCATTCCCGGCGCGATGGCTCCGAGCACGGCCTGCCCTGGCGAGGCCATGCCGCTCGAATTGGGGCCGACCAGCCAGCAGTCCGCTTCGCGCGCGTGCTGCGCGGCGCGCAGCGCATCGTGCACGGGCACGAACTCCGCCGCGGCGAAGACCAGCTTCAGCCCCGCCCGCGCCGCCTCGACGATCGAATCGCGCACGCCGGCCGCCGGCGTGAAGACGGCCGCGGCCGTTGCCTGCGTCGCCTGCACAGCCTGCGCGATGGTGTCGAACACCGGCAGCCCATCGAGTTCGCCGCGGCGGCCCGGCGCGACGTGGGCGACGACGCGCGTGCCGAAGCCGCGCATGGCACGCACCTGCCCACCACCGTAGGCGCCGGTGGCGTTGACGGCGAGTACGCGAGTCTCCGAATTCAGCAGGATGGCCATGCAGCGAGGCGTCCCCTAATCGATGTAAGCCGAGAAGTACTATTGACAGGACGTTATGCTAACAAGGAAACTCGAATGCCGGAAGACCATGCATGAAAGGAACGGAAATGGCCAACAAGCTCACGCTGCGCATCGGCGGCGCCAGCGCCTTCTGGGGTGACAGCAACAAGGGCGTCGATCAACTGGTGCAGCGCGGCGACGTGGACGTGCTGGTGTTCGACTACCTCGCGGAACTCACGCTTTCCATCATGGCCAGTGCGAAGAGCCGCAAACCCGAGCTCGGCTACGCGACCGATTTCGTGAAGGCCGTGGGCCCGCACCTGCAGACGCTCAAGCAGCGCGGGACGCTGCTGCTGAGCAATGCCGGCGGCATGAACCCGCAGGCCTGCGCGCAGGCGCTGCGCGCCGCGGCCGACGCGGCGGGCGTGCAGCTGCGCATCGCGGTGATCGAGGGCGACGACCTGCTGCCGCATCGCGCGGAAGTGAGTGCCGCCGGGGTGCGCGAAGCTTTCTCGGGGGCACCGCTTCCCGAGGGCCTGACCAGCATGAACGCCTACCTGGGCGCCTTTCCGATCGTGGAGGCACTGCGGCAAGGGGCTGACGTGGTCGTCACCGGCCGCTGCGCCGACAGCGCGCTCGCGCTTGCCGCTCTCATCCATCGCTTCGGCTGGAAGCCCGAGGACTACGACCGGCTTGCCGCGGGCAGCCTGGTCGGCCACATCCTCGAATGCACGACCCAGACCACCGGCGGTCTCTTCACCGACTGGTGGAAAGTGCCGGGCTGGGAGGACATGGGCTACCCGATCGCCGAGTGCGAAGCCGATGGCAGCTTCGTGCTGTGCAAGCCGGCGGGCACCGGCGGACTGATCACGCCGCTGGTGGTCTCGGAGCAGATGCTCTACGAGGTGACCGACCCGGCCAACTACCTGCTGCCCGACGTGACCTGCGACTTCACCGCGGTGAAGCTGGAGCAGGCCGGCGACAACCGCGTGCGCGTGCAGGGCGCGCGCGGGCGGGCGCCGACGCCGACCTACAAGGTCAGCGGCACCTGGCTCGACGGCTACCGTTTGTCGACCACGCTCACCTTCGTCGGCAAGGATGCGGTGGCCATGGGACGGCGCGCCATGGACGCCATCGTCGCCCGCGCACGCCGCGTCATGGCCGAGGCCGGGCACGGGGACTTCAAGCGCGTCAACATCGAGGTGCTGGGCAGCGAGCAGCCTTCCTTCGGCGCACACGCACAGGCCGATGCGCGCGAGGTGGTGGTTCGGCTCGCGGTCCATCACGAGAGCGCGAAGGCGCTGGAGATCCTGGCTGGCGAGATCGCGCCGATGGGTATTGCCGGCGCGCCCGGCACCACCGGCTTCAGCGGCCGCCAGAAGCCGACGCCGATCTTCCGGCTGTTCTCCTTCCTGTGGCCGAAGTCGCGCGTGCCTGTGAGCATCGTGATCGACGACGAACGCAGCGCGGTCGTGCCTCCGTCGTCGGCCGACGCCTTCGTGCCGTCCGATGGCACGCGCTTCTCGCATGCGGCCGTGCCTGCCGGCGAGACCGCGAAGGTTCCGCTGTCGGCGATCGCTGTCGCGCGCAGCGGCGACAAGGGGGACCGGGCGCACCTCGCGATCATTGCGCGCGAGCCGCGCTTCGCCGCGCTCGTCGGCGCGCAGCTGACCGAGTCGGCGATGAAGTCCTGGTTCGCACACCTCGCGAAGGGGCGCGTACACCGCTACGAGGTGCCGGGTATCCACGCCTACAACTACGTGCTCGACGAGGCCCTCGGCGGCGGCGGTGCCGCGTCGCTGCGCAACGACCCGCTGGGCAAGACCTTCAGCCAGATCGCCCTCACGCATCCGGTGGAGATTCCGAAGGCCTGGCTGCCCGAGGTCGATCCGGGCTTTCAGGGGACCATCGCATCCTGAAGATGAGCGCTCCCGTCGCGGGGCGCCACCGCCCGCTGGAGCCCGGGGCGCGTCGCTACATCACGCCCATCTGCGTGAGCATCTTTTCCATGGCCGCCTGCGTGCCCCGAAACTCGGCCGCGCCGGCCATGTCGCAGACGGTGTCGAACCGCGCGGCCACCATCTCGGGCGTGACTGGTTTCGTCGGGTCGAACTGCACGCCCGGCGCCTTGTGCACTTCGAGCTTGGCGACGTGGCCGCCCGCGACGGCGAACATGCCGCTGTTGGAGGTGCAGCGTTCGCTGGCGAGGAAAAGCACGGCCGGCGCCACCAGCTCCGGGCGCAGAAATTTTTCCATCTGCGGCCAAAGCAAGCCCTGGCTCATGCGCGTGGTCGCCGTGGGGACGATGGTGTTGATGAAGATGCCCTGCTCGCCGTACTCGCGCGAGATGCAGTTCATGAGGCCCACCATGCCGGTCTTGGCGGCACCGTAGGCCGCCTGGCCGGCAAAGCCCACCAGGCCCGAGCCCGAGCTGGTCAGCACGATGCGGCCGTAGCCGTGGCGCTGCATCTCGGGCAGCGCTGCGCGGCAGCAGTACAGCGTGCCCATGAGGTGCACACCCACCTGAGCATCGACATCGCCGACGGGCGCCTCGCCCAGCTTGGCCATCTTGAGGTTGCCGGCATTGTTGACGAGCACGTCGAGCCGCCCGAAGTGCTCCACGGCCGTCGCGACGATGCGCCCGGCGCCCTCGGGCGTGGCCACGCTGTCGTGGCTGGCCACCGCCTCGCCGCCGGCGGCGCGGATCTCGTCGACCACCGCGTCGGCCGCCTGCCTGGAGCGGCCCTGGCCGGCGACGCTGCCGCCGAGGTCGTTGACCACCACCTTTGCGCCGCGTTCGGCGAGCTGCAGCGCGTAGATGCGTCCGATACCGGTGCCGGCGCCGGTGACGATCGCCACGCGGCCGTCGAATCGAAGAGTCATGGCGCCATCGCGCGAGGGTGCTGGGTCGGACATGCGGTCGCTACTTGTAGAAGAGGTTGGGGAGGTACATCGCCAGGATCGGGAAGGCCGCGATGATGAAGACGCGCACGATGTCGGCCACGGCGAAGGGCGCGATGCCCTTCACGATGGTGCCGATCTTGATGTCCGGCGCGAAGGATCGGACGACGAAAAGGTTCATCCCCACCGGCGGCGCGATCATCCCGAGCTCGCACAGCACGATCACCAGCACGCCGAACCACACGCCGTCGTAGCCCAGGCCGGTCACCACCGGGAAGAAGAGCGGCACGGTCAGCAACATCATGGAAAGCTCTTCCATGAGCGCGCCCAGCACGATGTAGATGATGCAGATGACAGCCACCACCTGGAAGGGCGAGAAGCCGTGGTCCTTGACCAGCGAGAGCACTGCGTTGTGCGCGCCGGTGCGGTTGAGGAATTCGGTGAACACCAGCGCGCCGATCAGCAGGCCGAAGATCACGGCGGTGGACCGCGCGGTGTCGATCAGCACCTCTTGCAGCAGCTTCATCGTCATCTTGCGGCGGGCCATTCCGAGCGCGAAGGCACCCACGGCACCGATGCCGGCAGCCTCCGCCGCCGTGAACAGGCCGCTGTAGATGCCGCCCAGCACCAGCGTGAAGAGCGCAAGGATGGGCCAGATGGCCATCAGCGAGCCTATCTTTTCCGCCCGGGTCGATGCGATCGAGCCCGGCGCGCTGGAGGGGTTGCGCCAGACGGTCCAGCGCACCGCGAGGACGTAGCCGACGACACCCAGCAAGCCGGGAATCAGTGCCGCGGCGTACAGCTTGCCGATGTGGGTTTCGGTCATCACGCCGTAGATCACCAGCAGCACGCTGGGCGGGATGATGATGCCCAGCGTGGCACCGGCGGCGATGGTCGCGGCGCTCAGCTTGTCGTCGTAGTTGAACGCGCGCATCGAGGGCAGCGCCACCTTGCCCATCGTCACCACGGTGGCGACGCTGGAGCCGCAGACCATCGCGAAGCCGCCGCAGGAAAGCACGGTGGCGCTGGCCAGGCCGCCGCGCTGCCGGCCCAGGAAGGCCTGCGCGGCCTTGTAGAGCTCCTTCGACACGCCGGTGCCGGCGATCAGGTTGCCCATCAGGATGAACAGCGGAATGACGACCATCGAATAGGTCATGGCCGCCTCGCGCGTGGTCAGCGCGAGCATCACGAAAGACTGGTGCCAGCCGGCGGTGAGGCCGAATCCGATGACGCCGGTGAGCCCCAGCGCCACCGCGATCGGCACGCGCATGAAGATCAGCGCGAAGGAAAAGAGAAACCCCGCACCCGCTGCGTACATGGTGGCTCCTGTCGAGTGTGATGAGTTGGAATGGGCGTGGGGCAGGTCAGACGATGACGGGCTCTTGCGCGGCTTCGCCGTCGACGCTCTGCTCGGTCTTGGGGTGTTGCGGTGCGATGGCGAGCAGGGATGCGACCGCCACGATGCCGGCCATCACCGACAGGCCATAAAGGATGGGTCCCACCGGGATCTGCAGCGCGGCGGTGCTGTCGCCGTAGCCCATCGCCCGGTTGGCCAGGATCCAGCACTGCCAGGCGATCAGCCCGAACATGATGGCGGCCAGTACGCAGGCGAAGATGTCGAGCGCCTTGCGCACCCGGTCGCTGCAGATCTGGTCGATCAGGTCGATCACGATGTGCTCGTTGCGCCGCGCGACCTGCGGCAGCATCAGGAAGATGACCAGCGCCAGCAGGATCTCCGTCAGCTCCGAGGCGCCGGTGAGGGGCTTGTTGAACAGGTTGCGCCCGGCCACGTCGACGAAGGTCAGGAGCATCAGGGCGAACAGCAGGATGGCGGCCAGGTTCACGGCCGCGCGTTCGATCCGGCGATACATGGGCTCGCTCCTTCAGCGGGCCTGGACCGCAGCGCGGAAGTCGGCCAGCGCGGCCGCCGGATCGGCCACGCCCTTCTTCCTGGCCTTGGCGATCCATTCGTCCTCGATCGGGCTCAGCGTCTTGCGCAGGCCCGCCGTCAATGCCGGGTCGGCGCGCTCCAGGACGTATTTCGCCTCTTTCATCGAATCGATGCTGGACTGGTCGGCGGCGGCATAGGCCCGGCCGATCTTGGCCGCCAGCGCTTCACCCGAGACGCTCATGATCGCGCGCTGGTCCGCGGGCGAGATGGTCTTCCACTTGCCGCTGTTCACGACAACAGCCAGCGAGGAGTTGAACAGGCCGCCCGGGATCAGCAGGCCGTAGCGCAGCAAGCCCAGCGAATTGGTCGACTTCACCGTCTCCTGCAGCATGAGGCTGCCGTCGATGGCGCCGCTGGACAGCATTTCGAAGGCCTCGGTGGAGGATTTGAGGATCGGCACCGCGCCCACCAGGTTGAGGGCCCGCGTTCCCGTGGCCGAGGCGCTGCGCAGCTTCATGCCCTTGAGGTCGTCGAGGGTCTTTATCTGCTTCTTGGCCGTGAAGATGTGGCCCGGCGCGATCGTGAAGATGCTCATCACGTCGACGCCCTTGAATTCGTTGGCGGCGGTGAAGTGCTTGCGGTAGACGCGGTCGAAGGCCGGGGACATCACGGTCGGGTCCTCGCCGAGGAAGGGCAGCTCGCCCATCTCCGCCAGCTCGAAGCGGCCGGGCGTGTAGCCGGTGACGATCAGGCTCAGGTCGGCCAGGCCATCGCGCACCACGTCGAACTGGGTGGGCGGCGTGCCGACCGTCTTGGGCAGCATCTCGATCTTCACCCGCCCCTGCGTCGCCTTCTCGACTTCGGCAATCCAGGGAAGCATGCCGTTCGTGTTCAGCCAGTGGGTGGGCGGCAGCCAGGACGAATAGGTCAGCACCACCGCCGCCTGCGCGTGCGCCAGTGCCGCCGCCGCGGCGAGGAAAAGGCCGGCCGTGGCCGACCGGATGGTTGTCTTGAATGGGTGCACCTTTGTCTCCTTCGACCGTTTGTTCCGCGGGGGGTGCGAATCGCCAGCGTCGTGGCGCCGCATAATTCGTCAAACCAATCTACTCGTTGGCCGGTTTGCCTGTCAATAGTACTTGTCTGGGACGGACGTTGTACGGTGCCGGGTCGGCCATCCGCACTGCGAGGCCCGACAGCGCGTCCTGCATGTCACTGGCTCTCGCCCAGCATCGGGATGCCCAGGGCCTTGTGCCGCTCGGCGATGTCGGCGCGGAATTCGGCGAGTACCTTTTCCGGCTCGGCCATGCCCTTTTTCTTCGCCTTGGCGATCCAGGTGGACTCGGCGTACGACAGCGCCTGCTTGATCTGCTTGTAGAAGTCGCCCTCGGCGACGATCACGGTCTTGCCGGCCTTCTTCATCGTCGCCACGGCGGCGGCATCGGCCTTGCTGTACGCCTTGCCGACCTCCTTGGCCATGGCCTGCCCGGAGATCTTCGAGATGGCCTCCCGGTCCTTCGCGGAGATGGCCTTCCACTTGTCCTCGTTGATCGCCAGCGAGAGCACCGAGTTGTAGATGCCGCCCGGGATGATGGTGAGGTTGTTGAGCGTGTCGACCAGGCTGAAGCTGACCACGCCCTCCTTGCTCAGGAGGGTGCCGTCCAGCACGCCGGAGGACACCAGTTCGTAGATCTCGTTGGTGCCCTTCTGCACCGGCACGGCGCCGAGCGCGGTGACGGCCGGGCTGTTGGCCGCAAGCGAGGTGCGCAGCTTCACGCCCTTGAGGTCCGCCATGTTGCGGACCGGCTTCTTGGCGGTGTAGATGTGTCCCGATGCGGTGGTGAAGATGCTGACGATGTGCGCGCCCTTGAACTCGTTGTACTTGGCCAGATGCTTCGTGTAGAGCTGTTCGACCGCGGGCGCCATCACGTTGGGTTCGTCGGCGACCAGAGGCAGCTCGGCCATTTCGATCAGGTCGAAGCGCCCCGGCGAGAAGCCGGGCACGAACACCGCCATGTCGGCCAGCCCGTCGCGCAGCACGTCGAACTGCGTGGGCACGGTGCCGACCATCTTGGGGAGGATCTCGAACCTGACGCGCCCCTCGGTGATCTTTTCGACCTCGGCCATCCAGGGCACGAACACCTCCGAATGCATCTGGTGCTTGGCGGGCAGCCAGTTGGAGTAGCGCAGAACGGTCTGCGACCACGCGGGTGCGGCGGCGGCCAGCATGAGGGCGAGGCAGAGCACGAGTCTCTTCATGGAAGTCTCCTGTGGTGATGTCGCTTCTCAGCGCGCCGATCCGAGCGCCTTCTGGCGCGCGGCGATGTCGGCCTTGAAGTCGGCGAGCACGGCCTCGGGGTCGGGCATGCCTTTCTTCTTCGCCTTGGCGATCCAGGCCGCCTCGGCCGGCCGCAGAACCTGCCGGATCGATGCGAGGAACTCGCCGTCGGCCGTGACGATGGTGGCGCCGGCGGCCTTCATCATCTGGAAACCGCGCTCGTCGGCGCGGCTGTAGGCTTCGCCGACTGCGCGGGCCAGGGCGTCGCCCGAGCTCTTCGTGATGGCCTCGCGGTCGCGCGGCTCGATGGCTTTCCACTTCTCTTCGTTGATCGCCAGCGAGAGGATGGAGTTGTACAGGCCGCCCGGGACCACGAGCATGTGGTTGAGGGTGCCGTTGACCATGCTGAAGCCGGCCGGCCCTTCCTTCGTCCAGAGGGTGCCGTCGACGACGCCGCTGGTCACCAGCTCGTAGATTTCATTGGTGCCCTTCTGGATCGGGATCGTGCCGAGGGCGATCATGGCCGGCGCGTTGCTCGCCAGCGAGGTGCGCAACTTCAGCCCCTTGAGGTCCGCGAGCGAACGCATCGGCTTCTTCGCGGTGTAGATGTGGCCTGCCGCGGTCGAGAACATGCTCGCGATGTGCACGCCCTTGAACTCGTTGTACCGGGCCAGATGCTTCACGTAGAGCGCGTTGGCCGCCGGTGCCATGACGAGCGGGTCGTCGGCCAGCAGCGGCAGCTCGGTCACCTCGACCAGTTCGAAGCGGCCTGGCGAGAAGCCAGGCACGAAGATGGCCATGTCGGCCAGGCCGTCGCGCACCACGTCGAACTGCGTGGGCACCGTGCCCACGAGCTTCGGCAGGATCTCGAACTTGACACGGCCCTGGGTGACCTTCTCCACCTCGGCCATCCAGGGCACCATGACCTCCGCATGGAGCTGGTGCTTGACGGGCAGCCAGTTCGAGTAGCGGATCATGGTCTGTGCCAAGGCGGGCGCCGACACGGCCAGCCACAGGGCGGCCACCAGCAGCATGCGCTTCATCCTCTGTCTCCTTCCGGATCGGGGTCCGTCTGTGACCGTCACTGGTTCGGCGGGCCTTCTTGGTTGGGAAGAAGGACCGGGGGCATCGGCCGGCCGTCGTCAGCCCAGCGTGCCGGTGCGCGGCTCTCGGTCCGCGAGGACGGCGTTGACCATCGGCATGACGCGGGTCGCCATCAGCTCCATCGAGCGGCGCGCCAGCGCGGGGTCCTGCCAGTCGGCTCCGACGTAGAGCACGGTGCCGAAGCCGCCCAGGGCGTCGTGGCGAGCGAGGAGCTTCTCGGCAACTTGCTCAGGGGTGCCGCTGATCGTGAGGTTGTCGACCAGGTACTGCGCGTCGATGGCCGAATCGGGCATGCCGAGGTCCGACTTGAACAGGTCCATGCGGCCGTTGAAGACGAAGCGCGTGCGCAGGCTTTCCCAGCGCTGGCCGTAGGGACCTTCGGCGCTGCCGCCGTAGGTCCGCGCGGTTGCCTCGTTGTCGGCGACGAAGATGTTCACGCCGACGCGCCAGTCGCTGCGGTCGGCCGCGCGCCCGACATTGCGGCAACCCTTCTCGTAGAGCGGCCAGTGCGTCGCCTGCCACACGGGCTGCAGCATGTCGCCGGTGACCGGCAGCCAGCCGCGCTCGGCCGCGGCGACGATGCCCTTGGAGTAAGGTGCCACCACGGTGGCGAAGATGTCCGGCACGCGGCCCTGGTAGGGCTTGAGCATCATGCCCTGGCCGAGCTCCCGCATGTAGGTGCGGTCCATGCGGATGTTCCAGTACTTGCCGTCCCGCACGATCGGTGCCTCGTCCTGCCACATCGCGAGGATGTGATCGATGGCCTCGACGAACATCGCGGTGCGGTCCTCGTCGAGGTTGCCGAAGGCCTCCGAGTCGGATTTGAGCCCGCCCGGCCCGATGCCGAACAGGAAGCGCCCGCGCAGCAGGTTGTCCAGCATCGCGACCTGGGCCGCCACCGCCACCGGATGGTTGTTCGGCAGGTTGACGGTGCCGCTACCCAGCTTGATCTGGCGCGTGTCGCTGGCCAGCGACGCGAGGAACATCAGCGAGGAGCTGATGGGTTCGGACAGGTCGGTCACATGCTCGCCGACGAATGCCTCCGTGAAGCCCAGTCGATCCGCCAGGATGATCGCCTGGCGATCCTCTTCCAGCGTGTCCGGGTAATTCCGCGAAAGGGGGTGCAGGGGCATCGTGAAAAAGCCGAGATGCATGAGAGCGGGCCTCCGTCGAAGATGGGCAATGGCTTCAGCGCGCAGCCACGCGGGGCTTTGCCGATTCCTGGCGGAACTCGTTGAGGGCGGCCATCGGATCGGCAACGCCCTTCTTCTTGGCGCGTTCGACCCATTCGGCCTCCTGCGGCGCGAGCGCCTTCTTCATGTCGGCGACCAGGGCGGGGCTGGCCGTCTCGACCACGTACTTGGCCTGGGTCATGAGGCCCATCGCTTCCTTGTCGGCCTCGACGTAGGCGCTGCCCATGTGCTGGGCGAGGGCTTCGCCCGAGACGGACATGATGGCCTGGCGATCGGCCTCGGGGATCGACTTCCACTTGTCGGCGTTGACCACCACGGCCAGCACGGCATTGAACACGCCGCCGGGCACCAGCGTGCCGTACTTGAGCAGATCGACCGCGTTGCCGGACTTCACCGTTTCCTTGAGCATGAGGCTGCCGTCGATGGCGCCGGTGGAGAGCATCTCGTGCGCCTCGGTGAACGACTTCAGGATCGGCACGGCGCCCATGAGCGTGAGGGAACGGGTCGACGTCGCACCCGGGCTGCGGAGCTTCAGGCCCTTCATGTCGTCCATGGTCTTCACCTGCCGCTTGGTGGTGAAGATGTGGCCGGGCGAGATCGTGAAGATGCTCAGGACCTCGACGCCCTTGAACTCGTCGGCCTTGGCGAAGTGCTTGCGGTAGACGCGGTCGAAGGCGGGGGACATCGTCGAGGCGTCATCGCCGGCGAAGGGCAGTTCGCCCATCTCCGCCAGCGGGAAGCGGCCGGGCGTGTAGCCGGCGATCACGATCGACATGTCCGCCAGGCCGTCGCGCGAGACTTCGAAGGCGCTCGCCGGCGTGCCCACCGTCTTCGGCAGCGTCTCGATCTTCACGCGGCCCTGGGTGGCCTTCTCGACCTCGGCGATCCACGGGTTGATGCCCTTGCTGGTGAACCAGATGGTCTGCGGGTGGTAGGACGAGTACTTCAGCACGATGGGCTGCGCGGCGGCTCCGAGCGGCGCCAGGGCGGCCGCGGCGGCGAGGACGAGACCGATGGCGGACGAGATGAATCGCATGTATGTCTCCGGGCTTGAGGTTGGATCTATAGGACTTCAACGATTTGCCTAAAGAATTATTAATAGGACTTTCAGCCTTGTCAACGGGCTGGCATTCCTCAACCCGGCCCTTCCCGCCGCAGGCTGTTCCCCAAGGCCGTCTTGCGCAGGATCACCGCAAAGGACTGCACCACCGCCGGCCGCGTCTCGCCCAGCCGCCAGAGGATGCCCGGCGTGCGGATCGGCGTCGGACTCTCCAGCGGGATCACCTTGAGGCCGGGCATGCCCCCGGGGACCGCGTTGATGGCCACGATCGAACCGATCATGGTGCGCGCCACCAGCCCGAGCATCGGCGCCACGGTCGACATCTGGGCCACCACGGTGGGCTCGCAGCCGGCCGCGCGGAAGCACTCCTCGAGCATGGTGCGGGTGGAGAAGGTGCGCGACAGGAGCACCAGCGCCTGCCGGTGCAGCTCCACCATGCGGATGCGCTTGCGCTCGGCCAAGGGGTGGGCGGTGGAGACGACCAGCACCATCTCCTCGTTGTAGAGCGGCTCGAACCACAGGCCGGTCGGGTCCGCGGGGCGGTAGGAGATGCCCAGGTCCAACTCGCCCGCCACCAGGCGCGCGGCGATGACCTCGGCGGCCAGTTCCTCGACGGTGATGCGCACTGTCGGGTGGCGCGCCAGCGACAGGGCCACGCACTCGGGGATGAGGCCGATGTTGAAGGTGTGCGTGGCGCCGATGCGCACCTCGCCGGTGAGGCTGCCCGCAGCCGGCTTGAGCAGGGCCACGCCCTGGTCGACCTCCCTCAGCGCGCGCGCGGCGAAGCCCCGCAGCAGCTCGCCGGCCTCGGTGGTCACGACCTTCTTGCCGATGCGCTCGAAGAGCGGCTGGCCCAGTTCGTCCTCGAGCTGCCTGATCTGGTGCGACAGGGTGGATTGAGTGACATGCACCCGCTCCGCCGCCCGCGTGAAGCTCAGGCAATCGGCCAACGCGACGAAGTAGCGCAGATGGCGCATCTCCATGAAAACCCCTGCGGATGATCGACGGCATCGATGATATTCATGGAAATTCATCATTTGCCGCTCGCTTTCCCGAGGCCTATCGTCCATGCCACAACACAGGATGACTGGAGACGCGACGTGGCCGACTACAACCAGGACAGCATCACCCAGGACGTGCTCCAAGCCTTCGCCAGGACGCCCGACCCGCGCCTGCGCGAGCTGATGACGGCGCTGGTCAAGCACCTCCATGCCTACGCCCGCGAGGTGGACCTGAAGCCCGGCGAATGGCTCGCGGCGATGAAGTTCCTCGAGGCGACGGGGCAGATCTCCACCGACAAGCGGCCCGAGTTCATCCTGCTGTCGGACACGCTGGGCCTGTCGATGATGGTGGTGGCGCTGGACCAGGCGCGTGCCAGCGGCCAGGCCCAGGGCGCGACCGAGGCGACCGAGGCCACGGTGGAAGGCCCCTTCTACTGGGCCGGCGCGCCCGACCAGCCGCTGGGCGCCGACATCCGCGGCAGCGCACGCGGCGAGCCGACGCTGTACATGGGCCGCGTGACCGACGTGCATGGCGTGCCGCTGGAAGGCGCCCTGCTCGACGTCTGGTCGGGCGACGGCGAGGGCAAGTACGACGTGCAGCTGAGCAGCGAACCCACGATGGCCGCGCGCGGGCGCTTCCGCACCGATGCGCAGGGGCGCTACTGGTTCTGGTCGATCCGGCCGGCCTACTACCCCATTCCCGACGACGGGCCGGTGGGCGAGATGATGCGCGCCACCGAGCGCAGCATCTACCGGCCGGGCCACATCCACCTGCAGGTCTCGGCGCCGGGGCACGTGACGCTGACCACGCAGGTTTTCGTCGGCGGCAGCCCGTACATCGACCAGGACGCGGTGTTCGGCAAGCGCGACAGCCTGGTGGTGGATTTCGAGTCGCACCCGCCGGGCAAGGCGGTGGACGGGCGCGAGATGCCCGTGCCTTACTACTCCGCGAGCTTCGACGTGCGGCTCGCGCCGGTGCCGGATTGAGCACCGCCCGGCCGCCCGAAGGCGCTCGTACCGCAGCCGGAGGCGAAGGTGCTTCGGTGCACTCCGCTCCCCCTCCCCTCTTTATCTCAAGGACTCCCATGAAGATCGGCAAGGCCACCGTGCCGCGCACGGCCATCTGCACCTCGGACGAGCACACCATCGTGATCCGCGGGCGCGACCTGTCGAAGGAACTGATCGGCAAGATCTCCTTCGTCGACCACTTCTTCCTGCTGTTGACCGGGCAGATGCCGAGCCCGGGGCAGGCCGCGGTGCTGAACGCCACGCTGGTGGCGATTGCCGAGCACGGACTGGTGCCCAGCGTGCAGGCGGCACGCATGACCTTCGCCGCCGCGCCGGACGCGATGCAGGGCGCGGTGGCGGCGGGCATCCTGGGCTGCGGCTCGGTGGTGCTGGGCTCGTCGGAGACGGCGGGGCGCATGTACGCCGAGATCGACGCGAAGATGCAAGCCGGCGCGCCGATGGACGAAGCAGCGCTCGCGGTGATGCAGGCGTGGCGCGCGGCGGGCCGCTCGGTGCCGGGCTACGGCCACCCGCTGCACAAGGAGCGTGACGCGCGCGTGGGCGCGCTCTTCGACGCGGCCAAGGCAGCCGGCACGAGCCTGCGCTTCGTCGAGATCGCGCAGGCCTGCGAACGCCTGATTCCCGGCCTGCTCAACAAGCCGCTGCGGCTCAACGTCTCGGGTGCGATCCCGGCGGTGCTGCTGGGCGCGGGCTTTCCGGTGGAAGGGCTCAAGGGCGTGCCGATGCTGGCGCGCACGGCGGGCCTGATCGCGCACATGGTGGAGGAGATCCGCCAGCCGATCGGCTTCGCGCTGTCCTACCAGGCCACGCGCGAGGTGGAGTACGAGGGCGATGTGCCCCCGGAGTTCGGGAAGCACGCATGATCCCGGTCCTGCAAGGCCTCAAGGTCATCGAACAGGGCACCTTCATCACCGGGCCGGCCGCCGGCATGCTGCTGGGCGACCTGGGCGCGGACGTGATCAAGGTGGAGGTGCCGAAGACCGGCGACCCCTTCCGCGCCTTCAAGAACGGCCTGTACAGCCCGCACTACCAGACCTACAACCGCAACAAGCGCAGCATCACGCTGGACACCAGGGACGCGGCCGACCGCGAGGTTCTCGATGCGCTGATCGCGGATGCCGACGTCTACATCCAGAACTTCCGCCCCGGCGTGGCGGAGAAGCTGGGCGTGGGCGCGCAGCGGCTGCAGGCGCTCAACCCGAAGCTGATCTACGTCGCGATCAGCGGCTTCGGCGCCACCGGCCCGGCCGCCGGGCGCCCGGCCTACGACACGGTGGCGCAGGCCGCGAGCGGCTTCCTCAACCTGCTGGTGAACCCCGAGAACCCGCGCGTGGTGGGGCCGGCCATCGCCGATGCGCTGACCGGCTTCTACGCCGCCTACGGCGCGCTCGGCGCGCTGTTCGAGCGCGGCCGCACGGGCAAGGGCCGCAAGGTGGAGGTGTCGATGCTGGAGGCGATGACGCACTTCAACCTCGACGCCTTCACGCACTACTTCCAGGTCGACGAGGTGATGGGGCCTTACAGCCGGCCGAGCGTGTCGCAGTCCTACGTGCTGCGCTGCGCGGACGGCAAGTGGATCGCGCTGCACATGTCGTCGCCGGAGAAGTTCTGGCGCGGCCTGGCGGTGGCGATCGAGCAGCCGGACATCTTCGAGGACGCGCGCTTCGCCACCCGCGAGGCGCGCATCGAGAACCAGGAGACGCTGATCGAGCTGCTGGGCCAGCGCTTCCGCACGCAGCCGCGCGACGAGTGGTGCCGCCGCCTGGCGAAGGAGGACGTGCCGCACGCGCCGATGTACGACACCAGCGAGGCGCTGGACGACCCGCAGGCCAGGCACCTGCAGCTGATGACCTCGGCGCGGCACCCGGTGATGGGCCTGTTCCGCACGGTGCGCTCGCCGGTCAGCTTCGACGGCGTGCGCGCGCTCGAGGTGCGGCCGCCGCCGACGCTGGGCGAGCACAACGACGAGATCCGCGCGGCGCTGAAGCAGCGCCTCCAAACCAACAGCGAAGAGGGTGACAAGCGCTCCGGCGCGCAGGTGGATTAGCTCTCTCCCAGGGTCCCCCACTTCGTGGGGTCCGCCAACCCCCTCACCGGGGGCAACACCAGCGGGCCGGCGAAGCCGGTTCCGCGGTGTTCCTGGAAAGAGCAGCAGCGGTGTAACTTGATCAACAAAGCAGAAGGAGACAGGCATCATGAAGACGCAGCAGCTTCCGGGCATTCCCCGCCGCACGGCCATGGCCGCGCTGGCGTTCGCCGCATCGGGCATCGCCTTCGCGCAGCAGCCCACGGGCCAGCCGGTGCGCATCGGCAGCACGCTGGCGCTGACCGGGCCGCTGTCGGCCACGGCGCAGATCCACAAGCTGGTGGGCGAGATCTACATCGAGCAGCTCAACAAGCGCGGCGGCCTGCTGGGCCGGCCGGTAGAGTGGGTGGTGAAGGACGACCAGTCCAAGCCGGACCTCGCACGCACCCTGTACGAACAGCTCGTCACCGCCGACAAGGTGGACCTGCTGATGGGCCCTTATGCGACCGGAGCCATTCTTTCGGCGATGGGCGTGGCCCAGCGCTACAACAAGGTGCTGGTGCACCACACGCTGGGCATCCCCTCGCTGGCCAAGTACGACATGCAGTTCCCGGCCTGGTCGATCGGATCGGACCCGGCGACGACGGTGCCCAACACGCTGTTCGACGCACTCGCGGCCTCGCCGAAGCCGCCGAAGACGGTGGCGGTGGTGACCAGCAAGTTTCCCTCGATCCAGTTCATGAGCGCGGGCGCGCGCGAGGTGCTGAAGAAGCGTGGGCTGACGGAGGTGCTGTTCCTCGAATGGGACTTCGGCAACCGCGACTTCGGCCCCATCGCCAACCGCGTGAAAGACGCCAAGCCGGACTTCGTGTGGGTGGGCGCGATCGGGCTGGAGGGCAACCTGCTGCTCGACGCGATGAAGAAGATCGACTATTCGCCGCCGCTGCACTTCTACCTGTACCCGGCGCCGGGGCCGCTGCTGGCCTCGCCGGATGCGAAGAACGCGCTGTCGGCCACCATCTTCGAGGACCAGCCGCCCTTCACCAGCAACTTCGGCGCCGCCGAGTTCGTGAAGATCTATCGCGAGCGCGCAAGCAAGGCGGGCTTCCCCGACACCTCGGTGGAAACGCAGGCTGCGGCCTCGTACACGGCCTGGCAGATTCTGGAGGCGGGCGTGGTCAATACCAGGAGCCTGGACGACAAGGCCATCGGCACCTGGCTCAAGGCCAACAAGGTCGACACGCTGCAGGGCAAGCTGCGCTTCGACGGCACCGGCAACTTCGGCGACGACCTGATGCGCATCAAGCAGATCCAGGACGGCAAGTGGGTGGTGGTGTGGCCGAAGGAGGTCACCTCGGGCGGCGCGAAACTCCTGACGCCCTGAAATGACACTCTCCCCCAGGCTCCCCCACTTCGTGTGGTCCGCCAACCCCCTCACCGGGGGCGCACCCGGTGGCCCGGCAAAGCCGGTTCCACGGAGCATGTTGCTCTCCCCCAGGCTCCCCCACTTCGTGTGGTCCGCCAACCCCCTCACCGGGGGCGCACCCGGTGGCCCGGCAAAGCCGGTTCCACGGGTGCTCCCGAGCGGGCCGGCTGCGCGGCCTGCGTGTTTCGCGCGTCGCGGGTCTCCCGATCGCGTGGCAGAAAACTGATATGTCTGGCTTCACCCTGCCCAGCATTTCGCTGTTGTCCCAATCGATCCTTTCGGGCATCTTCGTCGGTGCCTTGTACGGATTGATGGGCCTGGGCCTCAGCCTGAGCTGGGGCCTGTTGCGCCTGATCAACCTGGCGCATTTCGCCTTCGCCTTCCTGGCGGCCTACTTGTGCTACCAGATGGCGACGATGGGCATGGACCCGCTGTTGACGCTGGCGGTGATCGTGCCGCTCTTCTTCGTGCTGGGCGCTGCGCTGCACTGGGTGATGGTGCGTTTCTCGGTGACGCCCTTCAATTCGCTGCTGCTGACCTTCGGGCTCACCGGCATCGCCGAGAGCGTGATCCAGTCGATCTGGACGGCGGACTTCCGAAAGCTGGAGTCGAGCTACGGCGAGCACAAGTTCAAGGTGGCGGGCTTGTTCGTGCCGGTGCCGGAGCTGATCACGCTGATCATCGCGGTCGCGCTGGCCTTCGCCGTGTGGGCCGTGCTGCGCTACACCGACCTGGGCCGTGCGCTGCGTGCCGCCGCGCAGGACGGGCCGGTGGCCGCGGCCTTCGGCGTGAACGAGCGGGCGCTGGGGCTGATCCTGGCCGGCACCTGCGCCGCGCTGGCCAGCATCGCGGGCGTGTGCCTGGCGCTGAGCTTCACGCTCACGCCCTCGCAGATGTACGCCTGGGTCGGCGTGGTGTTCGCCGCCGTGATGCTGGGGGGCCTGGGCAGCGCGCTCGGCCCGCTGGTGGCGGGCACGCTGATCGGCGTGAGCGAGGCGGTGACCATGGCGGTGACCGCGCCGTCGTGGGCGCCGATCGTGTCCTTCACGCTGCTGATCGTGATCCTCATCCTCAAGCCCGGGAAGGCGGGATGAAGCGAACCCCTGTCGCCATCCTCGCCGCCGGCGTGGCGCTGGCCTTCCTGCCGCAGCTGGGCCTGCCCGCGTTTTACGACGCCTTCCTCTACCTGGTGCTGCACTGGGTGGTGCTGGCGACCTCGTGGAACATCCTCTCGGGCTACTCGGGCTACTTCTCCTTCGGGCACGGCGCCTTCTTCGGCGCCGGCATCTACACCAGCGCCAACCTGATGTCGCGCTTCGACTGGCCCTTCCTGTGGACGCTGCCCGTCGCCGCGCTGGTCGCCGCGGTGCTGGGCGTGGCGCTGGGGGCGGTGGTGTTTCGCGTCAAGGGCGTGCGCGGCGAGCTGTTCGCGCTGCTGACGCTGGCGATCACCTTCGTGATCGGCACCATCGTGGTCAACACGCCGCTGGACGGCGGCAACGGCGTCTCGCTGGCCGCGGTGGCCGTGCCGAAGATCGGGCCCACGGCCTCGTCCACCTTCTACCTGCTGGCGCTGGCCGCGGCGGTGGCGACGCTGCTGATCGCCTGGGGCATCCAGGTGTCGAAGTTCGGCGCCGGGCTGTTCGCGATCCACGACGACGAGGACGCTGCCGAGGTGATGGGCGTGCCGACCTTCCGCTACAAGCTGATGGCGCTCGCGATCTCCTGCGCGCTGGCGGGGGTGGCGGGAGGCATCCATGCGCTCTTTCTGTCGTACGTGACGGCGGGGGAAGTATTCACGATCACGGTGCCGCTCACGGTGGTGCTGATGAGCGTGCTGGGCGGCACGCGCCACTGGGCCGGGCCGGCCATCGGCGCGGTGGCGATCACCGGGCTGCTCTACAGCTTCACCGCGGCGGACCACGCGGTGGCGGGCAAGGCGCTGATCGGGGCGATCCTGATCGCCGCGATCCTGTTCATGCCGGACGGCATCCTGATGCGCGTGCAGCGCCTCTGGCGGCGCTCCCCTGCCTTGCCCGCTCTCCCTCTGGGCGCGGGCGGGGCCGAGGGCGCGGGGCCTTTGCAAGCGCACGGCGACGGCACGGGCCCGGTGCCCTCACCCCAGCCCGCTCCCGGGGGGCGAGGGAGCCAAGCCCAGGCCGAGGTGCTGCTGCGCGTGCAGGGCCTGAGCAAATCCTTCAAGGGCGTGCGCGCGCTGGCCGGCGTGAACGTCGAAGTGCGGCGTGGGGAAATTCTCGGCCTGCTCGGGCCCAACGGCTCGGGCAAGTCCACCTTCATCAACGTGGTGAGCGGCCATTACACGCCCACCGGCGGCTCGATCTGGTTCGAGGGCCGCAGCCTCGACGGCTTGCCGGCGCACCGCATCGCCGGCAGCGGCATCGCGCGCACCTACCAGATCCCGCGGCCCTTCGGGCACCTGAGCGTGCTGCAGAACGTGGCCATCGCCACGATGTTCGGCGGTGCCGTGGGCGACCCCGCGACGGCGAACCGGCTGGCCATGCAATGGCTGGAGTTCACCGGCCTGCAGGACAAGGCGATGGCCCGGCCGGACGACCTGAACCTGCACCAGCGCAAGTTCCTCGAGCTGGCGCGCGCGCTGGCCTCGCGGCCGCGCCTGGTGATGCTCGACGAGGTGCTGTGCGGGCTGACGCCGAGCGAGATCGACGAGGCGGTGGCGCTGATCCGGCGCATCCGTGAGCAGGGCTCCACCATCGTCTTCGTCGAGCACGTGATGCGCGCGGTGATGGCGCTGACGGATCGCATCGTGGTCTTCAACCACGGCGAACTGCTGGCCGAAGGCGGGGTGCGCGACGTGATGCAGCGCCCCGAGGTGATGAGCGCCTACCTGGGGCAGGTGGCCCATGCTTGAAATACGAGAGCTCGAAGTGGCCTACGGCGCGGCGCGCGCGCTGTGGGGCGTGTCGCTGGACCTGCATGCCGGCGAACTGCTGTGCGTGGTCGGGCCGAACGGTGCCGGCAAGACGACGCTGATCGGCGCCATCTCCGGCATGCTGCGTGCCCGGTCGGGGCGCATCGTGCTCGATGGCAGGGACCTCACGCATCTGCCGCCCCATCGCTTCTGCGAAGCCGGCATCGCGCTGGTGCCCGAGGGGCGGCGCCTCTTCACCGGGATGAGCGTGCTGGAGAACCTGGAGCTGGGCAGCTTCACGCGCAACGCGAAGGCGCGGCGGCGCCAGACGCTGGACCAGGTGATCGAACTCTTCCCCGTGATCGAGGAGAAACTGGCCAGCCCGGCCGGCGAGCTCTCGGGCGGGCAGCAGCAGATGGTGGCGATCGCCCGCGCGCTGATGGCGCGGCCGCGCCTGCTGCTGCTGGACGAGCCCTCGCTCGGGCTCTCGCCGCGCATCGTGAACGACATGTTCGCCGCCATCCGCCGCATCAACGCCGAGGGCATGTCGGTGCTGCTGGTGGAGCAGAACGTGGCGATGGCGATGGAGGTGTCGCAGCGCGCCTACGTGCTGGAAGAAGGCCGCGTGGTGGCCGAGGGCCTGCCGCAGGCGCTGATGGCGCGGCCCGAGATCCAGCGCGCCTACCTGGGCGTGTAGCGTCGAATTCAACCGTTGACAGGAGAAGCCCATGCTGTTTCCCACCACCATCGTCGGCAGCTTTCCGCAGCCGGACTGGCTGATCGACCGCGCAAAGCTCGCGGGCCGCTTTCCGCCGCGCGTGCGGGCGCGCGAGCTGTGGCGCATTCCGCCGCAGTACCTGGAGGAGGCGCAGAACGACGCGACGCTGATGGCGATCCGCGCGCAGGAGGAGGCCGGCCTGGACATCGTGAGCGACGGCGAGATCCGGCGCGAGAGCTATTCGAACCGCTTCGCCACCGCGCTCGACGGCGTGGACCTCGACAACCCCGGCACGGCGCTGGACCGCTCGGGCCATCCCAACCCGGTGCCGCGCATCGTGGGCCGCATCCGTCGCCGCCATGCGGTGGAGGTGGAGGACCTGAAGTTCCTGCGCGCCCACACCGACCGGCAGGTGAAGATCACCGTGCCCGGTCCCTTCACCATGCTGCAGCAGGCGCAGAACGACTTCTACAAGACCGAGGAAGAGGCGGCGATGGACTACGCGGACGCGGTCAACGCCGAGATCCGCGAGCTCTTCGCCGCCGGCGCGGACGTGGTGCAGATCGACGAGCCCTACATGCAGGCGCGGCCCGAGAAGGCACGGCGGTACGGCCTCGATGCGCTCAACCGCGCGCTCGAAGGCATCACGGGGACGACGGCGGTGCACATCTGCTTCGGCTACGCGGCCATCATCCATGAGCGGCCCAGCGGCTACTCCTTTCTGCCGGAGCTGGCGCAGTGCCGGTGCAGGCAGGTGTCGATCGAGACCGCGCAGTCGAATCTCGATTGCGCGGCGCTGCAGCCGCTGGACGGCAAGCGGATCATGGTCGGCTGCATCGACCTGTCGACTCCCGAGGTGGAATCGGTGGAGACCATCGTCCAGCGCATCCGGCGCGCGCTGCCCTACGTGAAGCCGGAGAACGTGATCCTGGCGCCGGACTGCGGCATGAAGTATCTGCCGCGCGAGGCCGCTACGGGCAAGCTGCGGGCGATGGTGGCGGCGGCCAGGGTGCTGCGCGAAGAGCACGCCGGCTGAGCCAAAGGCGCCGGCGGGCGCGGCCGGCGCGGCCGGCGCCCTCAGCCTTCCTCGACGAAGGCTTCCTCGCGCTTCGACCTCACGGCCGGCATCAGGACGATCACCAGCAGGAGCGCGGCGGCGATCAGCAGGCCCGCGGAGATGGGGCGCGTCACGAGCACGGCCCACGACCCGCGCGACAACAGCAGCGCACGTCGCAGGTTCTCTTCCATCATCGGGCCCAGGATCAGGCCCAGCAGCAGCGGCGCCGGCTCGCAACCCAGCTTGTGAAAGGCATAGCCCACGACGCCGAACAGGCCCACCATCCACACGTCGAAGGTGTTGTTGTTGGTCGAGTACACGCCGATCGCGCAGAACAGAACGATGGCCGGGAAGAGCCACTTGTAGGGGATCGACAGCAGCTTGATCCACATGCCGATGAGCGGCAGGTTGAGCACGATCAGCATCAGGTTGCCGATCCACATCGAGGCGATCAGGCCCCAGAACAGCTCGGGGTTGCTGGTCATGACCTGCGGGCCGGGCTGGATGTTGTGGATGGTCATCGCGCCGACCATCAGCGCCATCACGGGATTGCCTGGAATGCCCAGCGTGAGCAGCGGAATGAAGGAGGTCTGCGCGCCCGCGTTGTTGGCCGACTCGGGGCCCGCCACGCCGCGGATGTTGCCCTTGCCGAAAGGAATCTCGCCGGCGCCCAGGCGCAGCTTCTTCTCCAGCGTGTAGGACGCGAAGGCCGACAGCAGCGAGCCCCCGCCGGGGAGAATGCCGAGGCAGCAACCCAGCGTGGTCCCGCGCAGCACGGCCGGAATGCCACGCTTGAAGTCGTCCTTCGTGGGCCACAGGCCTTGCAGCTTCGCGGTGTAGATCTCGCGGTGCTCCTCGGGCTTGGCCAGGTTGGCG
This sequence comes from Variovorax defluvii, assembly GCF_039541515.1. Classification (NCBI taxonomy): domain Bacteria; kingdom Pseudomonadati; phylum Pseudomonadota; class Betaproteobacteria; order Burkholderiales; family Comamonadaceae; genus Variovorax; species Variovorax defluvii. The sequence goes on from NZ_BAABGJ010000026.1 coordinate 40,140, forward strand.
ATGATCTCGCCGTAACCGAACACGCCCATCGCGATGGCGATGAAGCTGATGCCGTCGGTCAGTTCCGGGATATCGAAGCTGTAGCGTGCGACGCCGGAGTTCACGTCGGTGCCGACCAGGCCGATCAATAGGCCCAGCACGATCATGCAGATCGCCTTGAGCAGCGAGCCGGACGCCAGCACCACGGCGCCGATCAGGCCCAGCACCATCAGCGAGAAATACTCGGCCGGGCCGAACTTGAAGGCCAGTTCGGTTAAGGGCGGCGCGAAGGCGGCCAGGATCAGCGTGCCCACGCAGCCGGCGAAGAAGGAGCCCAGGCCGGCGGCCGCGAGCGCGGCGCCCCCTCGGCCCTGCTTGGCCATCTGGTGGCCGTCGATCACGG
>NZ_BAABGJ010000027.1:0-154576 GCF_039541515.1 Variovorax defluvii
CCTTTCTTTGGTTACTTTCTTTGGCGAGACAAAGAAAGTAACTCGCCCGCCGGGGCGAATTCCCGGCTCCTGCGCCAACCAACAAGCAAGGCCAAAACAAGGGCCCAAGAGCCAAATTCAAGGCTCCTGCGCCCCCCAACAAGCAAGGCCAAAACAAAGCCCCAGTGCCCTCACCCTCTCCCAGAGCAAGAGGGTACAAAACAGCGTCCGTCAAGAGCCAACCCGAAGAGCCGCACGGCCCCTCCGAAGGCGAATGGCACCGAACTCAAAGGCGGAGGTACTCCAGTGAACCGCAGCGTCCCTGCCCCGCCGCTGGAACCCGAGGACGTGGAGTGCGCCGGCGAGGTCGTCGCCCCGCCGGCCACGGTGGCGGACCCGGTGCCACCGCCGGTGTCCTCCCGCATGGACCCGCGCGCTGCCGCCATGGCCTCGCGGCCGCTCTGGAAGACCTTCCTGCTCTTCCTGTTGCCCATGTTCCTGAGCAACATCCTGCAGTCGCTCTCGGGCACGCTCAACAACGTCTACCTCGGCCAGATGATCGGCGTGGGCGCACTGGCGGCCGTGTCCAGCTTCTTCCCGGTGATGTTCTTCTTCATCGCCTTCACCATCGGCCTGGGCGCGGGCGCCTCGGTGCTGATCGGCCAGGCCTGGGGTGCGCGCGAGCCCGAGAAGGCGCGCGCCGTGGCCGGCACCACGCTGACGGTGGGCGTGCTCTTCGGACTGGCCGTCGCCGTGTTCGGCGGCGCCTTCACCGAGCCGATGCTCCGGGCGCTGGGCACGCCGCCCGACATCCTGGACGACGCCACCACCTATGCACGCATCATCCTGATCGCGATGCCGGGCCTGTTCGTGTTTCTGCTCTCCACCGCCATGCTGCGCGGCGTGGGCGACACGGTGGCGCCGCTGTACACGCTGATGATCTCCACCGGGCTGGGCCTGGTCATCACGCCGGCGCTCATCCGTGGCTGGTTCGGCCTGCCGACGCTGGGCGTGGCCAGCGGCGCCTGGGCCACCGTGATCTCCTTCGTGGTCGCCACCGCGTGGCTGGCCTTCCACCTGCGGCGCAAGAAGAGCCCGCTCGCCCCCGACGCCGCATTCGTGCGCCATCTGCGCGTGCGGCCCGCGCTGCTGAAGGCCGTGCTCAAGGTGGGCGTGCCCACCGGCGTGCAGATGATCGTGGTCTCGATGGCCGAGCTCGCCCTGCTCTCTTTCGTCAACGCCTACGGCTCCGAGGCCACGGCGGCCTACGGCGCGGTGAACCAGGTCGTGGCCTACGTGCAATTCCCGGCCATCTCGATCGCCATCGCGGCCTCGGTGCTGGGCGCGCAGGCCATCGGCGCCGGCGAGGTCAAGCGCCTGGGCGCCATCGCCCGCACGGCGCTGATGATGAACGTGGTCCTCACCGGCGGGCTGGTGCTGCTGGGCTACCTGTTCTCGCGGCCGCTGATGGGCTTCTTCATCACCAGCGAGCCGGTGATCGAGGTGGCGCAGACGCTGCTGCACATCATGTTGTGGAGCACGGTGATCTTCGGCATGGGCGCGGCGCTGTCGGGCATCATGCGCGCGAGCGGCTCGGTGCTGGTGCCGACCTCGATCTCGATCTTCTGCATCGCATTCATCGAAGTGCCGGTGGCCTGGTGGCTGAGCCGCCGCATGGGTCTCGACGGCATCTGGGTCTCGTACCCGGTGGCCTTCACGGCGATGCTGACGCTGCAGGCGAGCTACTACCGGCTGGTGTGGCGCAGGAAGGCGATCACACGGCTGATCTGAACGAGCCCGCGGTGCATTCCACTCTTCTCTTCCTTCGAGGACCGATTCGACCGACCGATGCCCATCCGAGACCTGTCCCATCCCGGCGCGCACGAGGCGCTCGTCGACACCATTTCCGTCGATCCGATCCTGAGCTTCAACATCCGCATCGGCCGGGATTTCGCCATCCGCATCGACAGCCGCCGGCGCGCCCCTCTGTACGTCTTCAGCGGCCGGCCCTGCCGCCTCGAGATCCCGGGCCTGCGCGCATCGGTGAAGGTGGAAGATGGTGACATCGTGTTCCTGCCGCATGGCGGCGCCCATCGCGTGAGCGAGGGCGCGCATGGCGCGCCCAGCACGTTCGAGGACCTGTTGCGCCGCGAGATCGGTCGGCGCGGCCGCCATTACACGCTGGAAGTCGATGCCACCGGCGAGGGCGACGCGCGAGGCAAGGCCGGCCTGGACGAGACCGTGGTCTGCGGCAGCTTCTTCTGGAGCCATGAGCTGGCGACGAACCCCCTCTTCGCCCAACTGCCCTCCCTGCTGCACGTGCGGCGCGCCGATGCGGCACCCACCGACTTCATGCCGGCGCTGACGGAGATGCTGCAGCGCCTGTCGAGCATGCGCACCGGCGGCCGCGGCGTCGGCATGGACCAGGCGGTCAACACGCTGCTGCGGCAGGTCGTGTTGAATCACCTCGACGCCGGCGCCGCGCCGCGCGCCGGCGCAAGGGCCGCGGCGCCCTCCCGCGATGCACGCATGTCGGCGGCCTTGCACGCGATCCACACGCGCCCCCGGCATCCCTGGACGCTGGAAGCGCTGGCGGCCGAGTGCCACCTCGGCCGCACCGCCTTCGCCGTACGGTTCCAGGCGCAGACGGGCATGGGCGCCATGGCCTACCTGGCGCAGTGGCGCGTGCACCTGGCCGCGAGGATCCTGCGCGGGGAGCGCCTCACGCTGGACGAACTCGCCCACCGGGTCGGCTATGCGTCCGGCGCGAACCTTGCGCGGGCCTACAAGCGCGTGATGGGGCACGCGCCCCGGGCGGGGGGCGCAGAGGAAGGCACGCCCGAGGCCGCGGCCTAGGCTGGTGCCGCCGCACACAGCCGACCGTACGGATCTTCGTTCCCTGCGTTCGCCGGTGGGACGCACCGGCCCTGAAAGCAAGGCGAGGCACCTAAGCTGCGCCGCTTGTTTCAGCCAGCCGGGCCCGATGCGGGCGTTCCATCTTCATGCAGCACACCTTTCCATTTCCTTCTCCTCGCGGACTTCGACCTTCCGCCGGCCGCCGCGCGGCCCGATGCCTTCTCGCCTTCACGGTCGCCATCCTCGTCGGCTGCGGCGGCGGGGGCGGTGGCGGCGGCCTGCCCATCGCGTGGCCTCAAGGCAGCGCCGGCCCCGACACCGGCGCCAATCCCAACCCGTCGGGCGCCGCCACGATGAGCGTCGACGAGCGTTCCGCCTCCACCCTGCGGGTGGCGCAGAAGTACCAGGCGCTGCTGGACAGCGGCGCATCGAAGCCCTGGGAAGAGCTCAAGGCCTACGTGCTCGCGCAGCCCGAATACCAGGAAGCCGAAATCGGCAACGACGCCCTCTGGGCGCGCTTCAAGGACGGGCGCCAGTTCCTGTACACGGACAACCTGCGGCCGCTGCCGCGTCCGCTTTCGATCGGCAAGCTCGCCAAGTCCACCGAACGCGCGGGTGACCGCGCGGCGCTCAAGACCGCCGCCGCCAACGCCAAGGGCGAAGTGCCGGGCAGCGACACCGCCGTCTTCCTGGCAGCGGACGACCAGGGCACCTTCAACTACGGCAAGGCCACGCAGACCGAGGTCGCCGACATGCTCCAGGAACGCGGCTGGAAGATCGCGCCTCAGCGCGACCTGACGGTCGACGCGCTGATGTCGCTCAAGGGGTCGGCGATCGGCATCCTGTACCTCACCGCGCATTCGGCCGTCATCGGCCCGCTGTTCGGAAAGGAGTTCGGCGTGATCACCGAAACCCTCACGAGCGACGACCTCGACAAGCGCTACCAAGCCGAGCTCGACGCCGGCGAACTCATCTACCACCGCAGCCGCAACCTGTTGCGCGAGGTCTTCCAGGACCAACAGCGGCCGCGCTACGGCGTCACCGCCGCCTTCGTGCGCAAGCATCTGAACTTCTCGCCCAACTCGCTGGTCGTCATGCTCTCCTGCGACAGCGGCAGCGAGGAAGCGGCCGGCTTCCGCAGCGCCCTGACCGATGCGGGCGCCGGCACCATCATCGGCTGGGCCGGCAGCTCGAACGACGTCGGGCACATGGCGATGAAGGTGATGTTCGACCGCATGACCGCCGCCGACAAGGTGGACCCGAAAGACCCGCCGAACCGCGCCTTCGACCTCGACGCGGTCTGGGACTATCTCGGCAAGCGTGGCTACGAGGAAGGCGGGGTCGCGTACACCAGCAACCTGCTGGTCACGCCGAGCGGCGAACCGGGCGGCTCGCCCGCCTTCGTGAAGCGCTTCGGCAACGGCTTCGATCTGACCAATCCGGTGATCACGGAACTCGAGGCGGGGTGGAAGGACAAGATGTTCGTTCACGGCAACTTCGGCACCCAGGCCGGCGAAGTGAGCGTGGGCGGCACGCAGGTCGCGGTCAGCCAGTGGGGCGACGACAGGATCGAGGTCGAGCTGCCGACCGGCGAGAACGATCCGCCGGGCTCGCTGGGCGAGGTGGTGGTGAAGGCCCGCGACCGCACCAGCAACAAGCGTGTTCTCACCTCGTGGCGCGGCAAGGTCGACTACGTCTACGAAACCGTGCCCTACCCGGGCACCACCGGCACGCTGACCAGCACCGTGACGGTCGACCTGCACGTGCGCGGCGATGCCCACGAACTGCGCAAGGAAGTGGACGGCACGCTCCTGCGGGGCACGCGGACCTTCGTCCCGGCGTCGGACACCAAGGTGAGCTATCGCGCGTCGGGCACCAACGCCGGCGGCATCATCACGACGACCTGGAGCGGCAGCGGCAACATTCCGTTCAAAGGCAACGCCCTGGAAGGCAACTCGCTCGTGTTGAATGGCTCGATCGACGCCGTCGGCCGGCTCTTCAAGCTCAGCCCCGCGCTGCTGTCCGAGGACTTGCTCGACGAGAGGCTCACGACCGTCGCCGGCACGACCGACAAGAAGACCTACCTGACCTTCTATACCAACGCGCTCGGCTACACCGATGCCTTCGGCGGCGACCTGGTGAGCTACGGCACCGCCTTCCCCTTCGACGCGGCGGGCAACGTGGCGCCTTACAACAAGCGCATCGCCGTGCCGACTTTGCCGGCCGACATGGGCTGGATGACCGTCAAGACCGGCGGCCTGACGGCCTCTCCCGCATTCGACGACGCCATCGGCCGCTGACAGGAGCTGTGAACAAACCCGCAGGGCGGGTCATCGTGACCATTTCGTGAATCTTCGTTGATGGGCGCGTGAAGCGCGGGAGCCAGACTGGCTTCCAGGGACAGGTGCAGCGATGCGGCCATGCATCGCACCCGGTCCCACCCCGCTTCATTTCAACCCACGACTGGAGATTCACATGAACGCACAGCATCCCCGCACCCACCGCACTCTCGCCGGCCTGCTCGCCCTGGGTCTGGCCGCCGCCAGCACCGGCGCCCTGGCGCAGAAGGCGCAGACCGAGAAGTGCGCCGGCATCGTCAAGGCCGGCCAGAACGACTGCGGCACCAGCAAGAGCGCCTGCGCCGGCACCTCCACCGTGGACCGCGACCCCGAGGCCTGGATCTACGTCGCCAAGGGCACCTGCGCGCGCATCGCGGGCGGCATGGTGACGAACAAGCCCGAGAACGTGCACGGCGGCGCCGCTGCCGCTGCCGGCGCGGCGAAGAAGGGCTGAGGCCAGGGAGCCGATCGTGGACTCCACGGCATCCCTGCCCGGCGCGCATGCCCCGCGCGCCGGCCTGGCGCGGCAACTCGCCGCACGAGTAGACGCGGCCCACCGCGGCCTGCAGGCCCTGGCGCCGCTGGCCGACCTGGCGGTGCGGCTGTTCGCCGCGGCCATCTTCTTCCAGTCCGGCCTGACCAAGATCGCGACCTGGAGCTCGACCCTCGCCCTGTTCGAGAACGAGTACGCGGTGCCCCTGCTCTCGCCCGAAGTCGCGGCCTGGCTGGGCACCGGCGTCGAGCTGATCTTCCCGGTACTGCTGGCGATCGGCCTGTGCGCCCGCTTCTCGGCCGGGGTGCTGTTCGTCTTCAACATCGTGGCGGTGATCTCCTACCCGGACCTGGGCGCGGCAGGCCTGCGCGACCACCAGACCTGGGGCCTCCTGCTGCTGGTGAGCCTGCTGCACGGACCGGGGAAGATCTCGCTGGATCATCTCCTCGCGCGGCTCACGGGCCGCCGCTGAGCCGGGAGCGCGCCATGCCCGACCCAAGGAACATCGTGATCGTCGGCGGCGGCTTCGCCGGCACGACCCTGGCGCGCGCCCTGGCGCCGCGCCTGCCGTCCGGCTGGCAGGTGGTGCTGGTCAGCGAAGAGAGCTACACCACCTTCAACCCGATGCTGGCCGAGGTGGTGGGCGCCTCGGTGTTCCCGGAGCACGTGGTGGCGCCGATCCGCCAGATGCTGCGGCCCGGCGAGGCGAGCCGCTTCGTGATGGGCCGCGTGACGGGCATCGACGCCGTGCGGCACCGCGTGATGGCGCACACACTGGCGGGCCCGCAGGAGATCGCCTACGAGCACCTCGTGCTGGCCTTCGGCACGCGGGCCCACCTGGGCCTGGTGCCGGGGCTGGAGCAGCACGCGCTGCCGCTCAAGCTGGTCGGCGATGCCCTGTTCATCCGTAATCGGGTGCTGCAGCGCATCGCCCGCATCGAACTCGAGCGCGACCCGGCCGAGCGCCGGCGCCTGGGGCATTTCGTGGTGCTCGGCGGCGGCTTCTCCGGCGTGGAGGTGGCCGGCGCCCTGGCCGACTTCCTGCGCAGCGCCGCGCGCTATTACCCGCAGGTGCGGCCGCAGGAGCTGCAGGTGAGCGTGATCGAAGGCGGCGGCCGCCTGCTGGCCGAACTGCCCGATTCGCTCGGCCAGGCCGCGGCGCGCTCGATGCGCCGGCGCGGCATCGCGGTGCGGCTGAACGCCCTCGCCGCCGAAGTGGACGCGGACGGCGTGCGCCTCGCCGGCGGCGAGCGGCTGGACGCCGCCACCGTCATCTGCACCGTCGGCACCCGGCCCAACCCGCTGCTCGACGCCCTGCCGCTGCCGCGCCTGCGCGGACGCATCCAGACCGGCGACGACATGTCGGTCTGCGGCCAGCCGGGCCTCTGGGCGCTGGGCGATTGCGCCCTGGTGCGCAACGAGGCGACCCATGCCTTCGCGCCGCCCACCGCGCAGTTCGCCGTGGCGCAGGCCCGCGCGCTGGCGCGCAACCTGACGGCCTGCATCGAGGGCCGCCCGACGCAGGCCTTTCACCACGTGTCCCGGGGCATGATGGCCACCACCGGCCACCTCAAGGGCGTGGCCAGCGTGTTCGGCCTGCGCCTGCACGGCCTGCCGGCCTGGCTGCTGTGGCGCGCCTATTACCTCTGGCGCATGCCCACCGCCGGCCGCAAGCTGCGCATCTGGGTCGAATGGACCTGGGGGATGCTGTTCCCCGCGGACATCACCCACCTGCGCTTCACCCGCACCTCGGAAGCCGACGCGGAACCCGCGCGCAGCGCCGAGCCCCTGTCCCGCATCCAACCCCAACCCTGAGGAGACCGTCATGCTCCAGCACAAATCCGCCGTCGTCACCGGCTCCACCAGCGGCATCGGCCTGGGCATCGCCCGCGCCCTGGCGCGCAGCGGCGCCGACATCATGCTCAACGGCTTCGGCAACCCGGCCGAGATCGAATTCACGCGCGGCGAGATGCAGCGCCAGTTCGGCACCCGGGTGCGCTACAGCACGGCCGACGTGAGCCGCCCGGAAGAGGTGCGCGCCATGATCGCCGCCGCCGAGACCGCCTTCGGCAAGGTCGACATCGTGGTCAACAACGCGGGCATCCAGCACGTCGCGCCGATCGAGGAATTCGCCGACGAACGATGGGACGCGGTGATGGCGATCAACCTGTCCTCGGCCTTCCACGTGATCAAGGCCGCCGCGCCCGGCATGAAGGCGCGGCGCTTCGGCCGCATCATCAACGTGGCCTCCGCCCACGGGCTCACGGCCTCGCCCTTCAAGTCGGCCTACGTGGCGGCCAAGCACGGGCTGGTCGGGCTGTCGAAAACCGTGGCGGTGGAGCTGGCCGAGTTCGGCATCACCTCCAACACCATCTGCCCCGGCTACGTGAAGACGCCCCTGGTCGAGCAGCAGATCGCCGACCAGGCCAGGGCCCACAACATCCCGCCCGAGCAGGTGGTGCGCGAGGTGATGCTCTCCCACCAGGCGCGCAAGTCCTTCGTCGAGGTGGAGGAGCTGGCGGCGCTGGCCGTGTTCCTGGCTTCCGATGCAGCAGCGTCCATGACCGGCACCGCGCTGGCCATGGACGGCGGCTGGACGCTGCATTGACCCCGGGCGGAGCGTCCATCATGGTCAACGCAACCAAGCCGCGCCCCGCCGCCGCCCGCAGCAATGAAGCGCTGCCCGGCCAGGTGGTGCTGGTGCTGCAGGGCGGAGGCGCGCTGGGCGCCTACCAGGCCGGCGTGTACCAGGCGCTGCACGAGGCGGGCATCGAGCCCGACTGGGTGATCGGCACCTCCATCGGCGCCATCAACGCCGCGCTGATCGCCGGCAACCCGCCCAAGCACCGCATGGAGCGGCTCGACAGCTTCTGGCAGATGATGCAGGCGCACGCGCCCACCCTGCGCTGGCCCGACTGGATGGGTCTGGGCAACCTGGTGTCGAACATGTCGACGGTGATGCGCGGCATCCCGGACTTCTTCACGCCCAACCTGCACGCCCTGCGCGGCGTGAACGCACAGCTGGGCGCGGAAGCGGCCTCCTACTACAGCACTGCACCGCTGCGCGCCACGCTGGAGTCGCTGGTGGACTTCGAATACCTCTGCCAGTGCCACACGCGCATCACCGTCGGCGCGGTCAACGCATGCAGCGGCGAGATGCGCTATTTCGACACCCGCAAGGAACGACTGGGGGTCGAGCACGTCATGGCCTCCGGCGCGCTGCCGCCCGCCTTTCCGGCCGTGCGCATCGACGGCCAGCCCTACTGGGACGGCGGCATCTACTCGAACACGCCGATCGAGGCGGTGCTCGACGACAAGCCGCGCCGGGACTCGCTGATCTTCGCCGTCAACGTCTGGCACCAGACGGCCCCGGAGCCCGAGTCGATCCGGGAGGTGATGGCCCGCCAGAAGGACATCCAATTCGCCAGCCGGGCCGACAGCCACATCGCGCGACAGAAGCAGATCCACCGGCTGCGCCACGTCATCCGAGAGCTGCAAAAGCAGGTCCCGGCATCCCGCCGCACCGACCCGAAGGTCGCCGCGCTGGCGGCCTGGGGTTGCTGGACCACCATGCACGTGGCGCACCTGCTGGCGCCCCGCGTCGAGGGCGAGGACCACACGAAGGACATCGACTTCACGCCGGCCGGCATCCGCATCCGCCGCCAGGCCGGCCACGACGACACGATGCGCATGATCGAGCGCGCGCCCTGGCGCGAGGCGAACGCCGACCCCATCGAGGGTGTGATCGAGCACTACTGAACGGAACACGGGAGGCGACCATGGGCCCGATCACACCACTCGCATTCGTGCTCGCCCTGCTGTGCGCGGGCGTGATGGGCTTCGCCATCCAGCGCGGCGGCACCTGCACCGTCGCGGCGGTCGAGGAGATCGTCGACCAGCGCAGCGCGCGGCGCCTGCTGGCCTTGGCCGAGGCCTCCCTGTGGGTGACCGGAGGCCTCCTGCTGGCCCGCGCCCTGGACATGCTGCCGGCCATGCCCGAAGGCTTCGCGCTCGACCGCTGGACCCTGGCCGGCGGCGCGCTGCTCGGGCTCGGCGCCTGGGTCAACCGCGCCTGTGTCTTCGGGACCGTCGCGCGCCTGGGTTCCGGTGAATGGAGCTTCGCGCTGACGCCGCTGGGCTTCTACCTCGGCTGCCTGAGCGTGAGGCCGCTGTTCGGCACGGCGCCCCACCATCCGCTGGCCGGGGGATCGCCGGTGCTGGCATCGCCGGCCTGGGCCGTACTGCCCTTCCTCGTGTTCGCGGCCTGGCGCCTGCTGGCGCCGCTGCGCCGGGCTCGCACGCGGCGCGCCTTGGCCGAGTGCCTCTGGTCGCCGCATGCGGCCACCACCGTCATCGGCATCAGCTTCGTGCTCATGCTGCTGGTCGCGGGCGCATGGGCCTACACGGAGGTGCTGGCAGAGCTGGCGCGCGGCATGGCCGCCGGCATCGGCGCACGCACCGCATTGCTGGCCGCGCTGCTGCTGGGGGCGATCTGGGGCGGCCGCGGCGTCCGGCGTCTGCGCGGCGGCACCATCGCACCGGCGCAGGGGCTGCGCCGCCTGGCCGGCGGATGGCTGATGGGCTGGGGCAGCCTGCTGATCCCGGGCGGCAACGACGGGCTGATCCTGGTGGGGATGCCGCTGCTGTGGCCCTATGCCTGGGCGGCCTTCGGCCTGATGTGCCTGAGCATCGGCGCGGCGCTGCTGACGTCCAGGCACCTGCCCATACCGCACATGCTGCGCGCACTGCGGGCTGCGCGGATGAAGCCGTGATGCGCCGCAATCTTCACAAATCGGTCACGGGCGCCAGCGGCGCCGGGTGGCTGCCTAGAATTTCGAGCGTCCCCCACCGCGGACGTGGACCCGCACAGGAGAGCCGCATGCAGCCCTCGCCATCCTCTCTATCCGGACGCACCGGCATCGGCCTTCGGCCCGAGCACTGGCGCGAGTTCACCGAGACCAGGCCGCCCGTGGGCTTCATCGAGGCGCACAGCGAAAACTACTTCGGCCGCGGTGGCAAGCCCCTGCACTTCCTCCTGTCGGCGCGCGAGAGCCACGCCCTGAGCCTGCACGGCGTGGGCCTGTCGATCGGCTCGGTCGACCCGCTGTGCGAACGGCACCTCGCGCGCCTGGCAGAGCTGGTCCACCTGCTCGAGCCGGCCCTGGTCTCCGACCACCTGTGCTGGACCTCGGTCGGCGGCGTGCATGCCAACGACCTGCTGCCGCTGCCCTACACCGAGGAGGCCCTCGCCCACGTGGTCGCCCGGGTGCAGCAGGTGCAGGACTTCCTCGGCCGGCCGATCCTGCTGGAGAACCTCTCGGCCTACCTGGACTACGTGCAGTCCACCGTACCCGAATGGGAATTCCTGGCCGAGGTGGCTGCACGCAGCGGCTGCGGCGTGCTGCTGGACGTCAACAACATCCACGTCAGTGCGCACAACCTGGGCTTCGATCCCCTGCACTACATCGACGCGATGCCGCGCGCAGCGGTCCAGGAGATGCACCTGGCCGGCTTCACGCGCAACGTGCTCGACGACGGCGCCGAGATCCTGATCGACACGCACAGCGCCCCGGTCGCCGACGCGGTGTGGGGGCTCTATGCCGCAGCCGTCGAGCGCTTCGGCCCCGTGCCCACGCTGATCGAGTGGGATGCCGACCTGCCCCCGCTGCCCGCCCTGGCGGCCGAGGCCGACAAGGCCCGCGCGACGATGATGGAGGCGCTTCATGCTTGCGCTGCCTGACACCCAGGTCCGCATGATGAACGCGCTGCTGCGGCGCGGCGACCTGGCCGCGGCCACACACCTGGTTCGGCCCGGCGCCCTGCCCGCCACGCGGCGACTGGCCATCTATCGCAACAACATGGTGGAGAGCCTGGTGGCGGCGCTGCGCGCGGTCTATCCGGTGAGCGAGCGGCTGGTCGGCACCGCCTTCTTCCGCCAGGCGGCCCGCGCCTGCATCGGCTTGCACCCCTCGCGCTCCGGCGATCTGCACGAGTTCGGCGTGGACTTCCCGGCCTTCCTGCGTGCCTGGGCGCCGGCGTTCGAACTGCCTTACCTGCCGGACGTGGCTGCGCTCGAATGGGCCGTGCACCGGGCCTATCACGAGGCGGCGCTGCCCCCTCTTTGGCCCGCGAGCCTGGCGGCGGTTCCGCTCGACGCCCAGCCCGGTCTGCGCCTTTCGCTGCAACCTTCGGCGCGCTTTCTGTGCTCGCCCTACCCGGTGCTGCGAATCTGGCTGGCCAACCAGCCGGGCGCGGACGAGACCGAGACCGTTTCGCTGGCCGAAGGGGGCGTGCGGCTGCTGGTGATGCAGCAGGCGCTGGAGGTCGTCTTCGTGCCGCTGGGTGACGCGGAGCTGCGCTGGCTCTGTGCGCTGCACGAGGGGGCCGGCCTGGGGGAGGCCTGCGCCCGTGCGCTCGACCTCGATGGCGCTTTCGACATCGGCGGTGCCTTGGGCCGGCACCTGGCACTCGGGCTGTTCACCGGGATGGCGACGTGAGACAGCCTGCGTGGACCTTGAATGTGCGGGCGCAAGACAGCGCCCGGAATGTCCTGGAGCCGCCGCTCTCGCGGCGAGCATCGCAGCCAACCCCGAAGGCACTCCCATGCCCCGCCGCGTCCTCGTGATCGAAGACGACCCCGACATCGGCCGCCTCGTGACCCTCCAGCTGGCCGAGCTCGACTGCGAGTGCCGCCTCATGACCGACGGCGTTTCCGGCCTGGCCGAGGGCGAGGCAGGCCACTACGACCTGGTCATCCTCGACCTCATGCTGCCGCGCATGGACGGCCTGCAGATCTGCCGCCGCCTGCGCGCCCTGCCGCACTACACGCCGATCCTGATGCTCACGGCCAAGTCCTCCGAGCTCGACCGCGTGCTCGGCCTGGAACTGGGCGCCGACGATTACCTGACCAAGCCCTTCAGCATGCTCGAGCTGGCGGCGCGGGTGAAGGCGGTGTTCCGCCGCGCCGACCTGCAGCAGGCCACGGCCGAGCGCGCGCAGCAGGCGCAGCAGCCGATCGAGGCCGGCGGCCTGCGCATCGACCTGCAGCGCCACGAGGCCCTGCTCGACGGCCGGCGGCTCGACCTCACCGCCAAGGAATTCGAGCTGCTGGCTTACTTCGCACGCAGCCCCGGCCGCGTCCACACGCGCGCACAGCTGCTCGACCAGGTCTGGGGCTACAGCCACAGCGGCTACGAGCACACGGTCAATTCGCACATCAACCGGCTGCGCAACAAGATCGAGCGCGATCCCGGCAACCCCGACTACATCCAGACCGTCTGGGGCGTCGGCTACAGATTCGCGGAACGCTGAACGGCGCCACGGGCCAGCGTCTACCCATCGTGCAAAGCCTCTACATGTTGATCGTCGGCGCCGCCCCCGCGGCGCTGGCGGCGCTGGCCGTTTACTGGCACTGCGCACGGCGCCTGCGGGCGCTGTCGGCGCAGGTGGAGCGGATGTCGCTGCGCATCGATGACCAACTGGCCGAACTCGAACGCGGCACCCGGCGGCGGCGCGAGCTGCTGGCCAACGTGTCGCACGACTTGCGCACCCCGCTGGCCTCCATGCGCGGCTACCTGGAACTGCTGCTGTTGCGGCACGGCAGCCTGCCGCCCGAGGAGGAGCGCAACTACCTGGAGACAGCGGTGCGCCACAGCGAGCGCCTGGGCCGCCTGGTGGACGACCTGTTCGAGCTGAGCCAGCTGGAAGGCGAGGAGGCGCGGCCCCAGCCCGAGCCTTTCTCGGTGGCCGAGCTGGCGCAGGACGTGGCGCTCAAGTTCGGCCTGGATGCGCGCCGGCGCGGGATCGCGCTGCGCGCCGTGGCCGGCGACGGCGCGGCGGCCGACGTGCGCGCGCTGGCCGACATCGGCATGGTCGAGCGCGTGCTCGAGAACCTGCTGGACAACGCCTTGCGCCACACACCGGCCGGCGGCACGGTGAGCATCGAGTTCGGCCGCGACGCGCACCGTGCCCGCATCGTCGTGCGCGACACCGGTAGCGGCATCCCGGCCGACCAGATGGACGGCATCTTCGACCGCTACGACCATGCCGACCGCGCACTGCCCGGCGGGCGCGGCGGCCTCGGGCTCGCCATCGCGCGCCGCATCGTGCGCCTGCACGGCGGCGAACTGGCCGCCGCCAGCGTGGCCGGCGCCGGCGCCTGCCTGAGCTTCGACCTGCCGCTCGCGCCGCCGGCCCGGGCGGCCGCGCACCGGCTCATGGAGGGAGCGGACGCATGAATGCATGGATCGCGCCAGTGGCCATCGCCATCGGGCTGGTGCTGCTCGCCGGCCTCGCCGCCTGGGTGCTGCACCTGGAAGGGCGGCGCCGCGTCGAATGGAGCGAGCGGCTGGCCCGGCTCGAGCAGCGGGTGTCGCAGCAGCGCAGCGCCATCGAGCAGGCCGAGGCCGCGCGTGCCGCGGCGGAGGCCGCGCTGCGCGCCAGCGAGGAACGCTACACCGCCGCCCTGCGCGGCAGCCAGGACGGCATGTGGGACTGGGACCTGGCCAGCGGTCGCGTCGAGCTGTCGCCGCGCTGGAAGAGCATGCTGGGCTTCGATGCGGACGAAGTCCCCGGCGACCTGCAAGGCTGGCGCTCGCGCGTGCATCCGGACGACCGCGCCGCGCTGGACGCGGCGCTGGCGCGCCTGCTGCCCGCCGATGGCGCCCCGGCCGACACCCGCTTCGATTGCGAGCTGCGCCTGCTGCACAAGGACGGCAGCGTGCGCTGGGTGCTGTCGCGCGGTGTCGCGCTGCGGCGCGCCGGCGGCACGCCCTATCGCGTGATCGGGCAGGACACCGACGTCACGCAGCTGCGCCGCGTCTCCCAGGTGCTGCAGGCGGTCGCGGACGGCACGGCCGGTGCGGTGGGCGAGGCCTTCTTCCCGGCGATGGTGCGGCACTTCGCGCGGGCGCTGGGGCTGGACTGCGCCTTCGTCGCCGAGTGCGCCGACCACCCGCCCACGCGGGTGCGCACGCTGGCCTACTGGGTGGACGGGACCCTGGCCGACAACTTCGAGTTCGCGCTGGCCGGCACGCCCTGCGAGACCGTGATCCGCGAGGAACGGGCCACGCTGCACCGCAGCGGCCTGGCGCAGGCCTTCCCACGCGAGGCCGGATGGGAGTCCTACCTGGGTCTGCCGATCATCGCGAGCGACGGCCGCATGCTGGGCCACCTGGCCTTCCGCCATCGCGCGCCGCTGGGCGACGAGGTGATGGTCGAGTCGGTCTACCGCATCTTCCTGGCCCGCGCGGCCGCGGAGCTGGAGCGGCTTCAGGCGCTGGCACGCCTGGGCGAGAAGGTGCCGGGCGCGCTGGCTTCCTGAACCGCCTCGCGGCGCAGCCGCGTCGCCGCGGGAAGGTCGAAGCTGAAGCGGCAGCCTTCGCCGGGGCTGCTCTGCACCTGCAGCTCGCCCTCGTGCAGCTCCACGATGCGCTTGGCGATCGCCAGGCCCAGCCCGGCGCCGCCGCGCGCGCCGTCGCGGCCCGCGCGATAGAAGCGATCGAAGATGAAGGGCAGCGCCTCGTCGGCGATGCCCTCGCCGGTGTCGGCCACGCAGACCAGCGCCCGCCCCGCCTGCGGACGCAGCAGCACGCTCACCGTGCCCCCGGCCGGCGTGTGGCGCAGCGCGTTGCCGATCAGGTTGTCGAGCACGCGCTCCACCAGGCCGAGGTCGGCATCCACCATCGGCAGGCCCGGCGCGGCCTCGATGCGCAGCGCCACCTGCTGGCGGTCGGCGGCCAGCTGGAATTTCTGCAGCACGTCGCCCGCGAGATCGGGCAGCCGGAAGGTCTCGCGCGCGAGCTGCACGCCCTTGAAGTCCAGCTTGGCGAGCTCGAACAGCTCGTCGACCAGGGTGGCCAGGTGTTCGCTCTGGCGCAGCGCGATTCCGGCGTAGCTGCACCGCGTGGCCGCCGGCAGTTCTTCGCCGCGGCCGGCCAGCATCTCCAGGTAGCCGCGCAGCGCAGCCAGCGGCGTGCGCAGGTCGTGCGAGACGTTGGCGATCAGCTCGCTGCGCAGGTAGACGTTCTCGGCCTCCAGGTCTTCCTTGAGCCGTCGGACTTCGGCCAGGGCCGCGGCCAGTTCCTGCCGCGCGCCCCGGTGCTCGCCGATCTCGCGCCGCAGGCCCTGGAACAGGCCTGCGTTCTCCAGCGCGACCGCGGCCTGCGTGGCGAGCGTCCGCACGACCAGGATGCGCTGTGCGGTGAAGGCGCCGGCCAGTTGGCTGTTCTCCAGGTACAGCACGCCGGCCAGCCGGCCCTGCTTCTGGACGGCCACGCACATCGCCGAGCGCGGTCGTCGGCGCTGGATGTAGGGGTCGCTGCCGAAGCGGTCGTCGGCCGCCGCATCGGCGAGTACCACGCTCTCGCCGGTGCGGCGCACGTAGTGGACGATGCCGGCCGGCACGCTGCCCGAGGCCGACAGCGGCGTGCCGCGCGCATCCACGCCCTGCGCGGCGCCGGCGGCATGCACCATCGGCTCGTCCTCGTTCTCGCCCTCCAGCACCAGGCTGCCCCGGTCCGCGCCGGCGTTCTCGATCGCGATGTCGATCAGGCGCGCCGGCAGCCGCTCGAGTTCCACCTCGGCCGCGATGGCCTGCGCCGCCTTCATCACGCTGTCGAGGTCCAGGCCCTCCACGGACGCGCCGGCCGGCAGCGCGGCCGCGGCCGCCGGCATCCTGGCCGCATCGGACGCCGCCCGGGCGGGACGCAGCCAGGGGTGCAGGGCCTCGAGCTGCGCGACCTTCGCCGCCGCGCCCCAGCGCGCATAGCAGGCGCGCGCCTCGGCCAGGTGGAGCGCGGCCAGCGCGGATTCGCCGCGCGCCTCGCGCAGGGCCGCGTGCCGCTCGCTGGCCAGGGCACGCAGCTGCAGCAGCGAATCGTGCCGGGCCGCGAATTCGATGGCCTGTTCCTGGAATCCGACCGCGATGCCGAAGTCGCCGTCGATGCGGGCCAGTTCGGCGGCCAGCAACAACGCCTGGCAGCGGAAGTTCTCGGGGCAGTGGCCCGCCAGCACGGCGAATTCGGCGTGCGCCCGGGCGACCTGGGCACGCACCGCGTCCCGATCGGAGGCTGGCGCTTGCGGATGCCACACGGCCAGCGCGAACGCATGCCAGAAGGCATGCATCACCGGCCAGAGGGTGCCGGCAAGGTGCTGCACCGTGGCGCCGGCGATGCGCCCCGCCGCCACCGCCTCGGCCGGCGTGCCCAACAGGCAGCACAGGTGCAGCCGGGCCATGGCGTGGAAGCTGGCGAAGAACGGATGGTCTCTGTAGCGGCGGCCGTAGCCTTCCTCCTCGAAGCCCTCGTCCGACAGGGACAGCGGGCCGCGCGTTCGGCCTTGCAGCGCGCGTGCCCATTGCAGCAGGAGCTGTGTCGCATCGGCGAAACCCTGGTTCTTCAGTTCGAGGATCGTGGCCACGCGGGACGCGTATTCATCGACGAACGCCCCCAGTTCCGGACAGCCGGGAAAGGCCGCCCAGAGTTCGGTGCCGGCGCCATAGGCCGCGTAGAGGAAGTCGCCGCTCTCCAGCCCGCTGCGGCAGGCCTCGCGCGCGTAGGGCACGCCGCTGGCGAAGGGGCGGCACCAGAAGTTCACGTGCGCATGGAATTGCTGGTAGATCTTGGCGCGCAGCCGCGTGTCGCCGAAGCGCTGGTTGACGGCCAGCGCCAGGCTGCCGAATTCGTAGGCGCTGCGGAAGCTGCGCTGCACCGCCCCGACGGTGATGGCGTGCGTGACGTAGCCGTAGGCCGATTCCTCGGCGTTGCCATGTTCCAGCGACAGGCGCACCAGGATGGCCGAGATCAGCCGCGCGAGGGTCGGGTCGCCGAGCAGGTAGGCCGAGGCCCAGATGCCCGTGAGCATGCGCATCACGATGCGGACCTCCGGGTCGTGCATGACCGGCAGTTCGGCCAGCGAGGCGATCGGCCGTTCGCCCAGCAACCCGGCGATGCGCGCCATCTCCTGCGCCAGCGCCTGCGCGGTGCCGGCGGGGGTGTCGGGCAACTGCACGCCGAAGGGCGCCAGCCCGTCGCGCGTGCTGGCCAGGGCCTGCGCGTAGCGGGCCATGTGTTCGTGCTGCACGCTCTGCAGCTGGTGGACCTGCGCCCGCTCGACGGCGCTCGCGGCACGCTGCAGCAGTTGACGGTACTGCGGCTGCGCCGATTCGAAGCGGCCGCACAGGTATTCGCTTTCCACGGCCTCCAGCTGCAGCGCGAAGCACAGCGCATGGTCGGCCGCCCACTGCGTCTCGTCGAGCAGCTCGAGGCCGGCGCCGAAGAAGGCACGTGCCGCCTCGTACGCGGTCGAGGACTTGGCCTCGCGCCCGGCGCGCAGGTTCAACTGCGCGAGCGCATGCCGCTCGCCCGGATCGTCGATCAGGCCGCGCCCGCGGTCGAGGTGGTGAACGATGTCGAACAGCGCCTGCTGCGCCGGCGCCTCGCCGGCCTGCGCGCGCAGCAGGCGGCCGATGCGCAGATGCAGCATGGGCTTGCGCGCGGGCGGGATCAGCGCATAGGCGGCCTGCTGCACCCGGTCGTGCAGGAAGGCCCAGGCCGGCGCCGCCTCGCGCCGGTTCGCCTCGTCCTGCCGCGCGGCCGGCGGCACCGGCACGATCAGCCCCTCGGCCATGGCCTGGGCCAGGTCGTCTTCCGTGGCCGCACGCGGCTGCTCGCAGATCAGCGACAGCGTCTGCACGTCGAAGCGGTTGCCGATGCAGGCCGCCAGCGTCAGCGCGTACTGCGAGCGGCTCGGCAGGCGCCGGATGTTGCGCGTCATCAGCGCGACCACGTCCTCCGCCGGCGGGGCCTGCGCGATGGCTTCGATGCGGTAGACCCAATGCTGCGCGTCCATGTCGAAGCGGAAATGTCCCTCGCGTTCCAGGCTGCGGAGGAACTGGTGCACGAACAAGGGATTGCCGCCCGTTTTTTCCAGCGCCAGCCGGGCCAGCGGCAGGGCCTCGCCGGGTCCGGCGCCGAGCATGTCGGCGACCAGGGCGCTCAGCTCGGGCAGGCGCAGTGGCCCGAGCGTGAGCCGCTGCACCGGCACGCCGGCAGCCTCCAGCGCGTCCAGCACCGGCGCCAGGCGGCGCGGCGCATCGGGCTCGTTGTCGCGGCAGGCGCCGACCAGCAGCAAGCCGCGGATGTCCGGGCTGTCCAGCAGCGGCGCCAGCAGGTCCAGCGTTGCCGCGTCGGCCCACTGCAGGTCGTCCAGGAAGATCACCAGCGGATGCGACGGCCGCGCCACCGCGGCGATGAAGTGGCGCAGCACGCGCTGGAAGCGGTTCTGCGCCTCGGTCGGCGCCAGCGGCACGGGCGGCGCCGGCTCGCCGAGGATGAAGCCGATCTCGGGGATCACCTGCGCCAGGACGCCGGCGTTGGGCGCCAGGGCCTGCTGCAGGCTTTCACGCCATTGCAGCAGCCGGGCCTCGCTCTCGGTGAGCATCTGCCGCACCAGTTCGCGAAAGGCCTGGATCAGCGCGCCGAAGGGCACGCCGCGCACCACC
This sequence comes from Variovorax defluvii, assembly GCF_039541515.1. Classification (NCBI taxonomy): domain Bacteria; kingdom Pseudomonadati; phylum Pseudomonadota; class Betaproteobacteria; order Burkholderiales; family Comamonadaceae; genus Variovorax; species Variovorax defluvii. The sequence goes on from NZ_BAABGJ010000027.1 coordinate 19,169, forward strand.
TGATCGAACTTGCCCGCGACGAAGTAGCCGCCGGGGCGCACCAGCGGACGGCACAGGGCCAGCACCAGGGCCGTCTTGCCGACGCCGGGAAAGCCGTCCACCAGCAGCATGCCGGGCCGCGCCTGCGGGTCGCGCACGCGGGCGCAGGCGGCGCGCAGCAGCGCCTGTTGTTCGTCGCGGCCGTAGAGCTTCGCGGGGATGGCCGGGCGCTGCGCGGGGTCGCGCAGGCCGGGCACGAAGGGCGGGATGCGGCCATGCGCCGTCCATTCACGCTCACAGAACAGCAGGTCCTCCGCCAGGCCCGCCGCGCTCTGGTAGCGATCGGCGGGCGACTTGGCCAGCAGCTTCATCACGAGGTCCGAGACCGGCTGTGGGATCGCGGGCGACAGCACGGCCGGTGCGACCGGCGCGACCGCGAGCTGCGCATGGATCAGCGCCATGGCGTCGTCGGCGTCGAACAGCGGCCGGCCCGTCAGCGTGCCGTAGAGCAACGCGCCGAGGGCATAGAGGTCGCTGCGCGGATCGGGCTTGTCGCCGGTGCGGCCGGTCTGCTCGGGCGCGGCATGGCGCAGGCGTGCCGGCGCGGTCGCGCTGCCCTGCGCATCGAGCAGGCTCGCGCTGCCCGTGGCGGGATCGATCACCACGGCCTCGGGGCACAGCCCGAGATGCACCCGGCCCCGCGCGTGCAGCTCGGCCAGCGCCATGGCCAGCTGCGCGCCCAGGCGCAATGCCTGCGGCAGGCTGCCTTGCACGTCGAGCGTCGGGCCCATGGTGTCTTTCCTCTTCCCAGTCCTTCCGGTCCTTCCGGTTCTTGCCACGCGGACTGTGCGCCCGATCGGCCCCGTCTGGCAATGCGTGATCAAAGCGTGAACTTTGGGAGACCGTGGCGTGAGGCCCGGCGATCACAGTGCGCCTCGGAGCCGCCGAACGGCGATCCGACCCTCATCAACCCTTCGCTTCCAGGAGAACCCACATGCACATCGCCCATCCCCCGCGCCGCCTGCCGTGGCGCCCCGCCCTCCTCGCCATGCTGACCGCCGCCGCCTTCGGCATGCTGGCGCCGGCCGCCCACGCCGGCGAATGCCCGGCCGACATGCGCGTCGCGGACGGCCAGGGTCAGAAGCCCGGCCCCAGCATGCCCAAGGACGTCACCGACGTGGTGCGCTACAGCACCGACCTGTCGAAGGAGCCGCTGGCACTGGCGGGGCGACTGTTCCGCCTGCGCCAGCTCGAGATGAAGCCCGGCGGCATCGTGCCCTGGCACAGCCACAACGAGCGCCCGGCGATGATCTACATCGTCTCCGGCGAAGTGGTCGAGTACGCGAGCAACTGCGCGGCGCCTATCCTGCACCGGGCCGGCGACGTAGCCCCGGAGAGGAACGGCACCTCGCATTGGTGGAAGAACACCGGCAGCAGCACGGCCGTGCTGATCTCGGTGGACCTGTTCCCCACGGGCATGCAGATGGACCCGCACGAGATGTGACATGGCACATCCCGCATACCCCCTCGCGGCCCCGAGATGCCTGCATCGGCTGCGCCGCAGCCGGCGGCGCAGGGTCGGACGCCGGCTGCCGCCGATCCTGGCCTGAGCGCCGGTGCGGACAGACGCCGGCTCATCGGTCGCTGCACGGTGGGCCGCCTGCCGGCATCGTTGCAGCGCCGGTACGGCATCAGCGACCGCCTGCTTTCAGAGGGGCACTCACGTCGGGGTATTCGACAGGGTGCCCACGGTATGGCGCGCGATCATGAGCTCTTCGTCGGTCGGGATCACCCAGGCCGAGCAATGACTCGCCGCCGTGCTGATGCACGGCCCGCCCGCCGCGTTGGCCTCCTCGTCGATCGCGAGGCCCATCCACGCCACGCCGGCGCCGACGCGGCGGCGGATCTCGGCGGCGTGCTCGCCGATGCCGGCAGTGAACACCAGCCCGTCCAGGCCGCCCAGCGCCGCGGCCAGCGAGCCGATCTCGCGCACGATGCGGTGCACGAAGAGGTCGACCGCCAGCCGCGCGCGCGGCGCTTCGCTCGCCAGCAGCACGCGCATGTCGCTCGACACGCCGGACACGCCCAGCAGACCCGACTCGCGGTACAGCAGTTGCTCGATGGCACGCGCATCCATGCCGCGCTCGTTCATCAGGTACAGCAGCACGCCCGGGTCGATGTTGCCGCAGCGGGTGCCCATGGGCAGGCCGTCCAGCGCGGTGAAGCCCATCGTGCTGGCGATGCTGCGCCCGCCCTGCAGCGCGCACAGGCTGGCGCCGTTGCCCAGGTGCAGTGCGATGACGCGGCCCTGGGCCAGCATGGGCGCGACCACCGGAAGGCGCGTCGCGATGTATTCGTAGGACAGCCCGTGAAAGCCGTAGCGACGCACGCCGGCGTCATACAACGACATCGGCAGGGCGAACATCTGCGCCAGCTCCGAATTGCTGCGGTGAAAGGCGGTGTCGAAGCAGGCGACCTGCGGCACGCCCGGCAGCAGATCGAAGGCCAGGCGCACCGCCGCCAGGTTGCTGGGCTGGTGCAACGGCGCCAGCGGCGACAGGGCCTCGAGCCGGCTCACGACCTCCGGCGTGATGCGCACGGGCTGGGCGAAGTCCATGCCGCCGTGGACCACGCGGTGGCCGATGCCGCGCAGGGCGATGCCCGGCATGAGCTCACGCACGACGCCGATCACGTGCCGCAGCGCCGCATCGTGCCCGAGGGTCTCGCCACTGCCCCACTCGCGTTGCGCGAGCACGCGGCCCGCCGGATCGCGTGCAACGAAGCGCGGCGCGGTGTCGATCTCCTCGACCACGCCGCGCAGCACGGGCGCCAGCACCTCCCCCTGCGAACGGTAAAGCGAGAACTTCAGGCTCGACGAGCCCGCATTGGCAACAGCCACCATGCCCTCGTTCATGCTGTCGCTCCGCAGGTGGCGGCATGATTCGGAAAAGGCACGTGAAAGGTCGTCATCGGCGGCGGGCTTGATCTGTTGCATCGCAGCATGCACCATCTGCGTGATCGTGACTTTGCCCCACCCTCGAATCGACTCAAGTATTCACGCGATGCACCAGCCCTCCACTCCCGCCGCCACCCATCCCCACTACGACCGCCTGATTGCCGCCGCACGGGAGTTGCCACCGCTGCGCGTGGCGGTGGTGCACCCGGCCAACGAGGTCGCGCTGCAGGCCGTGTTGGAATCGGCGCGGCTCGGCCTCGTCACGCCCGTGCTGGTCGGGCCGCGCGCGAAGATCGAGGCCGCGGCCGGCGCCTTGCAGATCTCGCTCGCGGACCTCCCCATCGTCGATGCGCCGCACAGCCATGCGGCGGCCGACGCCGCGGTCGCGATGGCGCTGCGGGGCGAGGTCGACGCCCTGATGAAGGGCAGCCTGCACACCGACGAGCTGATGGCGGCGGTGGTGCGCCGCGAAGGCGGCCTGCGCACCGCGCGCCGCATCAGCCACTGCTTCGTGATGGACGTGCCCGGCCATGCGCAGCCGCTGATCATCTCGGACGCCGCCATCAACATCGCGCCGACGCTGGAAGAAAAGGTCGATATCGTGCAGAACGCGATCGACCTCGCTCATGCGCTGCGACTGCCGGCCGTGCGCGTGGCCCTGCTTTCGGCGATGGAAACGGTCAACCCCAAGGTGCCCTCCACCCTCGACGCGGCGGCCCTGTGCAAGATGGCCGATCGTGGGCAGATCACCGGTGCGCAACTCGACGGCCCGCTGGCCATGGACAACGCCATCGATCCCGAGGCCGCGCGCATCAAGGGCATCGTCTCGCCGGTGGCAGGGCATGCCAACGTGCTGATCGTGCCGCAGCTCGACGCCGGCAACATGCTGGCCAAGAGCCTGAGCTTCCTCGCGGGCGCCTATGCCGCGGGCATCGTACTGGGCGCGAAGGTGCCGATCATCCTGACCAGCCGGGCCGATTCGGAGCCGGCGCGGCTGGCCTCCTGCGCGCTCGCGTCGATGGTGGTCAAGGCAGCGCGCGAGCGCCTCATCAAGGCGGTGGGCTGAGCCGCCACCCGGCTCACACCACGCCAGCTCCGGACGGCCGCAAGGACGCGCGCGCTACCTCGGCCCGCGGCGAACTAAGGACGCGAGACCACAGACACGCCTTGCCTGTCCGGCCCGCGTCCGATCATCACCCACGCACTTAGCGCACTCAACAGCGCCAGACCTGCGCAGATCAGCATCACCCACCGGAAGCCTGCGACGAAGGCGCCCGCCACGGCGCCCTTGAGGCTTGCCGCCGTGGCTGCATCGATGCCCTGCGGCATATCGGCCCCCGCAAGCCTGCTGCGCTGCTCCTCGAGAAATGCGCTGGCCTGCGCCGAGGCACCCGCTTGCTCCAAGCCCTCCGCCAGCACCGCATCGAACACCGCCGCCATCACCACTCCGAACACCGCGATGGCCAGCACCGAGGCCGCGCGCGACACCGCATTGTTGACGCCCGAGGCGACGCCCGCCGCTTCCGGTCCGACCGAATTCATCACGGTCGTGGTGAGCGGCGCCACGGTGACCGTCATGCCGAAGCCCAGCACGACCACCGCGGGAAAAAAGGCCGTCCAGTAGTTGACGCCCACGCCCGGCAGCGCGAACAGCGCAAAGCCCACGGCGGCGATGCTCGGCCCCACCACCAGCGGAAGGCGCGGACCGAAGCGATCGACCAGTTGCCCGGCCCAGCCCGAGAGCGCGAACATGATCAGGATGAAGGGCAGCAAGGCCGCGCCCGCCACGGTCGCGGAGTAGCCCTGCACCTGGATGAGGTTCAGCGGCAGGAAGTACAGCCCGCCGCCCAGCGCGGCGTACAGCAGCAAGGTCAGCAGGTTGGCCCCGCCGAAGTTGCCGATGCGCAGCAGATTCAGCGGCAACATCGGCGCGCGCACGCGCCGCTCCACGGCCACGAAGAGCAGGCTGGCGACGACGCCGATGGCCAGCGCCGCCAGCACGGCACCCGAGCGCCAGCCTTGCGTCGGGGCCTCGATGAAGGCGTAGACGATGCCGCCCAATGCCGCGGTCGCGAGCAGCGCGCCCCCAGCGTCGAGTTTGCTGCCGGCGGCGCTGCCTCGGCTTTCGGGCACGTGGCGCCACACGATCCACAGCACCGCCAGCGCCATCGGCACATTGATCAGGAAGGCCCAGATCCATGAATAGTGGTCCACCAGGAAGCCGCCCAGCACCGGGCCGATGGCGGCCGTGATGCCGCTCGCGCCGGACCAGGTGCCGATCGCGCGGCCCCGTTCCTTCTCCTCGAAATTCGAACTGATCAGCGACAGGCTGCCCGGCACCAGAAGGGCACCGCCGATGCCCTGCACCGCTCGCGCGGCGATGAGCTGCTGCACGCTGGCCGCCAGGGCGCAACCCACCGAGGCCAGGGCGAACACCACGACGCCCAGCGCGAAGATACGCCGGCGCCCGAACAGATCGCCCAGCGACCCACCCACCAGCAGCAGCGCGGCCAGGAAGAGCGCATAGGACTCCACCACCCACTGCGCCTGGAAGGCCGTGGCCTGCAGATCGCGCTGAATGGCGGGCAGCGCCACGTTCACCACCGTGCCGTCGATGAAGGCCATGCTCGAGCCGATGATGGCCGCGGCCAGCACCCAGGGCCTGGCGGACGTCGGGCATGGCGCGGCATCGCAGCCATGGCGGATCAGGGCGTCATCGCCCGGAGGCTTGCCGATCTGGGTCATGGCGCCAGTATGAGCGGATACCGCGGTCCGTGACGTTCGCAGGACGGGCGACTCCTACCGGTGGAGGTACGGGGCACCCCGCTACAACGAACCGGAAGTTCCCGCCACTACCAAATCTGGTAGTTGCCGCCACCGCAGCAGCGCTCGGAGAATCCGCCGCATTCAACAACCCGGAGAACAGCTTGCGCCCCACCAGCCATGCTGCAAAGCAAGTCGCGGTCATCGTCGACGCCTATTCGACAGGGTCCCGCCTGGCCAATGAGTTCCGTCGCTTCGATGTCGCCTGCATCCACGTTCAGAGTTCGGTTCACGTTCCGGCCGAGTTCGTGAACGGCTTCGTGCCCGGCGACTTCATCCGGTCCTTCGTGGTCACCGATGCCGCCGGCATCGAAGAAATCGCGGCCGAGCTTCGAGGCTTCGACCTCCTCTGCGTCGTTGCAGGCACCGAAACCGGCGTCGAAGTGGCGGACAGACTGGCCGCCCTGCTCGGACTGCCCGGAAACGATCCGCGCACCAGCCACCTGCGCAGAGACAAGTACGAAATGCACGCGCAGCTCGAGAAATCCGGGCTGTCCACATTGAGGCAGGCCCGGTGCGCCACGATGGCTGAAGCACTGGCCTGGGCCAACGCCTTGCAGTGTTGGCCGGTGGTCGTCAAGCCACTGTCGAGCGGCGGCGCCGATGGCGTCACGTTCTGCCATGACACCGTCGACGTCGCGGCGGCCGTCGACGGGGCCCTCGGCAAGCGCAACAGGCTGGGAAACATCAACACAGCCGTGGTGTTGCAGGAAAAAATCCATGGCCAGCAGTTCATCGTGAACGCGGTCAGCATGGAGGGTCGGCACTACGTCTCGGAAGTCTGGAAGGACGACAAGATCGCCGTTGCGGGCGCACCCCTGGTGTGCGACCGGGAAATCCTGCTGTCGCCCGAGTGCGACCCCATCAAGGATCTGTGCCGCTACACGACGGCATGCCTCGATGCGCTGGGCATCCGGGAAGGACCGTCGCATACCGAGCTCTTCCTCACCGATCAAGGCGAGCTGATGCTGATCGAGACCGCAGCCCGGATGCAGGGACCGATCGATCACGAATCCGTGCTCGAGGCGACGGGTCACTCGCACGTCACGCTCACGGTGCTGCGCCACGTGCGCCCGTCCACCTTCGCCCAGCTGTTCGCACTGCCCTACAGGCGCAAGAAACACCTGCACTGCGTCACCTTGTCCGCGACAAGCGTCGGGACGCTGAAGGAAAACAGGTGCATGGAAAGACTGTCCAGCCTGACGTCCTTTCGCGCGCTCATTCATGCACCCCAACCCGGCATGCGGATTCAGCGAACGGTCGACCTCTTCACCAACGCAGGCATCACCTACCTGTCGCACGACGACGAAAAAGTGCTGGAGAGCGACTACTGGCGCATTCGAAGGTGGGAGGCCGATGGTGAACTCTTCCTCATGCACAAGACTTGAAAGACCCAGGCCTGAAGGCAGCCCGATCCCCCTTCGACAATGGAAAGCCGATGGCGAACTCTTCATCTTCGACAAGCCGAGAGGGACAGGACCTGGAAGTGCTGGAACCACAGGAGCCGCGCCGACGTCGCGGCCGCAATTCCTTTCTTCGCATCGAGCGCAAGGCCGAGTTCCTGGAGACCGCATTCGGCCCCTTGTCGTTACTGCCGGACCCGAAACTGTCACCCAAGCGGATGGCAAGCCGCTCGCCGCTGCGACGCACGAAGACGCGCTGACGCTCGTTCCCTACACCGCTTGCCCGCTCGCCTGCCGCACCCGCAGCGTGCTGCACACCGCCGCCACGGCCGCGCAGGCCGCGGCCAGGCCCAGCGCGATGAAGGGGCCGCGCCCGTCGCGCGGCGCCCAGGCACTGAAGATGCCGGCCAGCAGCACGGCGCCCAGCGTCTGGCCGGTGAGCCGCGCCGTGCCGAGCATGCCGCTCGCCGCGCCGCTGCGATGCGGCGGTGGCGAGGTCACGATCGTGTGGTTGTTGGGCGACTGGAACAGCCCGAAGCCCAGACCGCACAAGGCCATGCGCCAGACGATGTCCGCGTTGGACGGCTGCGCGGGCAGCGTCGCCAGAAGCACCAGTCCGAGCGACAGCAGGCTCAGGCCGATGCCCCCGAGCCAGCCGTCCGGGTAGCGGCCGATCAGGCGCCCTGCGATCGGTGCCATCACCACGATGGCCAGCGGCCAGGCGGTGATCAGCAAGCCGGCCTCCACGTGCGTGCGCCCGTAGATGTCGAGCAGCAGGAAAGGCAGCGCGATGAAGGACAGCATCTGCGCACAGAAGGCGCCCACCGAGGTCCCCATCGACAGCGCGAACACCGGAATGCGCAGCAGGTCCACCGGAAACAGGGGCAGCGCCAGCGTCCGCTGCCGCCGCAGGTAGACGAAGCCCACCGCCACGCCGGCCGCCAGCAGCACCCAGGCACCGGATTGGGCGCCCTGCCCCGACCCGTCGCGCACGCCGAGGCGATCGGCGCCGACGAAGACCAGGGCGAACATCGCCACGTTGAGCAGCACGTCGACCCACGAAAAGCGCGCGCCCTCGGCCGCCACCCCGCGCGGCGCCGGCAGCGCCCGCGCCCCGAGCGCCACCACCAGCACGCCCAGCGGCAGGTTGAGCGCGAACAGCCAGGGCCAGGAGGCCACCGAGAGAATGGCCGCCGCCACCGAGGGGCCGGCGACCGAGGCGCTGGCGACCACCATCGAGTTGATCGCCATGCCGCGGCCCAGCTGGGCACGGGGATAGACCAGCCGCACCAGCGCGGTGTTGACGCTCATCAGCCCGGCCGCGCCCAGGCCCTGCAGGGCGCGCGCGGCAATGAGGGTGGTCAGCGAGTCGGCCAGCATCGCGGCCAGTGAGGCCAGCGCGAACAGAGACATGCCGACCAGGTATACCCGACGGTAGCCGATCAGGTCGCCCAGCGACGCCAGCGGCAGCAGCATGACCAGCGTCGCGATCTGATAGGCGTTGACCACCCAGATCGCATGGGCCGGATCGGCGCGGAGCTCGCGTGCGATGCCCGGCAGTGCGAGGTTGACGATGGTGCCGTCCAGCACCGCGACCGTGATGCCGAGAATGATGACCAGCATCGCCCAGCCACGCTGCGGCGATGGCAGCCCGTCGGCAATGGCGGCCTGGGAGTGCCGCATCGGCTCAGCGGGCCGCATGGGTGTGCGGCATGCGTGTGCGCCGCGCCGGTGAGAAGACATTCACTGCGTTCGAAAGGAAGGAGAGAGGAGCCATGGGTCGATTTTGATCAAGGTGGCGATGGGCGCGTGTGCGCGCCATGCGCTCTGCTGTGCCAGCCATGCATGGAGATCGACGGTGGCAGAACACCGCCGACAAGAAGATGGCTCACCGTCGTGGCCGGCCTTTCGCATCGTAATTGCCCGGTGGAAGCAGCGCAGGAGCATCCACGGAAGTTCGAACCTTTCCCGCGGGAGAGTTACGTAGCTAGGTCTCAACACGCCTGATACGACATGAGCAACCAGCATTCACCTCCCCAGCCGGAAAGTCCCCCCGTTTTCCAGGCGCTATTCGCGAATTTCGCACGTGGCCTCGCCACGGCGCGAAATGATCTGCTTGTCACCGCCGACACGCCTTCGTCCTCCATGGATTTCGATCTGAGCAAGCTCAGTTCCGAAGTGGAACAGCTCTGCGAACAGGGAGACTTTCGATCTGCCTTACCGCTGTCTCTGCAGCTGTTCGTACAGGACCACCGGGAACCCAGCGCAGCCTTCTTGCTGGGTTCCTGTCTGCAGAGGCTCGACCAGCCGGGACTTGCATTGGCCGCATTCGTTCAATGCACGGAGCTGGAGGGCGAGTTGCCGACGCCGGCACCTTTGCTTCGAACAGGTGAATGCCTTGCCGCACTGCAGATGCCTCAGGAGGCGGTCGCAGCTTTCGACCGGGCCGTCGACCTCGCGCGCTCCCGTCCGCAGGACGGCGACATCCAATCCATGGCAGCTGCCAAGGCAGATGTTCTTCGCCGCAATCTCTAAGACACCCACTTTCTCGAAATCATGCAGTTCATCGGAAATCGCACATTCACACGGATGCCTCATACGAAGGGTCAATTCATCACGACGGAAAAATTCGACATTGATCCAGCCGGTCAGGACCTGAACGTCCTCACGGGGAAACCGGCGAGAAGAATCACGAAAACAAATGAACACGGTCAACAAGTCAAAGTAACAAAGCCCGAGGTCGAAGATATCGAAATAAAACTGAACGCGACGGAGTTCCAGGAAGCCGTGATGGAACGAATGGTGGGCGCCGCTGAGTTTGCCGCCCAGATCGGGACCCGCACCGGCGACGATGACACGATTTACCACCCCCTTATCGGTCGCAATGACAGCGGGCAAGCAAAATGTGCCGGTCATTTTGCTTTGATTCCCAAGCAAGTGGGGCTACGGATGTTGACTGATGACGGCCCAGTGCACATCATCCACCATAAGCCCCCCATCCATGTTTACAACGGGAAAGAACTCGTCTGCTTTGTCGATGAAACCTACGTCGCCGAGCCCATCTACCGCCGCGATAAGAACCAGGCCGAAGCGGCTGCATACGCTGTGATGGACCCCCAGCAACAATTTAATTCATGGAAAGCTGAATTGCCCCACAAGGAGCTGCTGGCCGAAAAATTTCCGTACATGAAATTTACAGATAGCGTAGATGGAGTGCCACGGCGATTTGATGGTGTCTACGTGATCCCCAACGGCAATGAGGAGGAGCCCTGCATTGACAAAATTCCGCGCCGCTCTCCGTCCGAAGTTGCCGAGGACACGAAGAAATGGATTTGCAAAAACAAGTTATCGACGATTGTCATCGGCCTTATTATTTCAACATTCACTGGCCTCGTTGCGGGCAGCATTGTGAAATATGCACCTCAACCCCAGAGCCCGGGTGCCCCGACTGTCCCGGAGATCGACACCCCAGGATTCATCGCGGAAATCAGCAGCTTTGACACCAGATGTCTAAATGTGTCCGCCGCTGAGCAGCTTGACGACAGTTTTGTTTCTTCGATACTTAATTTCGCACGAAACATTGGAGTCAAATATCCCGGCCTTTGGCAACACACCTCCAAGGGTTTCAGCGCTGAGTTCTCATGCCCCAACGTGTCGAACGCGATTTCCAATCTCACCTTGGCAGATTGGCAAAACCTGGCTTCAACACTTCACGCCTCATTCGAAGACCAGTTCGCTGTTCTGTTGCAGAAGCTCCCGCCTCCCGCGGCGTCTGCGGCACTCGCGCTCGTCAGTTCGCCGCTGACCCTCGCGTGCCTGGCTGGTTTGGTGGTGGTGGGCGCCACCCCGGAGATGTTGGCTTTGGCGCTGACTGCAATGGCGTTCCGCGACCAGCCGATGGTGGGGATGCTGGCGCTCGCTGTGCTGCATGTCCTGAACGAGTTGGTGTAGCAACGCCGGGCTGACCTGGGCGAATTCGCGGCGCCCGGCCGGGAGCTGAAGTGAACCGAAGGGCCATGCGCCCGCCTGGGCACGACGCGGTGCGGTTTCGCAGCGCGCGATGCCGGCTTTGAACCAACGAGCTCGCAGCCGCGCGCCGCGCCTCCCGCTACTGAACGCTGCCCCTGCAGCTGTCTCGTACGAGCTTGCGCAGCCATCGATGAGCAAGGTCGCCCTCCATTCGCGGGTGCCAAAGCATGGAAACCGTGACTTCCGGTCCGGGGAATGGCAGCTCGAAACTGAACATCCCCTCGCGGAGGCCAGCCGTGTGATGGTCGGGAACAGAAGCGACGAAGCCGCAGGTTCGAGCGAGCCCCAACGCCGAAGCGAAGCCACCGACGACCGTCGCGATCTGCCGCTCCAGGCCGAGGCGCTGCAGTGCCTCATCAATGGGGCCTTTGTCGAACCCACCGCGCGAGACGACGACATGTCGACCTTCGGCGAAGCGGCTCGGCGTGATCTCTCCCTTCGCGAGGGGATGCCCGAGGTGGACGACGCCGATGAACCGATCCCGGAACAGCGCCTGTGCTCGCACCTCCGGGCTGGTTGCAGTCCCGATCACGCCGGTTTCCAGATCCACCGTTCCGTCGCGCAGCGAAGTGCTTTCCCTGTCGGTCTTTTGCATGAACCGTAGCCGGACACCGGGTGCTTCTTCGTCGACCCGCTGGAGCAGGCGAGGTCCGAAGGTCTCGACGAACCCCTCGCTGGTGCGCAAAGTGAACGTGCGTTCGATCTGGGCTGGATTCAAGGCTCTTGCGGGACGCAGTACGGCCTCGGCATCCTGAACGAGTTGCCTGACCCGCTCCCGCAACTCCAGCGCAAGGGGTGTGGGCACGAGGTCTCGCCCGGCTCTGACCAACAGAGGATCACCGGTCACTTCGCGCAGGCGAGCAAGTGCGCGACTCATCCCCGACGGGCTCAAATGCAGCCGACGGCCCGCACGTGCAACGCTGCTTTCGGTCAGCAGGACGTCAAGCGTCACGAGCAGGTTCAAGTCGGGTATGGCCATCCGCAGACCGTATCACGCCCTGGACACGCATGGCGCCGGACGCACGTATATGTTGCAGATGCAGCGCCTTCCGCAAGCGCGACGCTGTCCATAGCATTCCTGTCACGTGCTCGAACGTCTTTCGGGCGGAACGAAGGAGAAAGGTGATGGGAAGCGCTACGTTTGATGCATCGATCGCAGGAATCAGATCGGTGTGGGGGCCTCTGAGCGACGAAGTGATTTCCGGATGCAAGCGGCACCTGGAGAACCTGTTGAAGGCGCCCGTCACAGAGGAATGGCTCGCCGGGCTGCACGACGAAGCGCCCGCCAACAAGGAGCTCTATCGCGATCCCGAGCATGGCTTCGTGCTGCTTGCGCACACCGAGCCTGCCGGGCTCTTCAGGCCGCCGCACGATCACGGGCGAGGATGGGTCATGTACGCCGTCCAGCGAGGCGAGATCGAGATGAGGACCTATGCGCGCATCGACGAGCCGGACGGCAGTGTCCGGCTCGTCAGAAGGGACTCGACCCTGCTTCGACCGGGGCAGGTTCAGGTCTATCTGCCGGGCGACATCCACGACACGCGCTGCATGGTGGGCCCGGCACTCCTGTACCGCTTCACGGAACGCGACTTGAAGAAGGAAGACAAGGTTGAACATCGTGTGGCGAGGTTCGTCGCGCAGAACGGCGTGTGGACGCTCGGAGCGCCATGATGAAAGTGCAGACAGAGGCGGCCGGCGTCGGGACGCTTCAAGAGTGTGCGATTCCTGCTGCGTCGAAAGGGGGCGAGCCTCGCGCAGCAATTGCGGCGGTACTCGCGTCCATGGTGCTCGTGGTGCTGGACGCAGGGATCGCCAACGTCGCGCTTCCGACGATCTCGGGTGCCATGCAGGTGTCCCCGTCGAAGGCGGTCTGGGTCGTGACTGCCTACCAGGCGGCATTGGTGATGGGGCTGCTGCCCTGCGCGGCATGGGGAGATCACCTGGGGCATCGCCGGGTGTTCACGTTCGGCGTCGCACTGTTCGCCGTGGCATCCGCCCTGTGCGCGTGTGCACCATCGCTTCAGTGGCTCGTGGCTGCGCGTTTTGTCCAGGGCCTCGGCGGCTCCGCGGTCATGGCACTCGGGATCGCACTGCTGCGCGCGGTGGTGCCGCATCACCGACTCGGCGCTGCCATCGGCTGGAACGCATTGGCGGTCGCACTGTCGTCTGCCGCGGGTCCGACGATCGGTGCATTGATCTTGACGGGATGGAGCTGGCACTGGCTGTTTGCATTGAACCTGCCGTTGGGAGCCGCGGTTTTGTGGGCCGCGCGCGCGCTGCCCGTGGGCAACGGTTCCGGGCAGCGGTTGGACCGCTTCAGCGCGGCCTTGAATGCCGGCAGTCTTGCGTCGCTGGTCATCGGCGCAGAGTTGCTGCTGCACGCGCCTGTGCTCGCAGCTGTCATGATCGTCGCGGCCGCGTCCGGTCTGGCCGTCCTGGTCCGGCGCGAACTGCCGAAGAAGTCGCCTCTCGTCCCGCTTGACCTGCTGCGATCTCGGCCGTTCCGCATCTCGGTGCTCGCCTCCGTCAGTTGCTTCGCGGGCACCACGGCCGGCCTCATGGCGCTGCCTTTCTACCTCCAGCACAGCCTGGGGCAAAGCGCCTTGATGACCGGTCTCTATCTGACGCCCTGGCCGTTGACTGTTGCGGTCGCGGCTCCTCTGGCGGGGCGCCTGTCCGACCGGGTTTCGAGCGCATGGCTTTGCGTCACGGGGGCAGCGTTGCTCACAGTCGGGCTGGCCGCCGCCGCGCTCCTGCGATGGGAGGGTCAAGCGCACTTGCTTGTGGCGATGACAGTGGTTTGCGGTCTCGGCTTCGGGCTCTTTCAGGTACCTAACAACAGAAACATGTTGCTCTCCGCACCATTGCACCGCAGTGGCGCTGCAGGGGGGATGCAGGGCACGGCCAGGTTGATGGGACAGACCGCAGGCAGCGTGATCGCCAGTTTGCTTTTCGGTGCCGTGACGGCGGATATGGCTCCGAAGCTCAGTCTTGGCATTGCTGCGGCGCTGACGTCGATCGCGGCGGTGATCAGCTTGATGCGCACTGGGGGCTGCTCCGACCCGACAAGCGAATAGCCTGCTCATGACGGTGTGGGTTGCATGCCGCATGGCTCAGCGACGTTTTCCGCGTGCGTATTGATGATCCTGGTTCCGTCAACCTACCAATGTTGGTAGTTGCGCAGACTTCCCAGAGGCCATCCAATGCGCCGCGCCGTTCGCATGCATGTCGATGAGTGTCATTTGAGTTTCATGAGGGGCGGGCGAGTCGAACCCATTCACATCACCACGTCAGCGGAGGTATGCCCCATGAAGCTCAACGAACTGAGCCTCGCCACGTTCAATCTCTACAACCTCAACGAGCCGGGCTTGCCGCTCTACTCGGACAGGAATGGTTGGACGCAGGCGGAGTACACCCTGAAGATCGCCTGGACGGTGCGGCAGTTGCGCATCCTGAAGGCCGAGATCGTCGGCTTTCAGGAGCTGTGGCATGCGGCGTCTCTCGCCAGGGTGCTCGACGAAGCAGGCCTGTCGCAGGAGTATGACCTGCTCGTGCCGTCCGATGCAGACGGCTCGCACATCGTCTGCGCCGCGATCGTCCGCAAGGGCCTGCTCAGCAGCACGCCGAACTGGATCAGCGCCTTTCCCAGGAAGTTCAACCTCCATTCCAGCGGGGATGACCCGCAGACGCCGATGATCGACGTGGGCATCAGCGGCTTCTCCAGGCCGGTATGCCACTTCACGGTCAGGCCGCGCGAGGACGAGCCGGACGTTCATGTGTACGTGTGCCACTTCAAGTCCAAGGCGCCGACCCAGGTGTTCAACGAACCCTGGTTCAAGGCGGACAAGACCGCCTACGGCAAGCATGCGAGCGCGCTGGGCGGCGCGCTCTCGACGATCCGGCGCACCGCCGAGGCGGCCGCGCTGCGCTTCTTGCTGACCGAGCAGATGAAGGGCAACGACACGCCGGTGATCGTGCTCGGCGATATCAACGACGGCCAGCACAGCAACACGGCCAACGTGCTCACCGGGCAGCCCCGGTACCTGGTCGGCGAGTCGGTAGGCGGCGGCGACGTGGCGCTGTACACCGCGCAAACCCTGCAGGAATACCGGGACACACGAGACGTGTACTACACCCACGTGCACCAGGACTTCCGCGAATCGCTGGACCACATCCTGGTGAGCGAGCAGTTCTACGACAACAGCCGCCGGCGTCGCTGGCTCTTCGACGGGTTGATCGTGAACAACGATCACCTCGACTTCGACGACCACAAGGCCGACGGGACCAACGACCACGGCGTGATCCGCGCCGTCTTCAAGCACAAACCGATGAGGCGGTAGCCGGGTGGTGTGCCGCAGCCGCAGCGCGCGCCATCAGGCCTTCAGAAGAGGGGCTCCGTGCCGCCCGCGGGCGGGCGGGCGCCTTCGATCATCAGCATCCTGAGTTTCGACGCCGCGCCGCCATGGGCCGAGAAGCCGCCGGGCCTGCCACCCGCGGCCAGCACGCGATGGCAGGGCACCACCGGCGCGAAGGGGTTGTGACCCAGGGCCTGGCCGACAGCGCGCGACAGGCCCTTGTCGCCGAGCTGCGCCGCGATCTCGCCGTAGGTGCGGGTGTGGCCGGGTGCGATGCGGCGCGCGATCTCGTAGACGCGGCGGTGGAAGTCGGAGACGCCTTCGTAGTCGAGCGCGATCTCGGCCAGCTCACGCGGCTCGCCGTCGAGCAGGGCCCGAATGCCGTGGCAGGCCGCCTGCACATTGGCGGGTGGCGTGGACTCCGTCAGCCGCGGAAAGCGTCGGCGCATTCGCGCGCGGGTGGCGCCCTCCCCGCCTTCAGGCAGTTGCACGCCGACGATGCCGCGGACGCTCCATGCGATGCCGCAGGGCCCGATGGCGGTGTCGAACAGCGCGAAGCCCTCGGCCATCGGAGCGCCCTCTCTCGTCTATGCGCCGCAAGGACTGGCCGCGCCGGCCTGCTGCGCCTTGATGCTGTGCGCGACGGCATCGGCCAGCCGCGCGGCGGCGCGCCGGGTGCCCAGCGCCAGTGCGTCGATGCCGCCGGACGCCGGCTCGGAGACGAACAGCTGGCAGCCCAGCGAAGCACCCTCTTCCGTGCGGCGCAGGGTCCAGCTGAAGCCGGCGTCGACCCGGCTGCCCTCGATCGCGTCGAGCTGCTGTACTTGCACGGCGATGCGCAACACCGGCTGGCCGCGCGGGCGACCGCTCTTGGTGACATCGACCGCGCCAAGGCGCTGCGCGATGCCGCTGGCCAGCGCGTCGCGCAGCTCGTTGTCGAAGGACGAGGCCCAGCGGTGCTGCTCCAGCACGTCGACCTGCGGCCCCTCGGCGCCCTTCAGCCGCACCACGAGCTGCGGCCGTGCCAGGCGTTCCGGCAGGGCCAGCGGCGCCAGCTCGATGTAGCCGCCGGCGGCGCCGACGGCCGCGGTGCGCGGCGCCGCCTCGGGCTCGGCCAGGCTGTAGAACTGCGGTGCGCTGCTCGAGGCGCAGCCCGCCAGCACGAGAAAGGCCGCGAGGGCCGCGAGGCCGGCGGTCCGCGACGAGGGGGTTCTCATTTCTTCTTGTCCTCCGGTTTGCCGCGGATCAGCGATTCGGGATGCCGCTCGAGGTAATCGGTCAGGATGCGCAGCGAGTTCGCCGCGCGCGTCACTTCCTGCAGGGTCTGGCGCATGTCCTGCTGCAGGGGGGAGTCGTCGGCCAGCGTCTTCTCCGCGGTGCTCAAGGTCTTGCGCACGTCCTTCATGGCGGCGGCCATTTCGGGGCTGACGTCGTTCTTCAGGCTGGCGGCGAGCTGCTCGGCGCTGCCCAGTGTCCTGTCCAGTGTCGCCAGGGTCTTGCGCAGGTCGCGGCCGATCTCCTCGAAAGGCACCCGGTTGAGCTTGCGCGCGATCTCGCCGACCTGGGCCTGGATCTCGTCCAGGCTGTTCGGCATGGTGGGCAGCTCGATCGGGTTGCGCTCGATGTCGACCTTCACCGGCGGCGCCTTGGGGAAGAAGTCCAGCGCGACGTAGTTCTGGCCGGTCAGCAGGTTGCCGGTGCGCAGCTGGGCCCGCAGGCCCCGGTCGACCAGGAAGCGCAGGCGCTCCAGCTGGGTGTAGCGCGACTCCCGCTGGCCGTCGGCGTTGCGGCGCAGCCGGTCGGGGTAGACCTGGACCAGCACCGGCATGCGGAACTCGCGCGCCTGGCTGTCGAACTCGGCGCCGATGGACTTGACCTCGCCGATCTCCACGCCGCGGAAATCCACCACCGCACCCGGCGAGAGTCCGCGCAGCGACTGGTTGAAATACAGCAGAAGCGTCTGGGCGGGGCCGTCCGGCTCCTTCATGGCCGTGATCTCGTCGTCGGCCAGGGCGAACACCGTGTTCTCCTGCGCCGCCGGGCCCATCACGTCCTCGGGCGCCGCGAAGGCGATGCCGCCGAGGAGGATGGTGGCCAGCGACTGGGTGCGCAGCTTCACGCCGCTGGCGCCGAGTTGCACGTCGAGTCCGCTGGCATGCCAGAAGCGGGTGTTGACGCCGACGAATTTCTCGTAGGGTGTGTTGATGAACACGCGCAAGGTCACGCCGCGTCCGTCGCCGTCGAGCTCGTAGGCCGCGATCTGCCCGACCTTGATGCGGCGGAAGTAGACCGGCGAGCCGATGTCCAGCGAGCCGACGTCGCGCGCGCGCAGCAGGAACTGCCGGCCCGAGGCGTCGCGCGTGACGATGGGCGGGACCTCCAGGCCGGTGAATTCGCCCGCCGTCTCCTCGGAGGTGCCGGCGTCGGCGCCGATGTAGGCGCCCGAGAGCAAGGTGCTCAGGCCCGAGATGCCCGAGGTGTCCAGCCGCGGGCGCACCACCCAGAAGCGGGTGTCCTTGGCGGTGAAGCTCTTGGCCTCCTTCCTGAGTTGCACCAGCACCCGCACGTGCGAGCGGTCGGTGGCCAGGCGGATCGTCTGCACGGTGCCGATCTGCACGTCCTTGTACTTGACCGCGGTCTTGCCGGCCTCCAGGCCCTCGGCAGACTGGAAGGTCAGCACCACCTCGGGCCCACGCTCGACCAGGATGCGCGCCACCAGCGCGACGCCGACCAGCGCCGCCACGATGGGGATCAGCCAGATCAGCGAGGGCAGCCAGTTGCGGCGCCTCACGACCCTCGGCTCGGCCAGGGGGCGCTTGTCTTGCTGTGGGTCGCTCATGCAGTACGTTCCTTGCTCGTCATGCGGGGGTCGGGCTCCTTGTCTTCCATCACGTCGCGGCTGTCCCAGGTCAGGCGGGGGTCGAAGCTCAGCGAGGCCAGCATGGTCAGCACCACCACCGCGCCGAAGGCCGCGATGCCGACGCCGGCAGTGATCTCGGCAAAGCCCTGGATGCGCACCAGCCCGGCCAGCAGCGAGACCACGAAGACGTCGAGCATGGACCAGCGGCCGATGATTTCCAGGATGCGATAGAGCTTCGCGCGCTCCAGTTGCTGCCAGTCGCTGTGGCGCTGCGCCGTCACCGCCAGCAACACCAGCGCCGTGAGCTTGAACAGCGGCACCAGGAAGCTGGCGACGAAGATGATCGCCGCCAGCCCGTAGGAGCCCGAGACCCAGAAGAAGATCACGCCGCTGAGGATGGTGTCTTCCTGCGAGCCCAGCAGGCTCTTGGTGAGCATCACCGGCAGCATGTTGGCCGGCACGTAGAGGATGCATGCCGCGATCAGGTAGGCCCAGGTGCGCTGCAGGCTGTGCGGCTTGCGGCGATGCAGGCGGGTGCCGCAGCGGGCGCAGGGCTCGCCCTCCTCCGCGCCTTGCCAGACGGTGCCGCAATGCGGGCAGGCCCGCAGGCCGAGCTCGGCGGCGGTGCGCACCGGCTCCGTCATCGAACTGCCTCCCCCGGCCTCGTCGCTTCGTGTACTTCGCGCACCCCCTCCTGACGGAGGGGGCGAGCGCCTTCGGGCCGCCGGGCCGCGCTCATGCCTGCTGCCCCGGCCGCGGCTCGAAGGCCATTTCCCAGAAGGTGCGCGGGCTGAAGGCCAGCACCGCGGTCAACAACACCGTCAGCGCCATGAAGGCCCAGAGCGCCGGCCCGGCGATCACCTGCGCCATGCTGGACAGCTTGACGATCGCGACCAGCACGCCCAGCAGGAAGACCTCGATCATTCCCCAAGGCTCCAGCATCTGCAGCAGCCGCACCAGGACGTCGAAACCGGCCGGCCGCCGCTCCCGCTGCATCGGCAGCAGCAGGTACAGCAGGATGCACAGCTGCACCAGCGGGAACAGGATGGTGGTGGCCAGCACCAGCAGCGCCACCGGCGACATGCCCTCGCCCGCAAGCACCATCACCGCGCCGGCCAGCGTGGTCTCGCTGCTCAGGCCCTGCAGCTCGATCTCGACGATGGGGAACAGGTTGGCGATGGCGAACAGGATCAGGCAGGCGACGGTGAGCGGCAGCACGCGCGCGGCCTGGTCGCCGGCATGGCGGTCGAGTTCGGTGCCGCAGCGCCTGCAGTGCGAAACCTCGCGCCGGCGCAGCTGGCGGCGGTGGTAGATCGCGTCGCAGCCTTCGCAGACGATGGCTTCGGGGACTTCCTTCATGAACGGGGCCTATTGTCCTCGACTTGTGCTGTCGCCCAGAATCACTCGCAAGCCCGTCAGGCATGAGAAGTCCCAGTCGTGCGTGACCACTGCCGCCGCGCCCACTTCCAGCGCCGCAGTGCCGATCGCCCGCGGCAACGTCGGGCCCGGAAGTGCGGAGCACAATGGATCCCATGCGCCCCCTTCTTGCCTTCGCCGTCGTCGCCCTGCTGGCACCCCTGCCGGCCGCCGCCGAGGTGATCCGCTGCACCGACACCGGCGGCAGCGTGAGCTATACGGACAGCCAGTGTCCGCCGGGCACGAAGCAGGTGGGCCGCGTGTCGATCCAGGAACCACCCCCCTTGAGCGAGGCCGACCGGCAACGCCAGGCGCAGGACGCCGAGGCGGCCGCCCGCGCGCGCGCTGACGCGCAGCGCCGCGAAGCGACAGCAGCGCCGAGCGTACCCGCGCCGCAGACGTCCTCCGGTCCGATCATCATCGACGGTCGGAGCCCGGGCGCCGGCGCGGGTGACGCCATCGCCGGCCGCGACGACAGCCGGGTGATCGACGACGGCTACCTGGACCCCGGCGTCCATGCGCCCCCCGCGCGGGCGCGCGACATGCGCCCGCGCATCCAATCGTGCGACGGCACAGGGTGCCGGGACACACGGGGCAATCACTACAACCGCTCAGGCCAGCTCGACCGCTACCAAAGCATCGACGGCAAGACCTGCCGGCCGGTGGGCACGACCACGCTCTGTCGCTGAGCCACCTGTCCGGAGTACACCGCTTGCCATCCAGAGCCTTCCGCATTGCACTCTCCGCGTCGGCAGCCGCCATCGGCGGCATCGCCGCCTACTGGGCCCTTCTCGCGACGCGCCAGGGTCACATTCTGTTCAAGGCGGGCAAGCTGCCGGTGGTCCATCTGTCGGAAGACTTCTCCACCTATTCCCACACGGTGCCGGGCGGCCTGGTGCGCGGCTATGTGTACCACCCGCGCGGCGAGGAGGCCTTGCAGGACCTGTTCATCTACTTCGCCGGCCGCGGCGAGGACGTGCGCGCCACGGCCAAGGCGCTGCACTGGCTGCCTGAGGGCTTCGGCTTCGCGGCGATCAACTACCGGGGTGTGGCCGACTCCGAGGGCCACCCCTCCGAGCTGGCCTCTGTGCAGGATGCGGGGCAACTCGCCCGCCATCTGCGGCGCGCCTTCCCGCAGACGCGCCTTCATGTGGTCGGCCGCAGCCTGGGCACGGGCGTGGCCATCCAGCTCGTGGCGCGGCAGGAGTTCGCCAGCCTGCAGCTGATCACGCCCTACGACACCTTGCTGGAGGTGGCGAAGCGGCGCTTCCCGTTGGTGCCGATGTCGCTGTTGCTGCGCCACCGCTTCGACTCGCTATCGCACTGCAAGGAAGTCGCGGCGAAGACCCAGGTCCTGCTGGCGGAGCGCGACGACGTGGTCCCGCACGAGCGCTCGCACAAGCTGATCGATGCGTGGCCCACGCCGGTCAGCGTGCAGACCATCGCCGGGTCGGACCATCACGACATCATGAGAACCGAAGAGACCTGGCTGCGGCTGGTCGATTTCGCGCTGACCTCGGTGTTGCCGGAGCCGAAGGCGGCTTGACCGTCGAGCCGGCCTCCCGTTCACCAGGGAATGCGCCGCGTCGCTCCTCGGCGCCTGCGCCCGGCGGCGCGACCGGGCCAGGCGCTCAGGCGCGCAGCGCCCAGCGCGCCAGAACCTCGTGCCGGCCCCGCCCGATCAGGCTGCGCACGAGCACGAAGTCATGCGCCGTCCAGCCGATCGGCTCGACCGGGCACGGCGCGAGGTACCGGTCGGTGTACAGCAGGGTCAGGTGCGGCGTGTAGTGCGGGTACCCCACGCCGGGCACGCCGGCCCGGTCCATGGCATGGTCGAGCGAGGCCTGGAAGGCCTTCAACGAGACCGTCGCCGCCTCACCCAGCAGCACCAGCGGCATATTGCGCGGACGCCGGGCGATGCTCCCCACGCGCTCGAAGCCGACCCGGAAAGCGGGCATGACGGTCAAGGGCTGCGCCGCGGCGCAGGCCGCGTCGATCACCTGCTGCGGCAAGAAGGGAAAGTCCCCAAGGACGCGGAGGGTCACGTGGAAGCGCTCGGCGCCGAGCGGCTTTCCCGTGAGCCCCGGGTCCTGCCTCAATCGACCGATCAGCCGCTCGATGCGGACGATGGCGGCGGCGTCCGGCCGCAGCGCGAAGAACAGCCGGTCGGTGCCGGCCGTGCGCCGGGCGACGCCTGCCTGGGGAAGCTCTGCGCCCATGTGAAAGCCACGCCCCGTGCTGCAGCGGCTGGCCGCGCCTTTGGACAGCCCTAGTCGCGCGACTCCAGCGCCCGGTTGATGCTCAGCGCCGCCAGGGTGCAGGCCGCGCCCGACAGCAGGTAGACGCTGACGTAGGCCAGCCCGAAGTGGGCCGAGAGGCCCAGCGCCACGAGCGGCGCGAAGGCCGCGCCGATCAGCCAGGCCAGGTCGGTCGTGAGCGCGGCGCCGGTGTAGCGGTAGTGGCGCTCGAAGTTGGAGGTCACGGTGCCCGAGGCCTGGCCGTAGGACAGGCCCAGCAGCACGAAGCCGATCAACACGAAGACGTCCTGTCCCAGCGTGCCGCCGTCCAGCAAGGTGGGCGCGAAGCCGCTGAACACCGCCACCAGCACAGCCATGGTGCCCAGGGTGCGGCGCCGGCCGATGC
This sequence comes from Variovorax defluvii, assembly GCF_039541515.1. Classification (NCBI taxonomy): domain Bacteria; kingdom Pseudomonadati; phylum Pseudomonadota; class Betaproteobacteria; order Burkholderiales; family Comamonadaceae; genus Variovorax; species Variovorax defluvii. Next base: position 41,633 of record NZ_BAABGJ010000027.1, read on the forward strand.
GATCGGCGATCACGCCCGAAATCACCATGGCGCCCGCGGCCAGGAAGCCCCCGAAGATCTGCAGCACCAGGAAGCCGGTGATGGACTGGTCGGAGTAAAGGCGGATCCACGACAGCGGGAACACCGTCACCAGGTGGAACAGCGCGAAGCTCGCCAGCGCGGCGAAGGCACCGATCAGCAGGTTGCCGCCCTGCGCACGCACCAGCTCGCGCACGCGGGTGGGTTCGAGTTCGCCGACTTCCATGAGCTGTTCGTACTCGTGCGTCACCACGAGCCGCAGCCGCGAGAAAAGCGCCACCACGTTGATCGCGAAGGCCACGAAGAAGGCATAGCGCCAGCCCCACGAAAGGAAGTCGTCCAGGGGCAGGCTGGCGTACAGGAAGGCGAACAGGCCGCTGGCCACGATGAAGCCTACCGGCGCGCCGAGCTGTCCCAGCATGGAGTACCAGCCGCGGCGGTTCGGCGGTGCGTTCATGGCCAGCACCGAGGGCAGGCCGTCCCAGGAACCGCCCAGCGCCAGCCCCTGGCCGACGCGCAGGACCGACAGCAGGATGATGGACAGCATGCCCGCGCTTTCGTAGCCCGGCAGGAAGGCGATGCCCACCGTCGAGGTGCCCAGCAGGAACAGGGCGATCGTCAGCTTGGTGGCGCGGCCCCAGCGCCGCTGGATCGCCATGGAAATGACCGTGCCGATGGGTCGGGCGATAAATGCGAACGAGAAGATGACGAAGGCGTACAGTGTGCCCTCCAGCCGCTGCTCGAAGGGAAAGAACAGCGCCGGGAAGACCAGCACCGAAGCGATGCCGTAGACGAAGAAGTCGAAATATTCGGAAGCGCGCCCGATCACGACACCGACGGCGATCTCGCCGGGAGCCACCGAATGGTCGGCCGTGGTGAGGCGGGCATCCCTCTCGAGGGTGTCGGACGATGGTTCGGAAGGGGCGTGACTGAGGCTGGACATCGCGGTGCTTCGGGGTTTCAGGGAGCCTTGCAAAGATCTCTCAGGGTCGCATCAGATGCAGATTTGCGCCATAGGACAAAACGTCCAATCGCCAATCGTCCTCGATGGGGATACATTCTGCGCCCGTCCGCCATCCGCGTTTTCCCGCGGTGTCCGTTTTCTTTCCGCTCCAGGCATGCCACTCCTCCAGAAGCTCTTTCGCCGGTCGGCCCTGCTCCTCCCTCTGCTGCTGTTGGCCGGCTGCAACATGGTGGTGCTCAATCCCTCCGGGGACATCGCCGCCCAGCAGGGGCGGCTGATCGTGATCTCCACCTTGCTGATGCTGCTGATCATCGTCCCGGTGATCGTGCTGACGCTGCTGTTCGCATGGCGCTACCGTCAGTCGAACACCGAGGCGACCTACAAGCCGGACTGGGACCATTCGACGCAGCTGGAACTGGTGATCTGGGCGGCGCCGCTGCTGATCATCATCGCGCTGGGCGCGCTGACCTGGATCAGCACCCACACCCTGGATCCGTATCGCCCGCTCAGCCGCATCGCCGAGGGGCGCGCGGTGCCGGAAAACACGCAGCCGCTGGTGGTCGAGGTGGTGGCGCTGGACTGGAAGTGGCTGTTCTTCTACCCGCAGCAGGGCATCGCCACGGTGAACGAGCTGGCGGCGCCGGTGGACAGGCCGATCCAGTTCAAGATCACGGCTTCCTCGGTCATGAACTCCTTCTACGTGCCGGCCCTGGCGGGGATGATCTACGCCATGCCGGGCATGGAGACCAAGCTGCACGCGGTCATCAACCAGCCCGGCGTGTACGAGGGCTTCTCGGCCAATTACAGCGGCGCGGGTTTCTCCGGCATGCGCTTCAAGTTCCACGGTCTCGCGGACGCCGACTTCGATCGCTGGGTCCGGCAGGCCAAGGCCGAGGGCAAGACGCTGAGCCGCTCCGACTACCTGCAGCTGGAGAAGCCCAGCGAGCGCGAGCCGGTGCGGCGCTGGGCCAGCGTGGCGCCGGGCCTGTACGACGCCATCCTCAACCGCTGTGTCGAGCCCGGGAAGATGTGCATGCGCCACATGATGGCGGTGGACGCCACCGGCGGCGCCGGCAAGGCCGGCCTGTCGCCCCTGGCGCTGACCGAGGTGCCGCGCGGCGAGCAGGGCCTGCCCATGCGCACCGTGGCAGCCGAGATCTGCACCGCCGACAACCCGACCGGCGCGCCCCGGCCTGCCGGCACCACCTTCCAGTAACCCCTTGTTCGAGGCGCGGCCCGGCGCGGCGCCTCACTCACGCAGCTTAGGTACGCGAGACGCACGATGCCCGATCATCCAGAACTGACCAAGCTCATCTTCGGTCGCCTCACCTGGGAGGCCATCCCTTACCACGAGCCCATCCTGGTGGCGACTTTCCTCGCCGTCGTGCTGGGCGGCCTGGCACTGGTCGGCGCGATGACCTACTACCGCGCCTGGGGCCCCTTCTGGCGCAACTGGGTCACCAGCATCGACCACAAGAAGATCGGCGTGATGTACATCGTGCTGGGCATCATCATGCTGCTGCGCGGCTTCGCCGACGCGATCATGATGCGCCTGCAGCAGGCAATGGCCTTTGGCGACAACATGGGCTACCTGCCGCCACACCACTACGACCAGATCTTCACGGCGCACGGCGTGATCATGATCTTCTTCGTGGCGATGCCGCTGGTCACCGGGCTCATGAACTACGTGGTGCCGCTGCAGATCGGCGCGCGCGACGTGGCCTTCCCCTTCCTGAACAACTTCAGCTTCTGGATGACCGCGGCCGGCGCGGCGCTGACCATGGCCTCGCTGTTCGTCGGCGAGTACGCCAAGACCGGCTGGCTGGCCTATCCGCCCCTGTCGGGCATCCTCTACAGCCCGGACGTGGGGGTGGACTACTACATATGGTCCTTGCAGATCGCGGGGGTGGGCACCTTGCTGTCAGGGGTGAACCTGATCGCGACCATCGTGAAGATGCGCGCGCCCGGCATGACGATGATGAAGATGCCGGTCTTCACGTGGACATCGCTGTGCACCAACGTGCTGATCGTGGCCGCCTTCCCGGTTCTGACGGCCGTGCTGGCGCTGCTGTCGATGGACCGCTACGTCGGGACGAACTTCTTCACCAACGAGCTCGGCGGCAATCCGATGATGTACGTCAACCTCATCTGGATCTGGGGCCATCCGGAGGTGTACATCCTCATCCTGCCGGTGTTCGGCGCCTTCTCCGAGATCGTCTCCACCTTCAGCCGCAAGCGCCTGTTCGGCTACGCCTCCATGGTGTACGCGACGGTGGTGATCACGATCCTGTCGTACCTGGTGTGGCTGCACCACTTTTTCACCATGGGCTCGGGCGCGAGCGTGAACTCCTTCTTCGGCATCACGACGATGATCATCTCGATCCCGACAGGGGCGAAGATCTTCAACTGGCTGTTCACCATGTACCACGGGCGCATCAAGTTCGAGGTGCCGATGCTGTGGACGGTCGGCTTCATGGTCACCTTCGTGATCGGCGGCATGACGGGCGTGCTGCTGGCGGTGCCGCCGGCGGACTTCGTGCTGCACAACAGCCTGTTCCTGATCGCGCACTTCCACAACGTGATCATCGGCGGCGTGGTATTCGGCGTGTTCGCCGCCATCACCTACTGGTACCCGAAGGTGTTCGGCTACAAGCTCGATCCCTTCTGGGGCAAGTGCTCCTTCTGGTTCTGGCTGACCGGCTTCTACTTTGCCTTCATGCCGCTGTACGTGCTGGGCCTGATGGGCGTGACGCGGCGCATGAACCACTTCGAGGACCCGTCGCTGCAGATCTGGTTCCAGATCGCCGCCTTCGGCGCGGTACTGATCGCACTGGGCATCGCGAGCTTCCTGATCCAGCTGTTCGTGAGCTTCAAGCGCCGCGCCTCGCTGCGCGACACCACGGGCGATCCGTGGGGCGGCCGCACGCTGGAGTGGTCCACCTCCTCGCCGCCGCCGGACTACAACTTCGCCTTCACGCCGCAGGTGCATGACAACGACGCGTGGTGGGACATGAAGGAACGCGGCTTCGAGCGGCCGAACGCCGGCTTCTCGGCGATCCACATGCCGAAGAACACGGCCGCCGGCTTCGTGCTGGCCATGATCAGCGCCGTCTGCGGCTTCGCCCTGATCTGGCACATGTGGCTGATCGCGGGTGTGTCCTTCGCGGCGCTGATCCTCGCCACCATCGTCCACACCTTCAACTACAAGCGCGACTACTACATCGCTGCGGACGACGTCGTCCGCACGGAAGCCGAGCGCACCCGACTCCTGGCCGCCGCTCATGCCTGAGGTAACACTCTCCCCCAGGCTCCCCCACTTCGTGTGGTCCGCCAACCCCCTCACCGGGGGCAACACCAGCGGCCCGGCAAAGCCGGTTCCGCGGTGTTCCCCGCCGAGCGTGCGCGAGTTCGTGGCTTGCGTGCGGAGTTATTGATATGAACACCATTGCTTCTTCTGCTCACGGCATGCACATCGGTGCGGCGCCGTCCACCGAGCGCCCCCAGTTCATCGTGACCGGGGACCATCATCCGCAGAACGGCACGCTGCTGGGCTTCTGGCTCTACCTGATGAGCGACTGCCTGGTGTTCGCCTGCCTGTTCGCGATGTACGGCGTGCTGGGCCGAAGCTACGCAGCCGGCCCCTCGGGCGCCGACCTGTTCGACCTGCCGCTGGTGGCACTCAACACCTCCCTGCTGCTGCTGTCGTCCATCACCTACGGCTTCGCGATGCTGCAGATGCTGAAGAAGCGCACCGGCGGCGTGCTGGTCTGGCTGGCCATCACCGGGCTGCTGGGCGCGGGCTTCATCGGCATCGAGCTCTACGAGTTCGCGCACATGATCCACGAGGGCGCGGGCCCGCAGCGCAGCGCCTTCCTGTCCTCCTTCTTCACGCTGGTGGGCACGCACGGTCTGCACGTCAGCTTCGGCATCATCTGGCTCGTCACGCTGATGATCCAGGTCGGCAAGCACGGTCTGATCCCGGAGAACCGGCGGCGGCTGATGTGCCTGTCGATGTTCTGGCACTTCCTGGACGTCGTCTGGATCGGCGTCTTCACCTTCGTCTACCTGATGGGGACCCTGAAATGAGCGCTCCGCACGCACACGACGGCCACGGCCACGGCGACCACGAGGATGACGACCACGGCCTGCACATCAGCCTGAAGGGCTACGTCACGGGCTTCATCCTGTCGGTCATTCTCACCGCCATCCCCTTCTGGCTGGTGATGGGCAAGGTCATCCAGAGCCCGAGCACCACCTCCTTCGTGATCCTCGCCTTCGCGGCGGTGCAGATCGTGGTCCACATGATCTACTTCCTGCACCTGAACTCGCGGTCCGAGGGCGGATGGAACATGCTGGCGCTGATCTTCACCATCGTGCTGGTGGTGATCACGCTGAGCGGCTCGCTGTGGGTGATGTTCCACCTCAACCACAACATGATGCCGGCATCCATGCACGAGATGCGCAACATGCCTTGAACGGAACGCCCTCCGACACCGCGCGGAGAGCGCATTCCACGCTGGTGCTGGCGCTGCTCGCCTTCGCCGGCGTTCTGCTTTTCGCGCTGTTCGCCGCTCTGGGCGTATGGCAACTGGAACGGCGCGCGTGGAAACTGGCCCTGATCGAGCGCGTCGAGACGCGCGTGCACGCGGCGCCGGTGGACATTCCACCACCTGCGCGATGGCCGCAAGTCAGCGCGGCCAGCGACGAATACAGGCACGTGCGCCTGTCGGGCACCTTCCTGCACGATCGCGAGACGCTGGTGCAGGCCTCCACCGTGCTTGGACCGGGCCACTGGGTCCTGACACCGATGCGCACGGCGCAGGGCACGATCGTCCTGGTCAACCGCGGCTTCGTACCGGCAGATCGGCGCGAGCGCGCCAGCCGCAGCGCCAACGAGCCCGCCGGCGAGGTGCAACTGAGCGGCCTGCTGCGCATGAGCGAGCCCGGCGGCGGCTTCCTGCGCCGCAACGATCCCGCGGGCGATCGCTGGTTCTCTCGCGACGTGCAGGCCATTGCCGCGGCGCGCGGGCTGCCCGGCGCCGCCCCCTTCTTCGTGGACGAGGACGCCCCGGCCGCCCAGCCCGCGCCGGGCGCGCAGCCGCGTTGGCCAGCCACGGGCCTGACGGTGATCGCCTTCCGCAACCACCACCTGGTCTACGCCCTCACCTGGTTCGCGCTGGCCCTGGGTGTGGCCATCGCCACCGGGTGGACGCTGCGCTCCGCAAGACAATCCCGGGATGCCTCCGAGCCCTGACGCCGACGCCACCGGCCTGAAAAACATGCAGCAGCTGATCCAGCTGCGCTGGATCGCCGTGGTCGGCCAGGTCGCGACCATCGGCGTGGTGCATTTCGGCTTCGGCATCCGGTTGCCGCTGGAGCAGATGTTCGCCGCGCTGGGCTTCCTCACCATCTTCAACCTGGTCAGCCTGTGGCGCTGGGACCGGCACGAGGACGTGACCGACATGGAGCTCTTCGTCGCGCTTCTGGCCGACGTCGGCACGCTGACGGTGCAGCTCTACCTGAGCGGGGGCGTCACCAATCCCTTCATCTTCCTGTTCCTGCTGCAGGTCTGCCTGGGGGCGGTGCTGCTGGGGCCGCGCCACACGCGCATCCTGATCGCGGTCACGGTCTGCTGCTTCGTCGGCTTGACCGTCTTTCACAGGCCGCTGGAGATGCCCCTGGAAAACGGGCGCGGACTCGCCAGCCCCTACGTGCAGGGCCTGTTGATCTGCTTCGTGCTCAATGCCGCGCTGCTGGCGGTCTTCATGGCCCGCATCCACCGCAACCTGCGCGCACGCGACGCCCGGCTGGCCGCCCTGCGCCAGCGCGCCGCCGAGGAAGAGCACATCGTGCGCATGGGCCTGCTGGCCTCGGGCGCGGCGCACGAGCTCGGCACGCCCCTGGCCACGCTGTCGGTGATCCTGGGCGACTGGCAGCGCATGCAGCCCTTTGCCGCCGACCTGGAGCTGCGCGAGGAGATCGAGGAGATGCAGGCCCAGGTCGCCCGCTGCAAGACCATCGTCACCGGCATCCTGCTGTCGGCCGGAGAGGCACGGGGCGAGGCGACGGTGCACACCACGGTGCGCGACTTCCTCGACGAGCTGGTCGCCGAGTGGCGCGAGAGCCGGTCGGTGCAGGCACTGGCCTATGCCAACGACTTCGGCGACGATGTGCCCATCGTGTCGGATTCGGCCTTGAAACAAACCCTCTGCAACGTGCTGGACAACGCGCTGGAAGCCTCCCCGCGCTGGGTGGGGCTGGCGGCATCGCGCGAGGACGACCAGCTCGTCCTGACCGTCACCGACGCCGGCCCTGGCTTCGCGCCCGAGATGCTGGCGCAACTGGGCAAGCCCTACCAGTCGAGCAAGGGCCGGCCGGGCGGCGGGCTGGGGCTGTTCCTGGTCATGAACGTCGCGCGCACGCTGGGCGGCAGCGTGTCGGCCCGCAACCGGCCCGAAGGCGGCGCCGCCGTCACCCTGCGCCTGCCGCTTTCGGCGCTCACTGTCGAAGAGGAGCCAGCCCATGGACACTGAAGAACGCATGCTCCTGATCGTCGAGGACGATGCGGCCTTCGCCCGCACCCTCGCCCGCTCCTTCGAACGGCGCGGCTACCAGGTACTGTCGGCAGCCAGCGCCGAGCAGGTGGAAGAAGTGCTGAAGACCCATTCGCCCGGCTACGCCGTGGTGGACCTCAAGCTCGCCGGCGGCGCCTCGGGCCTGGCCTGCGTGCAGCTGCTGCATGCACACGACGCGGAGATGCTCATCGTCGTGCTCACCGGCTATGCCAGCATCGCGACCGCGGTGGAGGCCATCAAGCTGGGCGCCTGCCACTACCTGGCCAAGCCTTCCAACACCGACGACATCGAGGCCGCCTTCGGCCGCGCCGAGGGCGACGTCGAGGTGGAGCTGACCGAGCGCGCCACTTCGATCAAGACGCTGGAATGGGAGCGCATCCACGAGACCCTGGCCGAGACCGGCTTCAACATCTCCGAGACCGCGCGGCGCCTGGGCATGCACCGGCGTACGCTGGCGCGCAAGCTGGTCAAGCAGCGGGTGAAGTAAGGCCGATCAGTCCGGCTCCCCTTCTTCCAGCAGGGAGAAGAGGACCTGGAAGATCTCCCGCGTCGATACGGTGCCCTCCTCGTCCTTCTGGACCAGAAGCAATTGCTGCGACTCCGGCAGCCCGGCCGGAATGACCATCCGCCCGCCCGGCTTGAGCTGGTAGATCAGCGCCGGCGGAATCAGCTCCGGGGCCGCCGTGACGATCACCCGGTCGAAGGGCGCATGTTCGGGCCAGCCTTGGCAGCCGTTGCCGATGCGGACTTCGACGTTGGCATGTCCCTGGCGCGCCAGCCGCTGCCGGGCCTGCCGCGCCAGTTCCTCGATCAGTTCGATGCTGTAGACCTGCTTGGCGAGCTCGGAGAGGATCGCCGACTGGTAGCCCAGGCCGGTGCCGATTTCCAGCACCGTGTCGGTGGGCCGCACGTCCAGCAGGTCGGTCATGACCGCCACGATGAAAGGCTGAGAGATGGTCTTGCCGTAACCGATGGGCAACGGCGTGTCGACGTAGGCATAGGGCCGCAGCTCGATCGGGACGAAAGCATGGCGCGGCACCTTGGACAGGGCCTCCATCACGCGCGGGTTCAGCGCTGCCTTGCCCAGGTGCATGGTCGAGAAGATCGTCTTGGCGGCGATCTCCGCGATCATGCGCTGGTGCAGGGTCGTGAAGTCCGGGTCGCTCATGGTGCCTCCTCGTGGGGGCGATGCCGAACTTCGGATCGTACGCCTGCTGTGCGGCCGTGGGTCAAGCATTGCCATCTTCAGAGGTGCAGATGTGCAGATGCCCTGCTCGGCCCCAGGCGCTGCCGACGCCGCCGCGACTACTCCGGGCTGATGCCGGCCGCCTTGATCACGCGCGCCCACTTTTGCGAGTCCCGCGCCTGGAACTGCGCCAGCTCCGCGGAGCCGGTCGTCCAGGGCTCGACGCCGGAGGAGGCGTAGAAAGATCTGGCGGCCGGACTGCCCGTCGCATGCACCAGCAGCTCGCGCAGCTTCACGACGACCGGCGCCGGCGTGGCCGCCGGGACGTAGGCAGCAAACCAGTAGCCGATGTCGTAACCCTTCACCCCCGCCTCGTCGAGCGTGGGCACCTGGGGAAGCAGCGACAGGCGTCTTGCCGTCGATGCGCCGAGCGGCCGGAGCTTTCCGCTCTCGATGTGCGGCAGGCCGGTGACCGTGTCGATCACCATCGCGTCGATCTGTCCGCCCAGCAAATCCGTGAGCGCGTTCGGATTGCTCTTGTAGGGCACGTACAGAAGGTCGGTATGGCTGAGCTGCTTCAGCATCTCGCCAGCGATCCGGCTCGAGGAATTGCCGGCGCCGAAGCTCAGTTTGCCGGCCTGGGCCCGGGCCGCGGACAGGAACTCGGCGACGCTCTTGTGCGGCCCATCGGCTCGGACCACCAGGACCTGCCCTCCCCGTCCCAGCGCTGTCACGGGCGTGAAGTCCGCCTGCGGGTCGTAGGGAAGCTTCTTGAACAGGTGCGGGTTCGCCGCCTGGGTGGTGTTGGTGGTGATCAGCACCGTGTAGCCGTCCGCCGCCGCGCGCGCGACCTGCTGCGCCGCGATCATGCCGCTGGCGCCGCCGCGGTTGTCGACCACCACGGGCTGCCGGGTCTGTTCGGTGATCGAGGTCGCGATCGCACGCGCGATCTGGTCGGTGGCGCTGCCGGCCGCGAAAGGCACGACGAAGGTCAGCACGCGCGAGGGATAGACGGCCGGCTGGGCCAGGAGGGGAATCGCCGCGAGGGCCAGGGCCAGGAAGCACAGGCAGCGACGCGCTCGGGCCGCGCAAGTAGTGATGGACATGAAGTCTCCTTTGTGGATGTGCTGCGTCAGGCAGCGATGCTTTTCATCGATGGGCGGCGTCGGCATCGAGGAACTGGCGGACCCGCTGCTTGTGTTCGTCCCCGCACAACAGGATCGCCTGCATCGACGCGGCCATCTCCAGCGCCGTGGGCAAGGATGAAGCGGCCGACTCGCGCACCAGCTTCTTGGCCATGCGCATGGCGGTGGGCGGATTGGCGGCGATGCGGGCCGCCATCTCCGCCGCACGGGCGTGCAAGGCATCCCGCGCCACCACCTCGGAAACGATGCCGCATCGCTCGGCCGCCTCCGCGCCGAGAAATTCGCTCGTGAAAGACATCTCCAGCGCCTTGGACAGCCCGACGATGCGGGTCAGGAACCAGGCGCCGCCGATGCCCGAAACCAACCCCAGCCGCAGGAAGCTCTCCGCGAAGCTTGCATCCACGGAGGCGATGCGGATGTCGCACATCAAGGCCAGGTCGCACCCGGCCCCGACGGCGGCGCCTTGCACGGCGGCAATGGTGGGGACCTCGATTGCCTGGAGCGCGCGCGGCAGGCGGTGCAGGCTGCGACGCAGGCGGTCGCGGACGTCGGCCACGCCGCCTTGCATGAGATCGGCTCCGTCGCGCATGTCCTTCACGTTGCCGCCGCTGCAGAAATGACGGCCTTGGGACTGCAGCACGACGCAGTGGATGTCGGTGCGGCGGGCCGCGTCCTCCAGCGCATCGGCCAGGTGCTCGGTCATGGCCACGGTCAGTGGATGGCCTGGTTGGCCGGAGGCCAGTTCGATGGTCAGAACCTGCTGGTCGCAACGGACGAGCAAGGGCGAATCGGGTTCTCGATGGGTCATGGTCATGAGCGTCGGTCAGGGATTGATCGATGGGCCGCGGATGGCGCCGCAGGCCTGCAAGGCCCGGATGTCTTCCGCGTCGATGCCGTACTCGGCCAGGATCTCGGCGGAATGCTGGCCGGGCGTGGGGGCGGCCCGATACGGCAGCGTCGTCGCATCGCCGAAGGCCAGGCCCGGCATGCGCACGGTTCCAGCCACGGGATGCTCGGTTTCGATCTCGATGCCACCGGCCTGGTACTCGGCCGAGGCGCGCACCTGCGCATAGCTTGCGATCGGAGCGCACAGGATGTCGCCGGCGGACAGGCGATCGAGCCAATGCCGGGTGGAAAACCGCTGAAAGACCGGGTCCAGGACGGCATGCAACGCGGTGCGGTTGCCGACGCGCGCCTCGTTGTCGGCGAAGCGCGCATCCCGGCTCAGGTCTTCGAGGCCGAGCAGTTCGCACAGCCTGTTCCAGCGCGCAGGCTGATAGGCCGCCACCATGATCCAGCCATCCGCCGTGGGAAAAGCTTCATTCGGCGCGGCGTAAGGGGCTGCGCTGCCCAGCTTCGCCGGCTCCAATCCGGTCGCGAAGTGGAAGGCCATCCCCAGGTGCTGCAGCATCACCGTCGCATTGAAGAGGCTCATGTCCAAGTGCTGGCCACGGCCCGTCTCGCGTGCCTTGTGGAGCGCCGAGAGCGTCGCCACGGTGGCGAGATAGCCGGTGGCCATGTCCGCGATGGGAATGCCGACCTTGGCGGGGCTCCCGTTCTCCTCGCCGAGGGTGGCCATGAGCCCGGCCACCGCCTGGATCACGCCGTCCACGCCGGGCTTGTCGCGCCCGGGGCCGGACTGGCCGTAGGCCGAGATGGAGCAGTAGACGAGCCGCGGGTTCGCGCCCTGCAAGGAAGGCGCGTCGAGCCCGAACTTTCGCATCACGCCGGGCCGAAAGCTTTCGACGAGGATGTCGGCCTGAAGGGCCATGCGCCGCACCGCGGCGCGGCCCGCCTCGTGCCGCAGGTCCACCGCCAGCCCGCGCTTGCTGCGGTTCACGCTGAGCGCGACCACGCTCTCGCCGTTCTGCCAGGGCGGACCGATGGTGCGGCCCAGTTCGCCGTCGAGCGGCTCGATCTTGCAGACGTCGGCGCCCATGTCGCCCAGCAGCATGCCGCAGACGGGGCCGGCGACCACGTGGGAAAAATCCAGCACGCGAATGCCGGACAGGCTGTCTCTCAACATCATTCTTCGGCCCACGCTGTCGAGCGGGGCGAGGTAACTGCGACCTCCGAAGCGTATTTTTGGGGCGCGGTGCAGGCAAACGAGTTTTGCTGCGGGTGCCTTTACCTCAAGTCAAAGCCTGCTGAGCGTCGAGGCCGTTCGCGCCTCGCTGGCCTGGCGCAGCCAGGCGATGAAGGCCGCCAGCGGCGCCGAGGGTTCCCTGCCCTCGGGCCAGACGAAGTAGTAGGTGTGCCGTCCGCGGTCGAGCACGAAGTCGATGGGAATGAACAGTCCGCCACTCGCGAGCTCTTTCTCCACGAAGGCCTTCTGGGCCACCGCGACGCCATGCCCCTCCGAAGCCGCTTGGTAGGCCAGCAAGGAGGTCTCGTACTTCATGCCGGAATAGGGATTGACGTTCGCCGCGCCTGCTGCTTCGAGCCAGAGGCTCCAGTCGTCCGGGCGCGCCAGGGAATGCAGCAGGGTGCAGTGGCTCAGGTCGTCCGGGCGGGTCGGCGGCGCGAATGCCGCGTCGCGCGACATGACGGGAACCAGTTCGTTGGGCACGAGGCGGATCGTGTGGTCGCGCGGCCATGTGCCATCGCCGAGTTCGACGCCCGCATCGATGTCTTCGCGCTCGAAATCCAGTGGCGCGGGCGAGGTCGCAAGCTGCACGTCGATGGTCGGATGCTTCGAGTGGAATCCGGCGAGCCGGGGGATCAGCCACTTGACGGCGAATGTCGCGGGCGAGCGCAGCCGCAGCACGAGCCGGCGATAGGTGCCGCCCATCGCGGCATTCGTGGCAGCGCGCAGGTCGTTGAGCGACACGGCGACCGATGCGAGGTAACGCTCTCCGACCGGCGTCAGTGCGAAGCGCCCGCCACCACGATCGAAGAGCTGGACTCCGAGGAAATCCTCCAGCGCCTTGATCTGCCGGCTGACCGCCGCGGGTGTCACATGCAGTTCTTCGGCGGCGCGCGTGATGCTCCGCAGCCGCCCCGCGACCTCGAAGGCCCTGAGTGCATTGAGTGGCGGAAGCGGAAGCATGCGGTCGCGAATGGTAAGGGATGGCCCTTACGACGCGTCTTGCTGCCTGCCCACGCTTTTCAAGGTGCCAGGGCAGTCGCTGCGCGCGGCCGGACGGGCCCCTCGGGAGACTCGTCAGCGTACGGCGTCCAGGAAGTGCATATGCCGGTGGTATTGATCAAGGACGTCGTGAATGACTTCGTTCTTGCTCCAGCCCATGATGTCGTATGCAGATCTTCTGCGGTTTCACTCCCACTCGATCGTCGCCGGCGGCTTGCTCGAAACGTCGTAGGTCACCCGGTTGATCCCGCGCACCTCGTTGATGATCCGCCCTGACACCTTCTTGAGCAGCGCATAGGGCAGCTCGGCCCAGTCGGCGGTCATGAAGTCGCTGGTCTGCACCGCCCGCAACGCGACCACGTAGTCATAGGTGCGGCCATCGCCCATCACGCCGACGCTCTTGACCGGCAGGAACACGGTGAAGGCCTGGCTGGTCAGGTCATACCAGCTCTTGCCCGAGGACGGGTCCTTGAAGTTGCGCAGTTCCTCGATGAAGATCGCGTCGGCGCGCCGCAGCAGGTCGGCATATTCCTTCTTCACCTCGCCCAGGATGCGCACGCCCAGGCCCGGGCCCGGGAAGGGGTGGCGATACACCATCTCCGGCGGCAGGCCCAGCGCCACGCCCAGCTCGCGCACTTCGTCCTTGAAGAGGTCGCGCAGCGGCTCCAGCAGCTTGAGCCCGAGTTGCTCGGGCAGGCCGCCCACGTTGTGATGGCTCTTGATGGTGACGGCCTTCTTGCTCCTGGCGCCGCCGGACTCGATCACGTCGGGGTAGATGGTGCCCTGGGCCAGCCACTTGGCGCCCTTGGCGCCGGCGCTGGTGAGCTTGGCGGCTTCCTGCTTGAAGACAGTGACGAACTCGCTGCCGATGATCTTGCGCTTGGCCTCCGGGTCGCTCACGCCGGCCAGCTTGCCCAGGAACAGTTCGCTGGCGTCCACGCGGATCACCTTGGCGTGCAGTTGGCCGACGAACATGTCCATCACCATGTCGCCCTCGTTCAGGCGCAGCAGGCCGTGGTCCACGAAGACGCAGGTCAACTGGTCGCCGATGGCGCGGTGGATGAGCGCCGCGGCCACCGAGGAATCGACGCCGCCGGAAAGGCCGAGGATCACTTCCTCGTCGCCCACCTGGGCGCGGATCACCTCCACCGCCTCGGCGATGTGGTCGCGCATCACCCAGTCGGGCTTCGCGCCGCAGATGCCGAGGACGAAGCGCTCGAGGATGGCTTTGCCCTGCTGTGTGTGCGTGACCTCGGGATGGAACTGCACCGCGTAAAAGTGCCGCGTCTCGTCGGCCATGCCGGCGATCGGGCAGCTGTCGGTGGATGCCATCAGCCTGAAGCCCGGCGGCAGCTCGGTGACCTTGTCGCCGTGGCTCATCCAGACGTTGAGCATGCCGTGGCCTTCGTCGGTGGTGAAGTCGGCGATGTCGCGCAGCAACTCGGTGTGGCCGCGCGCCCGCACCGCGGCGAAGCCGAATTCGCGCTTGTGGCCACCCTCGACCTTGCCGCCCAACTGGTGGGCCATGGTCTGCATGCCGTAGCAGATGCCCAGCACCGGCACCCCCAGTTCGAACACGGCCTGGGGCGCCTTGTCAGTCGACTCCTCGTACACGCTCGCGTGACTGCCGGAGAGGATCACGCCCTTGAGCGTGCCGTCCTTCGCGTACTCGCGCACCCAGTCGTCGCTGACGTCGCAGGGATGGACTTCAGAGAGCACGTGCGCCTCGCGCACACGCCGTGCGATCAGCTGCGTGACCTGGGAGCCGAAATCGAGGATGAGGATTTTCTGGTGTTGCATGAGGGGCTCTTCAAAAACTGAGGCAGACGATGCCGCAGGCCCGGGCCGCGGCCACGAGCTTCTTGTCCAGCGAGGCGAGCTGCCCGTTCAGGCGCAGCACGAGTTCGAGGTAGGAGGCGTCGTAGAAGGTCAGGCCGTGCGCCTGGGCCATCCGCCCGATCTGGGCACGACGGTGCAGCGAAGGCACGGGATCGAAGCTGATGTGGGTTGCGGCCAGCAAGGCCTGCGCCTGCTCGACCTGCGCGTCGTCGACGCGGCCGCGCGCCCGCCCCATCAGGAGAAGGTTGCCGGTCTCCCAGACCCAGAGCGCGGGCGCATGGAATGTCTCGTTCGGCTCGGTGGCCTCCGCATAGAGGCGCAGGGCGGCATCGCTGACTTCGTCCGGCATGATCCACGCGGCCGCGGCCGAGGCATCGATGACGATCGGCTTCATTCCCTGCGGCCGGCGTCGCGCAGGCTCTTCCAGTCGGTCTGGCCCGCGACGGCGGGCTTGACGCCGGCCTGGTAGGCGCGCAGTGCATCGAGGGCGCGCTGCTGGGCCTGGGCCCTTTCGGCTTCGCTGAGCACCGCTTCGGGGTCGTGCACGATGCGGGCGATCTTCTTGCCGTGGCGGGTGATGACCACTTCCTCGCCGTTCTCCACAGCCTGCAGCAGGGCCGAAAACCGGTCCTTGGCTTGGTGGACGGAGACTGTCTGCATGGTTCTGGCCTGAATCCGATGAAAGGCCTGATTCTAGCAATTGTGGCCAGAATCAGGAATCTGGCCAGAATCAATCGGCTCGGTAGTTCGGCGCTTCCTTCGTGATCTGCACGTCGTGCACGTGGCTCTCGCGAATGCCGGCGGTGGTGATCTCCACGAACTCGGCCTTGCTCTTCATGTCCTCGATGGTGGCGCAGCCGCAGTAGCCCATGCTGGCGCGCAGGCCGCCGGACATCTGGTAGATGATCGAGACCATCGACCCCTTGTACGGCACGCGGCCCTCGATGCCTTCGGGCACCAGCTTGTCGGCGTTGGGGTTGCCGGTGGTCGATTCCTGGAAGTAGCGGTCGGCGCTGCCCTGCTGCATTGCGCCGATCGAGCCCATGCCGCGGTAGCTCTTGTAGCTGCGGCCCTGGAAGAGGACGATCTCGCCGGGCGCCTCCTCGGTGCCGGCGAACATGCCGCCCATCATCACGCTGCTCGCGCCGGCGGCGATGGCCTTGGCGATGTCGCCCGAGTAGCGGATGCCGCCGTCCGCGATCAGCGGGATGCCGCTGCCCTGCAGCGCGGTGGCGACGTTGTCGACCGCCATGATCTGCGGCACGCCCACGCCGGCCACGATGCGGGTGGTGCAGATGGAGCCCGGGCCGATGCCGACCTTGACCGCGTCGGCGCCGGCGTCGGCCAGCGCGCGGGCGGCATCGCCGGTGGCGATGTTGCCGCCGATCACGTCGACCTGCGGATAGTTTTTCTTGACCCAGCGCACACGCTCGATGACGCCGGCGCTGTGGCCGTGCGCGGTGTCGACCACGATCGCATCGACGCCCGCCTTCACGAGCGCCTCGACGCGTTCCTCGGTGCCCTCGCCCACGCCGACCGCCGCACCCACGCGCAGGCGGCCGCTGGCATCGCGCGCCGCATTGGGGAAGCTGGTCTGCTTGGTGATGTCCTTGACGGTGATCAGGCCCTTGAGCTCCCAGGCGCTGTTGATCACCAGCAGGCGCTCGAGCTTGTGCTTGTTCAGCAGCGCCTTGGCCTCGGCCGGCGTGGTGCCCTCCGACACGGTGATCAGGCGCTCGCGCGGCGTCATGATCTCGCTGACCGGTACGTCGTAACGGCTCTCGAAGCGCAGGTCACGCCCGGTCACGATGCCCACCACCTTGCCGCCGTCCAACACGGGGAAGCCGGAGATGCCGAGTTCTTCGGACAGCTGCAGCACCTGCAGGACGGTGTGACCGGGCGTGATCACCACCGGATCGCGCAGCACGCCGGACTCGTAGCGCTTGACCTTGGCCACCTGCGCAGCCTGTTCGGCAGGCGTGAAATTCTTGTGCACGATCCCGATGCCGCCTTCCTGCGCCATCGCGATCGCGAGGCGGGCTTCGGTCACGGTGTCCATGGCCGCGGAGACCAGGGGCAGGTTCAGCGTGATGTTCCGGGAGAGTTTGGTGGCGAGGGAGGTGTCCTTGGGAAGGACCTGGGAGTACGCTGGCACCAGCAACACGTCGTCGAAGGTGAGCGCTTTTCCGAGAAGGCGCATGGGTGAAGCTCCAAAAAACGGATTGTAGCGACGGCATCAAGGCCGGCCGGCGCGCGGGTTCATGACCCGGGGCTCATCCGTGGTCGCCCCAGGCGGGGCCGCGCATCGAAAGCGCGGGTGTTGGTCAAATGCCGCGCCCGCCCCGGCGGAAGCACACATGAAAACGTTGCTAAACGTAAACGGCGCTAAACTGCCGCCCATGAAGTTCGCGCACGTGTTCGTATTCGGATCCGCTTGCCTTCTCGCCGCGACGACCGCCGTGGCCCAGTGGCAGTGGATCGATCAGAACAACAAGAAAGTCTTCAGCGACACGGCGCCGCCGCCCGAGATCCCCGAGAAGAACATCCTCCGCCGACCCGGCCCACCTGCCTCCGGGCGAGTGACCTTCAGCGCCGCGCCGGCGCCGGACGCAACCGCCGCGGCCGTCCCTGCCGCCGCCGGCGCTCCCGCCGGGCCCAAGCCCGCCGGCGTGGACAAGGAACTCGAGGAAAAAGCCCGCAAGGCCGAGGAAGCCGAAAAGGCGAAGCAGGCCGCAGAGGCGCAGAAGGTTGCCCAGGCCAAGGCCGAGAACTGCCAGCGCGCACGCCAGGGCAAGGCGACCATGGACAGCGGCATTCGCGTCGCCCGGCTCAATGCCCAGGGCGAGCGCGAGATCATGGACGACAAGGCGCGCGCCACCGAGACGCAGCGCCTGCAAGCCGTGATCGACAGCGACTGCAAGTAGCAAGTCGCAATCGCGAGTCCCCGGTCAGCGGCCGTCCCCCTCCCTGCCTCGGCCTCCCCACTCTCCCTCAATACCCCGCCTTGCCGCCCTTGCGCCGCCGCGCGAAGAGGCCGGTGCCGCGCGCACCATGTTGGCGGAAGCGCTCGCGCCGCGCGACCTTGGGATCGACCGTGAGCGGGCGGCACAGCTCGATGCGATCGAGTGACCGGACCGGCTGTTCCCACTCGGCGGCACGGCCCCAGATGCCCGGCACCATCGCATCCCCTTCGAGCTCGGGAAAGCGCGCTGCGAGACCGCTGTCGCGCACCACGTCCCGCACGGTCGCACCTTCGGCGACCTCCAGTTCCAGCTCGACCACCTCGCGCGCAGCAGGCGAGTATGCGATCGTGACGCGTGGCATCGGCGTCAACCGTAGACGTGCTCGGCGCGCTTGACGAAGGCCTCGACCAGATTGGAGGCGATCTTGTCGAACACCGGGCCGACCAGGGCCTGCAGGGCGAAGTTGCTGAAGCCGTAGCTGAGGTTCAGCTCCACGCGACAGGCGTGTTCGCCCTCCTCGCCAACCGGGGTGAACTTCCAGGCGCCTTCCAGATGGGAGAAGGGCCCATCGACCAGCCGCAAATGCACCTCGCGGCCCTTCACGTGCGTGTTGCGCGTCGTGAAGCTGTGGTGGAAGCCGCTGAAGGCCAGGCCGACTTCGGCCGTCATGCCGCCCTCGTCCTGCTCGATCACGCGGGCCTTGTCGCACCAGGGCAGGAACTCGGGATATTTCGCCACATCGGTGACCAGGTTGTACATCTGCTCGGCGCTGTACCAGATCAGGATGGACTTGTGAACTGCTTTCATGACATCGAATCGGGACTGCGTTCGATTGTAAGAAAGCGGTCCGGCAGCTCATCTCGAGCGCGCGCAGGCCGCCATGCGCCACGTCGTGTCGCCGAACCACACCGTGAACAGACCTCGCTGGGGGCCCTTGCCTCATTTCATAGAATCGGCGCCGGTGTGTGCGCCTGACGATTGTGCGATTGCCATGCGCCCCCAACTGACGAAGCCATGGCCACCAAAAAACAGGACACCTCCTCCCGGATCGCGGACAACAAGAAAGCCGCCTACAACTACTTCTTCGAAGAGCGCTTCGAGGCCGGCATGGTCCTGGAAGGCTGGGAGGTCAAATCGCTGCGCGAGGGCAAGGTCCAGCTGACCGACGGCTACGTCGTGATCCGCGACGGCGAGCTCTTCGTCATCGGCTGCCAGATCAATCCCCTGAAGTCCGCCTCGACCCACGTCAACCCGGATGCCGTGCGCACCAAGAAGCTGCTGCTGCACAAGGAGCAGATCCGGCGCCTGGTGGGCAAGGTCGAGCAGAAGGGATATACGCTCGTGCCGCTCAACCTGCACTGGAAGGCCGGCAAGGTGAAGTGCGAGATCGCGCTGGCCAAGGGCAAGGCCGAGCACGACAAGCGCGACACCATCAAGGATCGCGAAGGCAAGCGCGAGGTCGAACGCGCCATGAAAAGCCGCAACCGCTGAAGGGAACGACACGCCATGGCCGCTCAACCGCTCGACGCCGAGCACACCAACCCGCTCGAAGGCGGCCCCAGCTTTTCGTTGCGCAACCGCCTGCTGCGCGCGGCCTGGAACGTCACCTGGGCCCTGCTGGCCTCTTGGACGCCGCCTCAGATGCGCTTCTGGCGGCGCTTTCTGCTCAAGCTCTTCGGCGCACGGCTGGGCGAGTCGAGCGACGTGCGCGGCAGCGCGCGGGTCTGGTATCCGCCCCACCTGCACCTGGCCGACCGTGCGCTGCTGGCCGAGCGGGTCAACTGCTACAACATGGCACCGATCACGCTGGGCCGGGCGGCGCTGGTGTCGCAGGGCGCGCATCTATGCGCCGGCACGCACGACATCACCTCGGCCACGTTCCAACTGACGGCCAGTCCGATCACCATCGGCGCGGGCGCCTGGATCGCGGCAGAAGCCTTCGTCGGCCCGGGTGTGGAGGTGGGCGAAGGCGCCGTCCTGGGTGCGCGCGGCGTGACCTTCCGGTCGCTCGATGCATGGACGGTCTATGGCGGCAACCCCGCCAAGGCGATCAAGCCGCGGGTGCTGCGCACCGAGCGCTGAGAGCGCCTGCTCTTGCGCTGGCTTTTCGCGTCGAACGCCTTGGCGCGAAAATTTTTTCGGCACGCGGGAATAAACTGCACCCCCCAGGCGTTTGTGCAGTGATGGATTCACGCTCGCTCATCGACCAGATCCCCAGCCTGCGCCGCTACGCGCGTGCGCTGACGGGCGATGCCTGGGCCGCCGACGACCTGGTCCAGGACACCCTGGAACGCGCCTGCCACAAATGGCAGCTCTGGATCGTGGGCAGCGATCTGCGGGCCTGGCTGTTCACCATCATGCACAACGTGTTCGCCAGCCAGGCGCGCCGCGCCACGCCGCGCGCCACGGTCGACATCGAAGAGATGGCGCCTCAGCTAGAGGGGGCGGAGAGCCACCGCGACCGTGCCATCGACCTGCAGCGCTGCCTCA
Organism: Variovorax defluvii; assembly: GCF_039541515.1. NCBI lineage: Bacteria > Pseudomonadati > Pseudomonadota > Betaproteobacteria > Burkholderiales > Comamonadaceae > Variovorax > Variovorax defluvii. Next base: position 61,901 of record NZ_BAABGJ010000027.1, read on the forward strand.
TGATGCTGCCGGAGGAGCAGCGCGCCGTGTTGCTCCTGGTGGCGCTCGAAGACCTGTCCTACGCGCAGCTGGCCCGCGTGCTGAACGTGCCCCTGGGCACCGTCATGTCGCGCCTTGCCCGCGCACGCGTGCGCCTGCAGGAACTGATGGAAGGGGCCCCGCCGCCTGCTGCCGGCCGCGCGCCCCTGCGCCGTCTCAAGTGAAGCGCATCGCCATGAAGCCGCCCCGCGCCTTGCCCCCCGACACAGACCAACCTGCCTGGCGGGCCCAGCGCGATGCGCTGCGCCGGCTGCACGACAAGGTCCTGGACGAGCCGGTGCCGACCTCGCTGCTGGCCGCCGCGGAGCAGGTGGCCGCGCGCCAGACGCTGCACGCACGCTGGATGCGCTGGGGCGGCATCGCCGCCGGCCTGCTGGCCGCCTTCGGCATCGGCTGGCTCAGCCATGTCGAGTGGGATACGCAGCACGGCGCGCCCTTGCTGTCCACGGGGCCCGCGGCGCGCGAATTCGTCCGTGCCGCGGCCGTGGCCCACGCGGTCTATGCGCCCGAGAAGCGCCATCCGGTGGAAGTGGCAGCCGCCGAGCAGCAGCACCTGGTGCAGTGGCTCTCGAAACGGCTTGACCGCCCGCTCAAGGTGCCGGATTTGTCGGCCCAGGGCTACGCGCTGGTCGGCGGTCGTCTGCTGCCGGGTGGCGAGGGGGCTCGGGCACAGTTCATGTTCGAGCGCGGCGACGGTGAGCGATTGACGCTCTACATCGGCAGCCTGCACCAGGAATCGAAGAAGGCCGCATCGGCGCCGGTCGGGGAGACCGCGTTCCGCTATTCGGCGGAGGGCCCGGTGCCCAGCTTCTACTGGGTCGACCGGGGGTTCGGCTACGCACTCGCGGGGCACCTGCCGCGGGAGACGCTGCTGGGGCTGGCCGATATGGTCTACCGGCAGCTTTGAAGACCTTTGAAGAACTTTGAAGACGATTTTCAACACAAGGAGAAAACGCAGATGAAGCTACTCAGCGCCTCGATCCTCGCAGCCGCCCTGCTCGCAGGCTGCGGCAGCATGTCGAAAATGGCATCGGCACCGGACACCCCGACCCGTACCGCCGACGGCGTGCTGATCGGGCCGACCGGCATGACGCTCTACACCTTCGACCGCGACGCCGCCGGCAGCGGCAAGTCCGCCTGCAACGGCCCCTGCGCCACCAACTGGCCGCCGCTGATGGCTGCCGACGGCGCCAGGCCGATGGGTGCCTACACCATCATCACGCGCGACGACGGCAAGCGCCAATGGGCCTACAAGGGCTGGCCGCTTTACTACTGGTCCAAGGACACCAAGGCCGGCGACAAGACCGGCGATGGCTTCAACAACGTCTGGAAGGTGGCGCGGCCCTGATCCGTGCCGGGGGCGCAGCGCTCAGCAGCGCCCCTTCTTGGCCTGCCCCGGCGGGCAGTGGTAGCCGCCGTGGTGGTCGTCATCGTGGCCGCCGTGGTGGTGACGATCGTCATGGCGATACCGCTGGTCCTCGCGGCCGTGCTTGCCACCACGCTTCCAGTTGGGCTCGACCCAACGCCAGCCGCCGTCGGCCTGTACCCAGCGCCCAGGGGCGTACACGTAGTCGGGCCGGGCGCGCTCCCAATACCCGCCACGCCAGGCATAGGAACCCTGCTGCCATTGCCAATGGCCGGGCGCCCAGACATAACCCGCGCGAGGCGCCGGCACAACCTCATACCGAGGCGCCGGCGGCGCCACCGCCACCAGGCCCGGGACGTTGATGTTCACCTGAACCTGCGCCGCGGCGCCCAAGGCAGTGGTGGCGGCCGCAGCGGCCAGGACGAGAATGGAAAGTCGCATCGATACTCCCTCGAGTGAAAACGTCTGCAAAACGCACTGGCTGCCCGGCGCGTCGTCGGTGAAAGCCCGATGCTAACGCGAGGTCGGCAATGGAACGCCGGCCGTCCGCCGACCGCGCAGCCCCAGCCATTCGTTGAACACCAGCGCGCCGATCACCAGCGCCCCGCCGGTCAGAACGCTCGGCGCCGGCGCCTCGCCCGCACCCAGCCAGGCCAGGGCGATGCCGAAGATGATCTCCAGCAGGGCCAGGAGCGCCACCTCGGGCGCCTTCAGCACGCGCGCGCACAGCACCGACAGCACGCAGGGGATGGCCAGCTGGAACACGCCCAGGAAGGCCAGCAGGCCTACGTCGTGAGCATTCGCCTGGAAGGGCCAGGCCAGGGGCAGGGTGATCAGCGAAGACAGGGCGGCGCCGATCAGCACGGAAGGCACCAGGTCCACCTCATGCCCCTTCGCATGGGCATGCTGCACCACGGTCCAGTTGCAGGCGCCGGCCAGCGGCACGCACAGCGCCACCAGTGTCCCGGCGAGCAATCCCTCGCCGAGTTGGGTGCCGTACATCCAGCCGATCCCCAGGCCCGCCACGACGATGGCGGCCCAGGTGCGCACCGGCAGCCGGTGCCCGATGAGGATGCGCGCCGCCAGGGCCGTGAACAGCGGCCCCAGCGCCATCGTCACCAGCACATTGGCCACGCCGGTGAGCGTGAGCGCCACCATGAAAGCGGTGAACATCACGCACCAGCAGACACCGGAGATCCAGAGCGCGGTACCGCCCGATCGGATCCTGGCGAACACCGCCCTACCCTGCCAGGCCGGCAGAATCACCAGCAGGGCCGCCAGGGTGAAGAAGCTGCGCCAGAAGGTGATCTCGAAGCTGCGTGCATGTTCGAGATGGCGCGTCACCACGCCCGCCGTGGCCCACATCAGGGTCACGGCGACCATCAGCCAGACCGCGCGGCCGTGCGTCAGCACGATCGCGCCGTCTGTACCGCTTGGGGAAATCCGCGGCGCATGGGGAAGAGCATTCAGACGGCGGTTTCGCGGCTGGCGCGCTTGCGTTCGTGCTCCTTCAGGTAGCGCTTGCGCAGGCGCACGCTCTTGGGCGTGATCTCGACCAGTTCGTCATCCTCGATGAACTCCACCCCGTACTCGAGCGTGAGATCGATGGGCGGCGTGATCTTGATCGCGTCTTCCTTGCCCGAGACGCGGAAGTTGGTGAGCTGCTTGGTGCGCGTGGCGTTGACCACGAGGTCGTTGTCCCGGCTGTGGATGCCGACGATCATGCCCTCGTACACCGGATCGTTGGCGCGCACGAACATGCGGCCCCGATCGTCCAGCTTGCCCAGCGCGTAGGTGAAGATCTCGCCGTCGTCCATCGAGATGAGCACGCCGTTCTTGCGGCCCCCGATCTCGCCCTTGTGCGGCTCGTAGCCCTCGAAGATGTTCGAGATCAGCCCGGTGCCGCGGGTGAGGTTCAGGAACTCGTTGGAAAAGCCGATCAGGCCGCGCGCCGGAATGCGGTATTCCAGGCGCACGCGCCCATGGCCGTCCGGCTCCATGTTGACCAGCTCGCCCTTGCGCTCGCCGAGCGCCTGCATCACGCCGCCCTGATGCTGGTCCTCGATGTCGGCGGTCACCAGTTCGATCGGCTCGTGCTTGACGCCGTCGATGTCGCGGAACACCACGCGCGGCTTGGACACCGCCATTTCGTAGCCCTCCCGGCGCATGTTTTCCAGCAGGATCGTGAGGTGCAGTTCACCCCGGCCCATGACTTCGAAGACGCCTTCCTCATCGGTCTCGTTCACGCGCAGCGCCACGTTGTGTTGCAGTTCCTTCTGCAGCCGGTCCCAGATCTGGCGGCTGGTGACGAACTTGCCCTCGCGGCCGGCCAGCGGGCTGGTGTTGACGCAGAAGTTCATGGTCAGCGTCGGTTCGTCGACCTTGAGCATGGGCAGCGGCGCGGGATTCACGGGATCGGTCACCGTCACTCCGATGCCGAGGTCGGCGATGCCGTTGATCAGCACGATCTCCCCGGGGCCGGCCTCGTTGGTCTGCACGCGGTCCAGGCCCTGGAAAGTCAATACCTGATTCACGCGGCCCTTGACCGTCTTGCCGTCCGGGCCTTCCATGACCACGACATCCATCATGGGCTTGAGGGTACCGGCGTTGATGCGGCCCACGCCGATGCGGCCCACGAAGGTCGAGAAGTCCAGCGCGGAGATCTGCAGTTGCAGCGGCGCCGCGGGGTCGCCCTCGTGCGCCGGCACGTGCTTGAGGATGGTGTCGAACAGCGCCGACATGTCGGGGCCCCACTGCTCGCCCGGCGCGCCCTCCTCCATCGACGACCAGCCGTTGATGCCCGAGGCGTAGACCACCGGGAAATCGAGCTGCTCGTCGGTCGCGCCCAGCTTGTCGAACAGGTCGAAGGCGGCATTGACGACGTAGTCGGGGCGCGCGCCCGGCTTGTCGACCTTGTTCACCACCAGGATGGGCTTGAGGCCCAGGGCGAGCGCCTTCTTGGTCACGAAGCGCGTCTGGGGCATGGGCCCTTCCTGCGCATCGATCAACAGCACCACGCCGTCCACCATGCTCAGCGCACGCTCCACCTCGCCGCCGAAGTCGGCGTGCCCGGGGGTGTCGACGATGTTGATGTGCGTGTTCTTCCAGGTCACGGCGCAGTTCTTCGCCAGGATGGTGATGCCGCGCTCCTTCTCGATGGCGTTGTTGTCCATCACGGTATCGACCACCTTCTCGTGCTCGGCGAAGGTGCCGGACTGGCGCAGCAACTGGTCGACCATGGTGGTCTTGCCATGGTCGACGTGGGCGATGATGGCGATGTTGCGGATCTGTTGATTGCTCATGGTGTGGCTTCGGTCAAAAGTGTCTGCTGTATTTCGATGGGGTTCAGCAAGCGCCCGGGAATGAGTTCGCCGGCCTTGACGTGGGCGGTGCCGAGGAAGGCGCGCGGCGCCTGTCCGAAGACGGCGACCTCCGCGGCGTCCGGCCAGCCGCCACGGCGGCGCAGGCCCGAGAGAAAGCGTGCCGCATCTTCGGCGGCCAGCGTGACGCTCGTGTGGCCGGCCAGCAGCGATTCGGTGGGCAGCAGGCAGGCCAGGCGTCCGGCTTCGCCCATGGCCTCGAGCGCCGGCAGCGTCACACATTGCGTGGCCTCGAAACCGCCGGTGGCGATTCGGCGCAGCGCGGTCAGGTGGGCGCCGCAGCCCAGCGCCTCGCCGATGTCCTCGCCCAGCGTGCGAATGTAGGTGCCCTTGCTCACGGTGGCACGGATGCGGATGCAGTCGGCGGGCATGGCGGCGATCTCGAGCGAGCGGATCACCACGTCGCGCGGCGCGCGCTCGACCTCGACGCCTTCGCGCGCGTACTCGTAGAGGGCCTTGCCGTCCCTCTTGAGGGCGCTGTGCATCGGGGGCACCTGCCGGATGGGGCCGGTGAATTGCGCCTGGACGCGCGCCAGGTCGCCGGCCGCGACGGCGACCGGCCGCGTGGCGATGACCTCGCCCTCGGCGTCGCCTGTCGACGTGCGCACGCCCAGGCGCGCGATGGCTTCGTAAGTCTTGTCGGCGTCCAGGTGCAGCTGGCTGAACTTGGTCGCGGCGCCGAAGCACAGCGGCAGCACGCCGGTCGCCAGGGGATCCAGCGTGCCCGTGTGCCCGGCCTTCTCGGCGCGCAGCAACCACTTGGCCTTCTGCAAGGCCTGATTGCTGGACAGACCCAGCGGCTTGTCGAGCAGCAACACCCCATGCACAGGGCGCCGCTGCACCCTGGTGCGTGGCGCGTTCATGCTCAGTCGTCTTTGGAACGGGAAGCGACGGCCTGCGCGATCAGCGCGTTCATGTCGGCGGCGCGCTCGGTGGTGCGGTCGAACTGGAAGTGCAGCGTGGGCACGGTGTGGATGTGCAGCCGCTTGAAAAGACCGTTACGCAAGAAGCCGGCCGCCTGATTGAGCGCCTCGGTGGTTTCCACCGGGTCGCCCTTGAGCAGGCTGAAGAACACCTTGGCATGCGCGTAGTCGGGCGTGACCTCCACCGCCTGGATGGTGACCATGCCCACCCGCGGATCCTTCAGCTCGCGCGCGATCAGTTCCGTCAGATCACGCTGGATCTGATCGGCAACCTTGAAGGCGCGGTTGGGGACGGCGGCTTTTCTCTTAGGCATGTTGATCAATCACAAGCGTCACGAGATCGGGCTCAGGGCAAGGCGCGGCGCCGTCGCAGACAGTACTTTGGTACGGCAAGACGGCTGCAACGCGGCGATGAGCCCGATATCGTGGCGCGCTCACAACGTACGCGCAATCTCTTTGATCTCGAAGAACTCCAACTGATCGTTTTCCTTGATGTCGTTGTAGTTCTTGAGCTTGATACCGCACTCGAAGCCTTCGCGGACCTCGCGCACGTCGTCCTTCATGCGCTTGAGCGACTCGATCTCGCCGGTGTAGACCACCACGTTGTCGCGCAGCAGGCGGAAGTGCGCGTTGCGGGTGACGTAACCCGAGGTCACGTAGCTGCCCGCAACCGTGCCGATCTTCGAGGCCACGAAGACCGTGCGGATCTCGGCCGAGCCGATGACCTCTTCGCGACGCTCGGGCGCCAGCATGCCGGCCATCGCCGTCTTCAGCTCGTCCACGGCGTCATAGATGATGCTGTAGTAGTTGATGCTGACGTTGTTGCCCTCGGCCAGTCGTCGCGCGCCAGCGTCGGCGCGCACGTTGAAGCCGATGACCGTCGCCTTGGAAGCGATCGCCAGGTTGATGTCGGACTCGCTGATGCCGCCCACCGCCGCGTACACCACCTGCACCTTGACCTCGTCGGTCGAAAGCTTGAGCAGCGATTGCGCGAGCGCTTCCTGCGAGCCCTGCACGTCGGCCTTGATGATGATCGGCAGCGTCTTGACCTCGCCGGCACCCATTTCCGAGAACACGTTCTCGAACTTGGCCGCCTGCTGCTTGGCCAGCTTGGTGTTGCGGAACTTGCCCGCACGGTAGGTCGCGATCTCGCGGGCACGGCGCTCGTCGCCCATCACCATGAACTCGTCGCCGGCCTGCGGCACCTCGGTCAGGCCCTGGATCTCGACCGGGATCGAGGGACCCGCTTCCTTGGTCGGCTTGCCGTCTTCGTCCAGCATGGCACGCACGCGGCCGTAGGTGGAGCCGGCCAGCACCACGTCGCCGATCTTGAGCGTGCCGGACTGCACCAGCACGGTCGCGACCGGGCCGCGGCCCTTGTCCAGCTGCGCTTCGATCACCAGGCCCTTGGCGGCGGCATCCACCGGCGCCTTGAGTTCGAGGATTTCAGCCTGCAGCAGCACCTGCTCCAGCAGGTCGTCCACGCCCTGGCCAGTCTTGGCCGACACGGGCACGAAGGGCGTTTCGCCGCCGTATTCCTCGGGCACGACTTCCTCGCCCACCAGTTCCTGCTTGACGCGGTCCAGGTTGGCATCGGGCTTGTCGATCTTGTTGATCGCCACCACGATCGGCACCTTCGCCGCCTTGGCATGGCTGATGGCTTCCTTGGTCTGGGGCATGACGCCGTCGTCCGCCGCCACCACCAGGATGACGATGTCGGTGGCCTGCGCGCCGCGGGCACGCATGGCGGTGAAGGCCTCGTGACCGGGGGTGTCGAGGAAGGACACCATGCCGCGCTCGGTCTGCACGTGGTAAGCGCCGATGTGCTGCGTGATGCCGCCGGCTTCGCCGGCCGCGACCTTGGTGCGGCGGATGTAGTCCAGCAGCGAGGTCTTGCCGTGGTCGACGTGGCCCATCACGGTCACGACGGGTGCGCGCGGCAGGGCCTCGGCCTGCTGTGCCGACACGTCCTCGTCGGTGAATGCTTCCGGATCGTCCAGCGCCGCGACGACGGCGCTGTGGCCCATTTCCTCGACGATGATCATCGCGGTGTCCTGATCCAGCGACTGGTTGATGGTCGCCATCTGGCCCAGCTTCATCAACTGCTTGATGACTTCCGAGGCCTTGACGGACATCTTGTGCGCCAGCTCGGAAACCGTGATGGTCTCGGGCACGTGCACCTCGAGCACGCGCTGCTCGATCACCGGCGCCGGTGCGCGCTCTTCCTGGCGATCGTTGCCGCGACGGCCGCGCGGACCGCCACGCCAGTTGCCGCGGCCCACGCCGCCGCTGGCGTCGCCGCGGGTCTTGATTTCCTTCTTCTTGGCGGTGTCGCCAGCCCAGCTCGAGGAAAGCTTGGCCGACTTGACTTCCTTGCCGGACCCCGGTGCCGCAGGTGCGGGCGCCGCGCCTGGCGCGGGCGCCACCGTCCGCGCACCCGGCGCAGTCGGCTTGTGCAGGGTGCCCTTCTTGGCCTCGGCAACCTTCTCGGGGGGCTTGGGCGGCGTCAGCACGCGCGCCGGCGAGTTCATCATCGCGCGGATGGCTTCGGCCTCGGCCAGGGCCTTGCGGCGGCGCTCGTCGAGGTCGCGGGCACGGGCGGCTTCTTCCTCCGCGCGCGCCTTCGACTCGGCGGCGGCCTTGGCCTGGGCCGCGGCGGCGGCTTCGGCGGCTGCCTCGGCAGCGGCCTTGCGTTGCGCCTCGGCCGGGCTCTCCTCGGGGGCCTCGGGGGCGCCTTCTGTCACGGCCGCGGCTGCCTTCTCGGCTGCCGCCTTGGCACGCGCCGCACGGGCCTGCTCCTCGGCCTTTTCGGCTTCCGCCTGCCGTTCGCGCTCGCGGGCCTCGGCCTCCTCGCGCTGGCGGCGCTTCTCGGCCAATTCCTCTTCCTGGCGGCGGATCAGTTCGGCCTGCCGGCGCGCCTCTTCCTCGCGGCGAGCCAGTTCGGCCTCGTCGATGCGCGGCGCGGCGGGCGCCTGCGTCTCGGTGGCCGGCGCGGGCGGGGACGCCTTCACGGGCTCCGGCGTGGCCGGGTGACCGTCGTCGCGCTGGATGAAGGTGCGCTTCTTGCGCACTTCCACCTGGATCGTGCGCGCACGTCCCATCGCGTCGGCCTGCTTGATCTCGGTGGTCGACTTCTTCGTCAGCGTGATCTTCTTGCGCTCGGGCTCGACCGTGCCGTGGCTGGCCTTCAGGAAGCCGAGCAGGCGCTGCTTGTCGGCCTCGGTCAGCGCATCGGTGACGGCGGCCTTGGGCACGCCCGCGCTCTTGAGCTGATCAAGCAGGGTTTCGGGAGTCTTCTTGAGCTCGTTCGCGAACTCGGCGACAGTGGTACTGGACATATTGGTTTCGGGCCTCCATGACCATCACTCTTGGCCGGCGAACCAGTGTTCGCGGGCCTTCAAGATCAGGTTTTTGGCTTCATCGGCGCTCTGGCCGGTGATTTCGGTGAGTTCGTCGACGGCGAGGTCGGCCAGGTCGTCGCGCGTGTGCACGCCCGCCTCGGCCAGCTTCGGGATCAGGGCGGGATCGAGGCCCTGCAGATCGCGCAGGTCCTGCGAGACGCTCTCGACGTTCTCCTCCCGGGCGATTTCCATGGTGAGCAGCGCATCCTTGGCGCGAGCGCGCAGCTCGTTGACCGTGTCTTCATCGAAGCTCTCGATCTCGAGCATCTCGGAGATCGGCACATACGCGACCTCCTCCAGGCTGGTGAAGCCCTCGGAGATCAGGATATCGGCGATTTCCTCGTCGACGTCGAGCTTCTCCATGAAGAGCTTGCGGCTGGCATCGGTCTCGCTTGCCTGCTTCTGCGCCGACTCGTTGGCGTCCATGATGTTGATCTTCCAGCCGGTCAGCTCGGAGGCGAGCCGCACGTTCTGGCCGCCGCGGCCGATCGCGATCGCGAGGTTCTCCTCGTCGACCACGACGTCCATGGCGTGCTTCTCTTCGTCGACCACGATCGAGCTCACGTTGGCCGGCGCCAGGGCGCCGATCACGAACTGGGCCGGGTCTTCGCTCCACAGGACGATGTCGACGCGCTCGCCGGCCAGCTCGTTGGTGACCGCATTCACGCGCGTGCCGCGCACGCCGACGCAGGTGCCGATGGGGTCGACCCGCTTGTCGTGAGAGAGCACGGCGATCTTGGCGCGCGAACCAGGGTCGCGAGCACAGCTCTTGATCTCGAGAAGGCCCTGCTCGATCTCGGGCACTTCCTGGCGGAACAGCTCGATCATGAACTCGGGCGCCGCGCGCGACAGGATGATGGGCGCGCCGCGCAGCGTCAGGTCCACCTCCATGATCATGGCCCGCACGCGGTCGCCGTTGCGCAGATTTTCCTTGGAGATCATTTCGCTGCGGCGCAGGCGGCCTTCGACGCGACCGGCCTCCACGATGATGTCGCCCTTGTCCAGGCGCTTGACGGTGCCGGTGAAGATCTTCTCGCCGCGCGACATGAAGTCGTTGAGCAGCATCTCGCGCTCGGCGTCGCGGATCTTCTGCAGGATGACCTGCTTGGCCGCCATGGCGCCGATGCGCCCGATCGGCACCGACTCCACCGCTTCCTCGATGTACTCGTCGACCTCGATGTCGGGCATCTCTTCCTTTGCCTCGAACAGCAGGATTTCCTGGTCAGGCAGCTGCAGGCCGGCCTCGTCGGGCACCACGTGCCAGCGGCGGAAGGTTTCGTAGTCGCCACTGTCGCGATCCACCGCCACGCGGATGTCCACGTCTCCCGGGTAGAGCTTCTTGGTGGCCTGCGCCAGGGCGGACTCGACCGCGCCGAAGACGACGTCGCGCTCGACGTTCTTCTCGCGCGAGATCGCATCCACCAACATCAACATTTCGCGATTCATGCCACCACTCTCCTTGTTCATTCCGTCGCCTGTGCGCCGGGCTTGGGCCTGCGCCCCTTGAAATCCACGATCGGGGCGAGCCGCGCCTCGCGCAGTTCGTCCAGGGCGAAGCCCAGCGCCTGCATCGGGGCTGGCGCGCGCTTCTTGCTGATCTTCTGGCCGGGCTTCAGCGCCGCCTTGCCTTCGGGCTCCAGGCTCCAGACGATCTGCCAGCCCCGCGAACCATCCGCCCCTGCGACCCGCTCCAGCGTGCCGCGAAATTTCTTGCGATTGGCCGCCACATGACTGCCCGCGGCCGCGCCCATGGGCGCCTTCAGCGTGATGTCGATCACCTCGCCGGCAAAACGTTCGAAATCCTGCTCATTGCGAAGCGGCCGGTCAATCCCCGGCGAGGAGACCTCGAGCCGCTTGTAGTCGACGCCCTCGACCTCGAGCGCGAACTGCAGCTGGCGGGTGACCTTTTCGCAGTCCTCGACGGTCACGAAGGCCTCCGGCGCCCCATCCGATGTGGGGCCGCTCCAGGGCAAATCAATCGTGACGCGCAGCAGTCCTCCGGCCGAGCGTTCGATCTCGACCAGGTCGTAGCCGAGGCCGGCCACGGTTCGTTCCACTGTCTGCTGCAATGCCACGTCTCTGAGAGCGCCTTCGTGTGAGCCAGAAGCGCCGCCCGCTCGGCGCCCCCGGAAATGCTTCGACCAATAAAAAACGGGCGGTAGGTACCCGCCCGTTTGGTCGTGAGTCTCAGATTATATGCCAAAGCGGCGAGGAAGCACGGTTTTCTACGCGGTCAACACCTCTTGCAGGCGCCGGGCGCGCCACCAGACCCCGCAGAAGAGGACGGCCCCCAGCGCCAGCGCCGCCGCCGCCACCAGCAAGGGGAGTGTGAACGAGCCGGTGCGCTGGGCAAGCGGCGCGGCGAAGAGCGGCCCGAGGATCTGGCCGACGCCGTAGGAGGCGGTGGCGTAGCCGATCAGGCCCGCGGCCGCATTGCCGCGCAGCCGGCGGGCATCCCGCATCGCGAACAGGGTGATGGCAGTGAATGGCACACCGAGGAGCAGGCTGCCGAGCAGGAATCCGGCAACGGTCGGCCAGGCCACCGACAGCAGCACACCGAGCGCCTGCAGCCCGTAGGCCGCGGCCAGCAGCAGGCGGTTGTCCCACAGGGTGGGCGCCCGCGCGCCGATCAGAGCCCCCGGCACCACCGCCAGGCCGAACACCGTCCAGAAGAGGTCGGGCCATGGCGAGCCCGGCAGCGCTTGCCGCGCAATGACCGGCAGGAAGGTGGCGGTGATGATGTAACCGAATCCAGCCAGGCCGTACAGCGCGACCAGCCAGCGCGCGTCGCTGCGGGCGGCGGTGGATTCCGGGCTCCCCGCCGCGCCACCCACGGCGGGTGCCGCGGCGTGGACGCGGCTCCCGTCCCCGAAGATGGGCCAGACCCCCGCGATCAGCAGCACCGACACCAGCCCGAAGCCGATCCACCCCGCCTCGGACCCCCAGCGCCCGATGGCACCGCCCAAGAGTCCGGTCACCGCGATGCCAAGGCCCGGCCCCGCGTAGATCACGCCCTGCAGCGCCGGCGCATGGGTTTCGGCGAGCCGCCGCAGGCCCCAGCCGGAAGCGAAGACGAAGGTCCAGGCACTCATCACGCCGGCGGCTGCGCGCACGAGCCCCCAGAAGGTGAAATCGTCCCAGAGGCCCATGCCCAGCAGCAGCGCGGCCGTGGCGACCAGCCCGCCGCGCACCATGGTGGGCGCCTCGAGGCGGATCGCCGCGCAGGACAGCGCCCCCAGAAAATAGCCGAGGTAATTCAGCGAGGCCAGCAGCCCGCCCTCCTGCAAGTCCAGCCTGCCCTCGTGCAGCATCACCGGCAGCATGGGCGTGAAGGCGAAGCGGCCCAACCCCATCGCCACCGCCAGCGCCACCATGCAGGCCATCGCCGCGCGCCAGGCCTGGCACCGTTCGCTTCGGGTCATCGACATTCGCAACGTTTCGTCCTTGCCCGATCAGCCCAGTGCGGCCGCCACCAGCTTCTGCGTGTAGGGATGTTCAGGGGCGTCGAGCACCCGCAGGGCTTCGCCGGACTCCAGGATCGCGCCGTCTTTCATGACGATGACCTGGTGCGCCATCGCACGGATCACCTCGACGTCATGCGTGATCAGCAGGTAGCTCAGGCCGCGCTCGCGCTGCAGGTGCTGCAGCAGGCCCAGCACCTGTTTCTGGATGGTGACGTCGAGCGCGCTGGTGGGCTCGTCCAGCACCAGCAGACGCGGCTCGACGATCAGGGCCCGGGCAATGGCCAGCCGCTGGCGCTGCCCACCTGAGAACTCGTGGGGGTAGCGGTCCAGGAGCGCCGGGAACTGCGCCTCGGTCAGCCCGACGTCGGCCAACGCGGCCAGGGCACGCGCACGCCGGGCCGCACCGTCCAGTTCGGGCGCATGGACCGTGAGGCCTTCGCCGACGATCTGCTCCACCGTCATACGCGGCGACAGTGAGGAGAAGGGGTCCTGGAACACCACCTGCATCTGCCGTCGCAGGGCCCGGTCGCCGGTGCTGCTGGTGCGCCAGCGCTGGCCGGCGATGTCCAGGTGGCCGCCGTAGGGCAGCAGGCCCAGGGCCGCCAGCGCAAGCGTGGACTTTCCCGATCCCGACTCGCCGACCACCCCCAGGGTCTCGCCCGGGCGGATGCGGAAGTCGGCGCCTTGCACCGCCACGAAGCGCCCCTTGCGGAACCAGCCGGCCACGCCGGGGCGCGGCACCGGGTAGCTCACCTGCAGCCCCTGGGCCGCCAGGATGGGCGCGGCGTCCAGGGCCGGTGCGGGCGGCAGCCGTCGCTCGGGCCGGCTGTCGATCAGCTTGCGCGTGTAGGGATGCTGCGGGTCGCCGAACACGCTGGCGACGCCGCCCTGCTCCACCAACTGCCCCTGTTCCATCACCGCCACCCGGTCGGCGAAACGCCGGACCAGGTTCAGGTCGTGGGTGATCAGCAGCACCGCCATCTGGTGCTGGCGCTGCAGCCCGGCCAGCAGCTCCAGGATCTGCGCGCGCACGGTGACGTCGAGCGCCGTGGTGGGTTCGTCGGCCAGCAGCAGGCGCGGCTTGCAGGCCAGCGCCATGGCGATCATGGCCCGTTGCCGCTGGCCTCCGGAGAGCTGGTGCGGGAAGGCGCGCGCGCGCCGCTGCGGCTCGGGAATGCCGGTGTCGGCCAGCAGTTGCACCGCGGCCTCCTGCGCGGCGCGCCGCGGCAGGGCCTCGTGCAATTCCAGCACCTCGGCGATCTGGTCGCCGACGGTGTAGAGCGAGTTGAGCGCGGTCATCGGCTCCTGGAAGATCATCGCGATCTCCTTGCCCCGGATGCCGCGCAACGCGCGCTCGGGCAGGGACAGCAACTCGCGCGGCCCCTCCCCCTCGCCGTTGCCGGCCAGGCGCGCGCTGCCGGTGACCTCGGCATTCAGGGCCAGCCGCAGCAGGCTGAGCGCGGTCACGGTCTTGCCGGAGCCCGATTCGCCGACCAGGGCCAGTTTCTCGCCGGGCGCGATGTCGAAGTCGATGCCGTGCACGACCGCTTTGCCACCGAAGGCGACGCGCAGGTCCCTCACCGAGAGCAAAGCCGATTCGTTCACAGGTCGGCCTTTCGCGGATCGAGCGCATCGCGCAGCGCATCGCCCATGAAGGTCAGCAGCATCAGCGTGAGCACCAGCACGCCGAAAGTGGAGATCGAGATCCACCAGGCGTCGATGTTGGCCTTGCCCTGGTTCAGCAGCTCGCCCAGCGAGGGCGTGCCGGGCGGCACGCCCAGACCCAGGAAGTCGAGCGAGGTCAGTGCCAGGATGGCCGCGCTCATCCGGAAGGGCAGGAAGGTCACGACCGGCGTCATGCTGTTCGGAAGGATGTGGCGCCACATGATCTGCAGGTTGCTCACGCCCAGCGCACGCGCCGCCCGCACGTAGTCCATCTGCCGGTTGCGCAGGAACTCGGCGCGGACATAGTCCGCCAGCCCCATCCAGCCGAACAGGCTCAGCAGGATCAGCAGCAGCGCGACGCTCGGGGCGAAGATGGCGCTGAAGATGATCAGGAGGTACAGCTCGGGCATGGAGCCCCAGATCTCGATGAAGCGCTGGAAGGCCAGATCGGTCTTGCCGCCGAAGTAGCCCTGGATGGCCCCGGCGACGATGCCCAGCACCACGCCGATGGCCGTGAGCGCCAGCGCGAACAGCACGCTCACCCGAAACCCGTAGATCAACTGCGCCAGCAGGTCGCGGCCGCGGTCGTCGGTGCCGAAAAAGTTCTCGCCGGAGGGCGCGGCCGGGTTCGGCGCCTTGGCGAAATAGTTGAGCGTGCGCGGTCCGTAGGGGTTCGGCGCATAGACGGCCCAGTTGGCGCCGCTGGTGATGCGCTCGCGGATGAAGGGATCGAGGTAGTCGGCCGGCGTCTGGAAGTCGCCGCCGAAGGTCTTCTCGGAGTAGTCGCGCAGCACGGGGAAGTAGGTCTGCCCTTCGTAGCGCACGATCAGCGGGCGGTCGGTGGAGATCAGCTCGGCGAAGAGGCTCAGCACCACCAGCACGCAGAAGACCATCAGGCTCCAGAAGCCTAGCTTGTTGCGTTTGAAGCGCATCCAGGCCCGGCGGCCGGGGCTCGGGCTGACGGTCGGCACCGCGGCGTTCCCGGCCGGGCCCGCCGAGGCCGGTGCCGGCGCCTCGGCACGCTCGGGGTGCGCGGGGTGCGCGGGGGCCAGGGGCGACTCAATCGAACTTGACACGCGGATCCACCCACACGTAGCAAAGGTCGCTGATCAGCTTGGTCACCAGCCCGATCAGCGTGAAAAGATAGAGCGTGCCCAGCACGACCGGGTAGTCGCGCCGGATCACGCTCTCGTAGCTCAGCAGGCCCAGGCCATCCAGCGAGAACAGGGTCTCGATCAGCAACGAGCCAGTGAAAAAGGCGCCGATGAAAGCGGCCGGAAAGCCCGTGATGATGGGGATCAGCGCGTTGCGGAACACGTGCTTCCAGAGCACCCGGCGGTCGCTCAGGCCCTTGGCGCGCGCCGTCAGCACGTACTGCTTGCGGATCTCTTCGAGGAAGGAGTTCTTGGTCAGCATGGCCGTCACCGCGAAGCTGCCCAGCACCATGGCGGTGATGGGCAGCGTGATGTGCCAGAGGTAGTCGACGATGCGGGCGCCCCAGCCCAGACTCTCCCAGTTGGAGGAGGTCAACCCGCGCAATGGAAACCACTGGAGCTGACCGCCGAAGACCACGAGCAGCGCCACACCCAGCACGAAACCCGGGATGGCATAGCCGATGAGGATGATCAGCGTGGTGACGAAATCGAAGCGCGTCCCCGCGCGCACGGCCTTGGCCACGCCCAGCGGAACCGCGATCAGGTAGCTGATGAAGAAGGTCCACAGCCCCAGGCTGATGGACACGGGCAGCTTCTCCTTGACCAGTTCCCACACGGCCTTGCGCTGGTAGAAACTGGTGCCGAGATCGAACTTCGCGTAGGACTTCAGCATCTGCCAGAAGCGCTCGGCCGGCGGCTTGTCGAAGCCGTAGAGCCGCTTGATCTCCTCGATGCGCTGCGGATCGAGCCCCTGACGGCCGCGGTAGCCGGCGCCGCTGGCCACGGCGCCTTCGCCCCCTGAATCGCGGCCCTGCAACTGCGCCACCATCTGCTCCACCGGCCCGCCCGGCACGAACTGGATCACGCAGAAGGTCAGCAGCAGCACGCCGAACAGGGTCGGCAGCATGAGCAGCAGGCGCTTGAGGATGTAGCTGGCCATGCGCGCGATCGCTCTACTTGTTCGAGGGCGAGGCCCACCAGGTCGCCACGGCCCAGGCGCCGGCGTCGTAGTACGGCGGCAGCACCTTGGGCAGCACGAAGCGGCCCGGGCGGTAGCCGACCAGGAAGCTGTTGCTCGTCCACTGGGGAATGGAGTAGTAGCCGTGCGAGAGCACCCGGTCCAGCGCCCGCATGGCGGCGGCCAGTTCCGGCCGCGTGGTGGCCTCGACGATCTTCTGCAGCAAGGCATCGACCGCCGGATCTCGAATGCCCCAGATGTTGGCCGAGCCCGGTGTCTCTGCCGCCTTGGAGCCGAAATAGTCGAACAGCTCGCCGCCGGGCGCCGCCGTGCCCGGCTTGCGCAGGCTGCTGAATTCGAACTCGAAGGCATCCATGCGCTGCTGATAGAGCGAGGCATCCACGTTGCGGATGGTGAACTCGATGCCGAGCTTGCGCATAGCGGCCTGCATGGGCGCCACCAGCCGGTTGCCCGAAGGCTGCGCGTTGAGGTACTCGATGGTCATGGCCTCGCCCTTGGCGTTGCGCAGCGCGCCGTCGCGGTAAGTCCAGCCGGCCTCGTTCAGCAACGCCCGCGCCTTGCGCAGGTTCTCGCGCAGGCTGGACGGCGGATCGGTGCTGGGCGGCACCGGCGCCGGCCCGAAGACTTCCGGCCGCAGATGCTTGCGCAGCGGCTCCAGCAGCGCGAGTTCCTCGGGGCCGGGCGGGCCTTCGGCATGGAAGTCGCTGTTCGGGAAGTAGCCCACCGCCCGCTTGTACAGCCCGTAGAACATCTGCCGGTTGAGCCATTCGAAGTCCATGGTCAGGCCCAGCGCCTGCCGCACCCGGATGTCCTGGAACTTCGGGTTTCGCAGGTTGATGACGTAGCCCTGGAAATCGCCCGGATTGCGGTTCTCGAACGCCTGCTTCTTGAGTTCGCCGGTCTCGAAGGGCTTGCCGTAGTACTGGCGCGCCCAGTTGCGCGAGATGAACTCGCGCATGAAGTCGAACTCGCCGGCCTTCAGGCCTTCGAAGCGCGCCGTCTCGTCCAGGTAGAGCTTGAAGGTGACGCGATCGAAATTGAACTGTCCCCTGCGCACCGCCAGTTTCCCCCCCCAGTACTTCGGATCGCGCACGTAGGTGATGTCGCGCCCCAGTCGGGCGCTCGCCGGACGGTAGGGGCCGGAGGCGATGGGCAGGTCGGTGTTGATCTGGTCGAAGGGCTTGCCCGCGCCCCAGGCGCGGCTGAAAACCGGCATGCCGCCGACCACCAGCGGCAGTTCGGCATTGCCGCTGACGAAATCGAAGCGCACGGACCGTTCGTCCAGCGCCTTGACGCCCTTCACCTCGGCATAGATCGTCTTGAACTGCGGCGCCGCCAGTTTGCTGATCAAGGTCTGGAAAGAATGGACCACGTCGGCCGCCAGTACCGGCGTGCCGTCGTTGAAGCGCGCTTCGGGTCGGATCCTGAAGGTGGCCGATCGCTTGTCGGGGGCCACTTCCACATCCTCCGCCAGCAGGCCGTAAGCGGTGGTGGGTTCCTCGTCGTTGCCGATGAGCAGGCTCTCGAAGACCAGTTGCGTGAGCCCGGCCGGCGGCGTGCCCTTGAGGGTGAAGGGATTGAACTTGTCGAAGGCGGTGGACACGATGGGCGGGACCATGCGGATCTCGCCGCCCTTGGGCGCATCCGGGTTGACGTAATCGAAATGCGTGAAGCCCGGCGGATACTTGATATCCCCGAACTGCGCGTACGCATGGGCGGCCCACGAGGGAGCCGCCGAGAGCGCCAGCACCAAGAGCAGCCAACCTCGCATGCGAGAATTCTGCCCAAGATTTTCACGAGGTCGCTTCATGGGCTTTCTTTCCGGCAAAAAATTCCTGATCACCGGCGTGCTGAGCAATCGCTCCATCGCCTACGGCATCGCCAAGGCCTGCCACGCGCAGGGCGCCGAACTCGCCTTCAGCTACGTGGGCGAGCGCTTCAAGGACCGCATCAACGAGTTCGCCGCCGAGTTCGGCTCGCAGCTGGTGTTCGACTGCGACGTCGGGGACGATGCCCAGATCACCCGGCTCTTCGCCGACCTGTCCCAGGCATGGCCCAAGTTCGACGGCTTCGTGCACAGCATCGGCTTCGCACCGCGCGAGGCGATCGCCGGAGACTTCCTCGACGGGTTGTCACGCGAGGGCTTCAGGGTCGCGCACGACATCAGCGCCTACAGCTTTCCGGCCATGGCCAAGGCGGCCCTCCCCTACCTCAACGACAAGTCGGCCTTGCTGACGCTGACTTACCTGGGTTCGATCCGCGCCCTGCCGAACTACAACACCATGGGACTGGCCAAGGCCTCGCTGGAGGCCTCGGTGCGCTACCTGGCCGAATCGCTCGGCCCCAAGGGCACGCGCGTCAATGGCATCAGCGCCGGCCCGATCAAGACGCTGGCCGCCAGCGGCATCAAGGGCTTCGGCAAGATCCTCTCGGTGGTGGCAGAGGTGTCGCCCATCCGTCGCAACGTCACCATCGATGAAGTGGGCAACGTCGCAGCCTTCCTCATGAGCGATCTGGCCAGCGGCGTTTCGGCCGAGATCACCTACGTGGACGGCGGCTTCAGCCAGGTGGTCGGCGGCATCGCGGAATAGGCCGGCACCGCGCGCCGGCACCATGCCGGCTTTGGCAGAACAAGAAACAGGCATTCAGGGAATCACAACACATGCATCGTCGAGAGCTCCTTCTCGTCGGGCCGGCCTTTGCGCTGGCCCCGTTCGCCCTTGTGCATGCGGCCCCGGCGCCGCTGATGCTCGCCGAGGTCTACCGGCGCGGCATGCCGCTCGCGGACTATTGGGTCAGCGAAAAATACGACGGCGTGCGCGGCTATTGGGACGGCAAGCAACTCTGGACGCGCGGTGGCGCACTGGTGACGGCACCGGCGTGGTTCACCGCGGCGCTGCCCCGGGTACCGATGGACGGCGAGCTGTGGGCGGGGCGCGGCCGCTTCGCCCAGACGGTGTCGACCGTGCGAGACCAGAAGCCGGACGATGCCGCCTGGCGCGAGATCCGCTTCATGGTCTTCGACCTGCCGGCTCAGCCCGGCGGCTTCAACGCGCGGCTGGCCGCTCTGCGCAAGCTGTTGCCGCTGCCAGCCGCGGCCTGGGTCGTGGCGGTTGCGCAGCAGCGTGCCACCACGCACGACGAACTGCAGGCATTGCTCGACAAGACGGTGCGCATGGGTGGCGAGGGCCTGATGCTGCACCGCGGCGGCTCGCCCTACCGCGGCGAGCGCAGCGCGGACCTGCTCAAGGTCAAGCCGTACGACGAGGCCGATGCGCGCGTGCTTGCGCATGTACCCGGCAAGGGTCGGCATGCCGGCCGCATGGGTGCGCTGCTGGTCGAGATGCCGGATGGCAAGCGCTTCAAGCTCGGTGGCGGCTTCAGCGACGCGCAGCGCGAGCATCCGCCGGCCGTGGGCAGTTGGGTCAGCTACCGCCACAACGGCGCCAACTCCGGCGGCCTGCCGAGGTTCGCGCGCTTCCTGCGGGTCCGGGAGGACCTCGCATCCTGAGACTTCGAGAACCTGGGAAGACAGCCCCAGGCCAGAACGCCCGAGCCAGGGGCTAGAGCGGCCGAAGGACGGCCCTCGGTCGCAGCGTCGAGCGCGCGCACGGGGCGACACCCCCTTCGCGATTCCAGCCGACGCCCGCCGGGCGCGTCCCTTGCGCCAGTCAATTGTTCTGGCAACAACAGATTGCGTTGCATTCCGGAACCTCCAAAGGGGCGGCCGTTACCAAGACCCTGCGAGCGTGATTCCGGTCATCCGCATACGGGCGCGCGCTTGCATGAAAACCAACAATCTCAAGGAGACCTCAGATGCCACGACAAAGTGAGCACCGAACGCAGTTCCTGAAACTGGCCGAAGAATTTTTCTACGCAAGCGCCGTCCCTCCCCACGATCCCGACGACCCGGATGCAGACGACCTCGCCGTCGCCTTCGAGTTGGAGGGCATTCAATTTGAACTGACGCACCGGGGAGCCGCCAACGACCCGATCAACGGGCTTGTCTTCGTTCACACGGTCGCCAGCACACTGCCGGAGGAGCCGAGACAGGCGGAGTCCATGCTTCGCGAGGCGCTGCTTGCCACCCGCGAAGGCCAGCGCCGCACCGAAGCGGGCCTGAACCGTGCGATGCACGGCAACCTGGGCTTGAGCGATCACGCCCCCTTCATGACCGACTCCGGCGAGGATGACGGCATCAGCGACTCAGGTGATGAAGACAACCTCTACGTCGACGTCGTGGTGGACAGCGAGGAGGGAGCGAGCGATGTCGACGACGACGCCTGGCTTGACGAAGATGACGCCAGTGACGAAAGCACAACAGACGAAATCGTGAGCGACCCGGACACGGAGGAAGGCCTGCCCATCGAAAACTAGAAGCCGTGGTTACGAAGCCGAGGCCTCCGGCCCCGGCTTGTATCTGTACTCTGAACAGTCGGCTGCTCTCATAGCTTAGCGGAGTGAAGCAAAAGTGCGAACCGAGGCGTGCAGCGAGCCGTCGAGGCGAGCACTACTACTTCGGCATCAACACCTTGTCCACCACATGAATGACCCCATTCGACTGGTAGACATCAGCGGTGCTCACCGTCGCCCACCCGCCCTTCGCGTCGCCGACCATGATCTTCCCGCCGCTCTCCTTGACCGTCAGCGTGCCGCCGGCCGCCGTCTTGAGCGTGGCCGTGCCCTTGCCGTCCATGATCTGGCCGCCCAGGGCGGCGGCGTCCAGCTTGCCGGGCACGACGTGGTAGGTCAGCACCGTCGTGAGCTGGCCCTTGTTCTCGGGCTTGAGCAGGGTGTCGACCGTGCCGGCCGGCAAGGCGGCGAAGGCCGCGTTGGTGGGCGCGAAGACGGTGAAGGGGCCCGGGCCCTTGAGCGTCTCGACCAGGCCTGCCGCCTTGACCGCGGCGACCAGCGTGGTGTGGTCCTTCGAATTGACGGCGTTGTCGATGATGTCCTTGGTCGCGTACATCGGCGCGCCGCCGACCATGACCTGGGCGGAGGCGACGGCCGAGCCTGCGGCCATCGCCGCGGCCAGAGTGAGGGATGCGAGGCGTTGGAACTTGCTGCTCATGATGGAAGGCTCCTTGGGGGTGAGACCGCCGCCGGAATGGCGTTGGTTGTCACTCATACGTTGCGAGCGAAGGATCGGATTCACGCGTGCCCCCAAAAAAATGGCCTCGCTACCATCGGAGGATGCTCTCGCTCACACGCTACCGCGACATGCACCCTCCTCTCCTCGATGCCGGAACAGGCCGCACATGGCATTGAGCGGCCCGGTCTTCCTGGCGGTGCTCTTCGCCGCCCTGCTGCACGCCGGGTGGAACGCGCTCATCAAGTCCGGGCGGGACAAGGCGCTGGACACGGGACTGGTGCACAGCATCGGCATCCTCCTGGCGATCCCGCTGCTGTTGCACACCGGGCTGCCGCCAGTGGCTGCCTGGCCCTACATCGCCGCCTCGCTGCTGATCCACATCGGCTACTACACCGCGCTGACCGGCGCCTACAAGCACGGTGACCTGAGCCTCACCTACCCGGTGATGCGCGGCTGCGCACCGCTGCTGGTGGCGCTCGGGAGCCTGGTCCTCATCGGGGAAGCGATGTCGGCCACCGCATGGGCCGGCATCGTGCTGTTGTGCGCCGGCGTGGTCACGCTCGGGCTGTCCCGCTCGGCCCTGCGGGGCAGCGGCGAGGCCCAGCGCACCAAGGCACTGGCCTTTGCGCTTGCCAACGCCGGCATCATCGCCATGTACACCGTCGTCGACGGCATTGGCGTGCGCATCGCCGGCGATGCGGTGGCCTACGTCGCCACGCTGTTCCTGTTCGACGGCATTCCCTTCCTGCTGCTGGTCCTGTGGCGCCGGCCGGGCCAGCGCCGCGCGGCCCTGGCCTACATGGCGGGACGATGGAAGATGGCCCTCGTCGGAAGTGCCGCCTCGCTCGGCAGCTACGGCGTGGCGCTTTGGGCCATGACGCGCGCACCGGTCGCGGTCGTGGCCGCGCTGCGCGAGACCTCGGTCCTGTTCGCCGCCGTGATCGGCGTCGTCTTTCTGCGCGAAGCCTTCGGCTGGCAGCGCGCCGCCGGCACGGTGATCATCGTGGCCGGCGTGATGATGTTGCGGCTGGGCTGAAGCCGGAAGACTCCACCCTCACCCTGCCTTCACGCAATCGGCGTAGTAGCGCTTCTTGCCGCTTTCGTCGATGCGTGCCACCAGGCCGTGGATGTCGGTCTCGAAGCCCGGGCACTGCTTGTTGAACTCGCGCGCGAACTTGAGGTAGTCGACGATCTTCTTGTTGAAGACCTCGCCCGGAATCAGCAGGGGAATGCCCGGCGGGTACGGCGTGATCAGGCTGGTGGTGATGCGCCCTTCGAGCCCGTCGATCTCCACGCGCTCGGTCTTGCGGTGCGCGATGTGGGCGAAGGCGTCGCTGGGCTTCATCGCCGGCGTGAGTTCGCTGAGGTACATCTCGGTCGTGAGGCGCGCCACGTCGTGCCGGGCATAGAGCTCATGTACGTGCTGGCACAGGTCTCGCAGGCCCAGGCGTTCGTAGCCTGGCTGGGCCTGGCAGAACTCCGGCATGATCCGCCACATGGGTTGGTTGCGCGCATAGTCGTCCTTGAACTGCTGCAGCGCCGTCAGCAGCGTGTTCCAGCGGCCCTTGGTGATGCCGATGGTGAACATGATGAAGAAGCTGTAAAGCCCGGTCTTCTCCACGATCACGCCGTGCTCGGCCAGGAACTTGGTCACGATGCTGGCCGGGATGCCGGTGGGCGCGAACTTGCCGTTGAGGTCCAGGCCCGGCGTCACGACCGTCGACTTGATCGGGTCGAGCATGTTGAAGCCGTCGGCCAGCTTGCCGAAGCCGTGCCAGTTGCGCGTGCCGTTCTTCGCGCTCGCGCCGCTCTTCGACTCGCCATGCATGATCCAGTCGGCAGCGCGGCCGATGCCCTCTTCCACCAGCTTCTCGGGGCCCCAGACCTTGAACCACCACTCGTCCTTGCCGAACTCCTCCTCCACCTTGCGCATGGCGCGGCGGAAGTCCAGCGCTTCCAGAATGCTTTCTTCCACCAGGGCGGTGCCGCCGGGCGGCTCCATCATCGCGGCCGCGACGTCGCAGCTGGCGATGATCGCGTACTGCGGGCTGGTCGAGGAGTGCATCAGATAGGCCTCGTTGAACAGGTCGCGGTCCAGCGCGCGGTTCTGCGAGTCCTGCACGAGCACGTGGCTGGCCTGGCTGATGCCGGCCAGCAGCTTGTGGGTGGACTGGGTGGCGAAGACCAGCGACTCCTTGGGCCGCACGCGCCGCTTGCCCATCGCGTGGTAAGCGCCGTAGAAAGGATGGAAGGCCGCATGCGGCAGCCATGCCTCGTCGAAATGGAGCGTGTCGACGTAGCCGTCGAGCATGCCCTTGATCGTCTCGGTGTTGTAGATCACGCCGTCGTAGGTCGATTGCGTGAGCGTCATGACGCGCGGCTTGACCTTGTCGGGGTCGACGTGCGAGAGCAGCGGATTGGCGCGGATCTTGGCCTTGATGGCGGACTGCTCGAACTCGCTCTTCGGAATCGGCCCGATGATGCCGAAGTGGTTGCGCGTCGGCCGCATGAACACCGGGATCGCGCCGGTCATGATGATCGCGTGCAGCACCGACTTGTGGCAGTTCCGGTCGACCACCACCACGTCGTCCGGCGCGACCGTGTGGTGCCACACCATCTTGTTGCTGGTGCTGGTGCCGTTGGTCACGAAGAAGCAGTGGTCGGCGTTGAAGATGCGCGCGGCGTTGCGCTCGCTCGCGGCCACCGGGCCGGTGTGGTCCAGGAGCTGGCCCAGTTCCTCCACGGCATTGCAGACGTCGGCGCGCAGCATGTTCTCGCCGAAGAACTGATGGAACATCTGGCCCACGGGGCTCTTCAGAAAGGCCACGCCGCCGGAGTGGCCAGGGCAGTGCCAGGAATAGGAGCCGTCTTCCGCGTAGTCGATCAGCTGTTTGAAGAACGGCGGCTGAACGCTCTCGAGATAGGCCTTGGCTTCGCGGATGATGTGCCGCGCCACGAACTCCGGCGTGTCCTCGAACATGTGGATGAAGCCGTGCAGCTCGCGCAGGATGTCGTTCGGCAGGTGGCGCGAGGTCTTGGTCTCGCCGTAGATGTAGATCGGCACGTCGGCGTTCTTGCGCCGCACCTCGCCGATGAAGTTGCGCAGGTTCAGCACCGCGGGGTCGACGTCGGGCCCGGGGGTGAATTCCTCGTCGTCGATGGACAGGATGAAGGCGCTGGCGCGACTCTGCTGCTGGGCGAACTGGCTCAGGTCGCCGTAGCTGGTGACGCCAAGCACCTCGAAGCCCTCGCTTTCGAAGGCCTGGGCCAGGGCGCGGATGCTGAGTCCCGAGGTGTTCTCGGAGCGGAAGTCCTCGTCGATGATGACGATGGGAAAACGGAATTTCATGGGGCGGCTCCGGGACGGGGCGGACGGGCAAATAGGCGCGAAGTGTACGGAATTCGGATGAAGCTTCCGCCGCTTTGACAGAATGGCACGCGTTGAACCAGATTAAGAGGAGTTGAGCCATGGCGAGTTCCACCATCTGGTGGTTGGCGGCGGGGGCGGCGATCGTGCTCGAATTGCTGTCCGGAACGGTCTACCTGCTCCTCCTGGGCGCCGGCTTCGCCGCAGCGGCGCTCGCTGCGCACGCAGGCGCGGGCATGAGCACCCAGCTGATCGTGGCGGCCGTGGTCGGCGTGGGCGCCGTGCTCGTCTGGCACGCCGTGCGGCGCAAGCGCCCCGCCGGCCCGCCGGCCTCGGCCAACCGCGACATCAACCTGGACATCGGCGAGAGCGTGTTCGTCGAGCACTGGAACCCCGACGGCACGGCCACCGTGCGTTACCGCGGCGCGCAATGGACGGTCGTGCCCCGCGCCGGCACCACGCCGACGGCCGGTGAACACCGGGTGACCGAGGTCGTCGGAAGCCGACTGGTCGTGGACAAGATCTGAAAGATCGCCAAGACACCGAACAACACAACGAACAACACAACGAACAACACAACGAGGAAATCACGTCATGGAACTCACCATCCCTCTCGTCATCCTGGTCATCGCGGTGATCGTGATCAGCCAGTCGATCAAGTTCGTCCCGCAGCAGAACGCCTGGGTGCGCGAGCGCCTGGGGCGCTACCACGGCACCATGACGCCGGGCCCGAACTTCCTGATCCCTTTCATCGACAAGGTGGCCTACAAGCACAGCCTGAAGGAGATCCCGCTGGACGTGCCCAGCCAGATCTGCATCACTCGCGACAACACCCAGTTGCAGGTGGACGGCATCCTGTACTTCCAGGTCACCGATCCGATGCGCGCGAGCTACGGCTCCTCCAACTACATCGTTGCCGTCACGCAACTGGCCCAGACCTCCCTGCGCAGCGTGATCGGCAAGCTTGAGCTGGACAAGACTTTCGAGGAGCGCGACATCATCAACGCACAAGTGGTGGCCGCCATCGACGAGGCGGCGCTCAACTGGGGCGTGAAGGTCCTGCGCTACGAGATCAAGGACCTGACGCCGCCCAAGGAGATCCTGCAGGCCATGCAGCGCCAGATCACGGCGGAGCGCGAAAAGCGTGCCCTGATCGCCGCGTCCGAGGGCCGGCGCCAGGAGCAGATCAACATCGCGACCGGCGAACGCGAGGCCTTCATCGCCCGTTCCGAGGGCGAGAAGCAGGCCCAGATCAACAATGCCCAGGGCGAGGCCGCCGCCATCACCGCGGTGGCGGAGGCGACGGCCGGCGCCATCGAACGGGTGGCCGCCGCCATTCGCCAGCCGGGCGGCGAGCAGGCGGTGCAGCTCAAGGTCGCCGAGCGCGCCATCGACGCCTACGGCAAGGTCGCGGCCGATGCCACCACCACGCTGATCGTGCCCAGCAACATGAACGAGACCGCTGCGCTCATCGCTTCTGCGATGCGCATGGTGCAGGCGGGGAAGACGTCCGCACAGGCGTGAATTCGTTGCGCCGGCGCCCGGAGAGCTGCGGAGCGACTGCTACAATGGCGGGCTTCGGAGCGGTGGATGAGTGGTTTAAGTCGCACGCCTGGAAAGCGTGTGTGGGTTAATAGCCCACCGCGGGTTCGAATCCCGCCTGCTCCGCCAGTCCCATGGCACCCAACCCGTCAACGCATCGCTGCTTGACGGGTTTTTTCTTCCTTGCCCATGGGAGGATTGCAGCGGTCATGCGTCTTCTCCTACGCGCTGGCGGGCCGGTGGCGCCATCGCAGGCCGAGCCGGCAGCGCTACGCTATCTTGCCTACCCATTGGCAAGACTTGGCAAGGCGCCGCATGCCGCTCAACATCTTCCTCGTCGAGGACAACAAAACCATCCGAGACAGCCTGATCCCCGCCCTCGAAGATCTGGTAGGCGCCCGGATCGTTGGCTGCGCCGAGAGCGAAGTCGAGGCCGCTACATGGCTGGACGCCCATGCCGGCGACTGGCAACTGGTGGTGGTGGACATCTTTCTGAAGCAAGGCTCGGGCCTCGGCGTGCTGCGCAGTTGCGGGCAGCGGCGGTCGGGCCAGCGCGCGGTGGTCCTCAGTAACTACGTGAATGCCGACATCCGCTCGCGCTGCGCGGCACTGGGGGCAGATGCCGTCTTCGACAAATCCAGGGAATTGGAAGCCTTCTTCGCGTACTGCAACGACGCCAACCGCGCCTCGACATGAGACGCGGCATGGAGAGCCCGGCAGGAAAGAAAAGGGCCCCGAGGGGCCCTTTCTGTCGATGCGGGTCGTCCTTGACGGTCCCGCTTGAGCGTTCAGCCCTGATCAGCTCGCGCCGCGCACGACGGCGATCTGCGTGCGGGCACCACCCTTGTAGGTGTAGATGGTCAGCGCACCGTTCTTGATGTCGCCCTTCTCGTCGAAGGCGATCGGGCCGGTCACGCCCTTGTACTGGATCTTGCCCAGTTCGGGCAGGTACTTCGCTGGCTCGGCAGAGCCGGCCTTGACCATCGCCTCGGCCAGCACGTTGACGGCGTCATAGACGTACGGCGCATAGATCTGCACGTCCACGCCGTTCTTGGCCTTGAACTTGGTCTTGAAGTCTTCCAGCGGCTGCTTGAAATCGCCTTCGACGCCGCCGGCTTCCGCGCACA
This sequence comes from Variovorax defluvii, assembly GCF_039541515.1. Lineage (NCBI taxonomy): Bacteria > Pseudomonadati > Pseudomonadota > Betaproteobacteria > Burkholderiales > Comamonadaceae > Variovorax > Variovorax defluvii. The sequence continues at coordinate 89,400 of NZ_BAABGJ010000027.1, forward strand.
CGACCATCTCTTCGCCGATCGCGTCGCCGGCCAGCTTGGCCAGCTCGCCGGTGCACAGGCCGTCGCCACCCATGAACTTGACGTTCATGCCGAGTTGCTTGACCTGCTTGAGCATGGGGCCGCCCACGGCGTCCATGCCGCCGAAGAACAGCACGTCGGGCTTGGCGCCCTTGAGCTTGGTCAGGATGGCGTTGAAGTCGGTCGACTTGTCGGTGGTGAACTCGTGGCCGACGATGGTGGCGCCGGCCGCCTTGGCGGCCTTCTCGAATTCCTCGGCGACGCCTTGGCCGTAGGCCGTACGGTCGTCGATCACCGCGATGTTCTTGCCCTTGAGCGTATCGACCGCGTACTTGCCCAGCGTGCCGCCGAGCTGCGTGTCGTCAGCCACCACGCGGAAGGTGGTTTTGAAGCCCTGGCGGGTGTACTTGGGGTTGGTGGCCGAAGGCGACACCTGGGGGATGCCGGCGTCGCTGTACAGCTTGGAGGCCGGGATGGTGGTGCCCGAGTTCAGGTGGCCGACCACGCCGTTGACCTTGCTGTCGACCAGCTTCTGTGCCACGGCGGTGCCCTGCTTCGGGTCGGCGGCATCGTCTTCCGCGAGCAGTTCGAACTTGGCGACCTTGTCGCCGATCTTCACGCCCTTGGCATTGAGGTCCTCGATCGCCATGCGCGCACCGAGTTCGTTGTCCTTGCCGAGGTGGGCGATGGCGCCGCTGGTCGGACCCACGTGACCGATCTTGACCACCAATGCGTCGGCAGGAGGCGCGGCGGGCGCAGGTGCAGCAGCGGTCGGAGCCGGCGCGGGCGCAGGGGCCGCAGCCTCTTCCTTCTTGCCACAAGCCACGAGCGTCAGCGCTGCCAGCGCGACTGCAGTCCATTTCAATTGCATGAGGTACCTCCAGGTATTGGTGGATAAGAGTTGAGAAATACGGTCTTTCGACCCGCGTGCAAACCCTCAGCAAGTTCCGCGCCGCAGGCCCCTAGCGCCCTAGCGCTTGCGACCTGGCGCGCAGTGTAGCCCAAGCCTCAAGGGCCAAACGCTGGCGTAGACCCTGTGTTGTCGGAAAGCTCGCGGGCCAGCGCCTCGCTGATCAATTCACGCAGCACGGCTTCGATTTCGTCGCGCAATTTGGGGATCATGTTGTCGAGCTGTTGCTGAATGACGGCTGACACCGTGTCGCTCAGGCGCTCCTCGAGCGAGAGGTCGACGCGCTGGAGCACACGGTGCAGCAACTGCTCCTCGAGCGCGAAGGCATCGGTCTCCGAAGCCGGCATCTGCGGGCCGATCGCGATGGCCTGCGCAGGATCCGCAGCAGGGGCTTCCGCCTGCGGCGCGGCAGCCGGTTCCGCCGGCAGTTCGAGCACGGTCGTGAGCGTGGGCACGAAGCGCGGCGGCTTGCGTTCAGACATGGCGGCCACTTTCGGCAAAGTCGTGGCGCCGGATCGCGTAGCCCCGGTCGGCATAGTGCCGCCAGCGCCTGCGCCCGGCCTGGCGGTCGGCCTCGTCGCCGCTCACGACGTCGATCAGCCTTTCGAAGCGCTCGAAGCCACCCGGAACGTCGAAGCCCAGGTTGACCAGCACCTGGTGGTGCGGCAGTTCGGCATCGCCACGCTCGGCCAGCACCACCGGCGAGCGCGCGAGCTGCGCCGGATCGCCGTCGCTGCGGCAATGGGCGATGAATTCCGCGGGTGCGAAACTCCACAGCGCCAGGTCGAGCGCCTGGAGCAGTTCGGCATCGGCCACCACCACCACACGCGCGCCGTGCGCACCGACCGCCTTGCGCAGCAGGCGGCAGGCATAGCCGAGCTTGTCGGGCGTGTTGAAGTGGAAGTCGATGCCGGTCATGCTGCCTGTCGGGTCCTGGAAGTCACCGTCTTGCGGCTCTTGCGCGGTGCCGCCTCCGCCGCGCCCTGCCGCGCGCGCGTCAGCAGATAGGACAGCAGCAGGCCCACCGGGCGCCCGGTCGCGCCCTTGGCGGAACCGCTCTTCCAGGCCGTGCCCGCGATGTCAAGGTGGGCCCAGGGGAAGTCCTCGGCGAAGCGCTGGAGGAATTTGGCCGCGGTGACCGCGCCGCCGGCCCGCCCTGCCACATTGGCCACGTCGGCGAAGTTGGTTTTCAGGCCTTCGGCGTAGTCCTCGTCGAGCGGCATGCGCCAGCAGCGGTCCTGCGAGGCCTCGCCGGCCGCCATGAGTGCATCGGCCAGCGCATCGTCGGTAGAAAACAGGCCGCTGCGCACGCCGCCCAGCGCGACCACGCAGGCACCGGTGAGGGTTGCGATGTCCACCACCGCGGCGGGCTCGAAGCGCTTGGCGTAGCTGAGGGCATCGCACAGGATGAGACGGCCTTCGGCATCGGTGTTGAGGATCTCGATGGTCTGGCCGCTCATGCTGGTGATGACGTCACCCGGCTTGATGGCACGGCCGTCGTTCATGTTCTCGCAGGTCGGGATGAGGCCGACCACATTGAGAGCCGGCCGGATGGCACCGAGCGCACGGAAGACACCCAGCACGCTCGCAGCGCCGCACATGTCGAACTTCATTTCGTCCATCTCGGCCGCGGGCTTGAGCGAGACGCCGCCGGTGTCGAAAGTGATGCCCTTGCCCACCAGAACCACGGGGGCCTGTGTCTTGGGGCCGCCGTGGTAGCGCAACACGACGAAGCGCAGCGGCTCGGCCGAGCCCTGCGCGACCGCGCGAAAGGCGCCCATGCCGAGCTTTTCGACCTCCTTGGGGCCCAGCACCTCGCACTTGACGCCCGGCAGTGCAGCCAGTTCGCGCGCCGCCTCGGCCAGCAGGGTCGGGGTGCAGTGGTTGCCGGGCCGGTTGGCCCACTCCTTGGCCAGTTCGATGCCGGCCACCGTGGCGACGGCCTCGTCGAAGGCGGCGCGCAGCGATGCGGCATCGGCCACGCCGACGACCAGCTGGCGAATCGAGCGTGGCTCGGCCTTGGACTTGGTGGTGGTGTAGACATAGCTCGCGTCGGCCGCAGCGATCACCGCGCTGCGCAGGCCCGCCGCATCGATGTCCAGGGCGCCGACGATCGCGACGCGCCTGGGATCGGAGGCCTTGGCCGCCCCCACCGCCGCCAGCACGCTGCTGCGCACCGCGGCCGGCTTGCCGTCACCCGAAGACACCAGCAGCACCCGAGGCGCCACGATGCCAGCGGGCCTGTACAGCGACAGCAGCTTGCCGGCCTTGTCGCCGAGGTCACCGGCCTTGCGGGCCTCGGCCACGAGGGTGGCGATGGCATCCTTGGAGGGAGAGTCGGGAGAGTTGGCCGGCCCGGCGAGCACGATCAGCACATCGCATTTCTCGGTAGCGGCCTGGGTGGTGGAGAGGGTCTTGAGTTGAAAGTCCATAATCCTTTTTTTCCCTCGACGATGTTATTCCATTCCTCTTTACGCAAGGAGCTGTCGCGCAGCTTCGGGGCCACGCTGGTGGTGCTGATCACCATCGTGATGACCATGATGCTGATCCGCACGCTCGGCCTCGCCGCCAAGGGCAGCGTGAACCCTTCCGAGGTCTTCCTCGTGATGACCTACACGGTGCTGGGCTACATGCCCACCATCCTGAGCCTGAGCCTGTTCATCGCGATCGTGGGCACGCTGTCGCGCATGTTCCGCGACAGCGAGATGGTGATCTGGTTCTCCGCCGGCCGCGGCCTGGCCGACTTCGCGCCGCCGCTGTTCCGCTTCGCCTGGCCCATCCTGCTGCTGATCGCCGTGTTCGCGCTGGTGGGCTGGCCCTGGGCCAATTCTCAGACCCTGGGCATGCGCGACCAGTACCAGCGCCGCAGCGACATCGAGCGCGTGGCGCCCGGCGAATTCCGGGAATCGGCGGGGCGCCTCCGGGTGTTCTTCATCGACAAGGACTCGCCCGACAGCGCTACGGCCAACAACGTGTTCATCTCCTCGATCGAACGCAACCGCCAGATCGTCACCTCGGCGCAGAGCGGCCGCGTCGAGACCATCGGCGACACGCGCTACCTGATGCTGAGCAACGGCCAACGGCTCGAGCGGCCGCTCGTTCCCGGCGAGATCAAGATCAGCGAGTTCCAGACCTACGGCACCAAGATCGGCAGCGAGGTCGACCCTGCCGGCAACGCCTCGCCCGCGCGTGCGCGCACCACGCTGGCCCTGCTGCGCGAGCCCAGCACCACCAACCTGGGCGAGCTGGCCTGGCGCATCGGCATGGTGCTGGCCGCCATCAACTTCGTGCTGCTGGCGCTGACGGTGTCGAGCGGCAACCCGCGCGTGGGCCGCAGCGGCAACCTGCTGTTCGCCCTGGGGGCCTTCGTCCTTTACTACAACCTGCTCAACCTGGGGCAGAACTGGGTCGGCACCGGCCGCTACAGCGTGGGTGGCTTCATGCTGGCGCTGCACGGGGGCGCCCTGGCGCTGGGACTGCTGTGGCTGACGAAGCGCCATTTCAACTGGAGCTGGGGCTCGATCCGCCCCGCTGCGCGCACCCCGCCGTGAAAACCATCCGCCGACTGATCTACATCGAGGTCCTGAAGGCCGTTGCCTTCGTGACCCTGGGCTTCCTCAGCCTGTTCTTCTTCTTCGACTTCGTCGACGAGCTGCAGTCCATCGGCCAGCCCGGCACGCTGAACTACGGCGCGATGCAGGCTCTGATGTACGTCGCGCTGCTGATCCCCAGCCACCTCTACGAGCTGCTGCCCATCACCGTGCTGATCGGCACCATCTTCGTGATGGCGCGGCTGGCGCAGAGCTCCGAATACACCATCCTGCGCACCAGCGGGCTCGGCCCCTGGCGCGCGCTGCGCACGCTGCTCGTGCTGGGGCTGGGCTTCGTCGTCCTCACCTTTGCCGTCGGCGACTATCTCTCGCCGGCCTCCGACCGCACCGCCCAGTTGCTGAAGTCGCGCTACCAGGGCACCTATTCGATGGTGGGCTACACCGGTGCGTGGCTGCGCGAGAAGCAAGGTGACAAGTCCTATGCGGTGAACGTGGCCTCGATCGCGCGCAACGGCACGCTGCGGGACCCGCGCATCTTCGAGTTCGACTCGCGCGGGCTGCTGGTGTCGCAGATCACGGCCAAACAGGGGTACGTCGCCACGGGCGAGTGGATCCTGGTGGGCGTCACGCAGCAGCAGTACGAGACCGGCAATCCCGACAAGGTCCGCATCACCACCACCGACGTGCCGGTGATGAAGTGGCCGAGTTCGCTGACCAACGAGATGGTGTCGGTGGCGCTGCTGCGTCCCGACCGCATGCGCACCATCGACCTGTTCGAGTACATCCAGCATCTCGACGCCAACGGCCAGACCGCCCAGCGCTACGAGATCGAGTTCTGGCGCAAGGTCTTCTACCCCCTCTCCTGCCTGGTGATGGTGGTGCTGGCCCTGCCCTTCGCCTACCTGCATTTCCGGCAGGCGGGGATCACCGCCTACGTGTTCGGCGGCGTGATGATCGGCATCAGCTTCTTCCTGCTGAACAACGTCTTCGGCTACCTCGGGAACCTGAGCAACTGGTGGCCCTGGATCACGGCGGCGGCACCAGGACTGATCTATTCCGTGATGTCGCTGGCCGCCTTCACCTGGCTGGTGCTGCGGCGCTAGGGCGGCGATGGAGAGCACAGGCACCGTCGGCATCGTCCTGCTCGCGCACGGCTCGCGCGACCTGCGATGGCGCGCGCCGGTGGAGGCCATCGCACGCCGCGTGGCGGAGCGGGACCCGGCCGTGCTGGTGCGCTGTGCCTACCTGGAGCTGTCGCAGCCGGATCTGCACGCCGCGGCCGCAGACCTGGTGGCGGCCGGTGCGGCGAGGATCCGCGTTCTGCCGCTTTTCCTGGGCATGGGCAAGCATCTGCGCGAAGATCTGCCGCGGCTGCTCGGCGAACTGCGCGCCCGGCATCCGCGGGTGCCCGTGGAACTGGCACGCGCCGTGGGCGAAGAACCACAGGTGGTCGACCTGCTGGCCACCCTGGCCCTCGCGTCCTGAAGTCCAGGTGCTTTCGATAGACGAGGAAGGCATAATGAATTCCAAGATAAGACGGAATTTGTTATGAATCTTCACCAGTTCAAGTTCGTGCAGGAGGCCGTCCGGCGCAACCTCAATCTCACCGAGGCGGCCAAGGCCCTGCACACCTCTCAGCCCGGCGTTTCCAAGGCGATCATCGAGCTCGAGGAAGAATTGGGCGTGGAAATCTTCGCGCGCCACGGCAAGCGCCTCAAACGCATCACCGAACCCGGCCAGCACGTGCTGGCGAGCATCGAATTGATCATGCGCGAGGTGGGCAACCTCAAGCGCATCGGCGAGCAGTTCAGCGCCCAGGACAGCGGCACGCTCTCCATCGCCACCACCCACACGCAGGCGCGCTACGTGCTGCCGGTGCCGGTGGCCAAGCTGCGCGAGGCCTACCCCAAGGTGAACGTGAGCCTGCATCAGGGCTCGCCCGATCAGGTGGCCCGCATGGTGATCGACGAGGTCGCGGAGATCGGGATCGCCACCGAATCGCTCGCCGACTACGCCGAGCTGGTGACCCTGCCCTGCTACGAATGGCAGCACGTGCTGGTGCTGCCCAAGTCGCATCCGCTGGCGGACAAGGAACGCATCCATCTCGAGGACATCGCTTCCGAGCCGATCATCACCTATCACCCTTCCTTCACCGGGCGCACGCGCATCGACCATGCCTTCGCGCAGAAGAAGCTGGCGCCCCGCATCGCGCTGGAGGCGATCGACTCCGACGTGATCAAGACCTATGTGCGGCTGGGCTTGGGCGTGGGCATCGTGGCCGAGATGGCGGTGCGCGATGACTCCAACGCCGACCTGGTGGTGCGCCCCATGGGGCACGTGTTCGGCACCAACATCGCCCGCGTCGCGTTCAAGCGCAGCGCCTACCTGCGCAACTTCGTCTTCAAATTCGCCGAGCTGCTGTCCGACCGGCTCGACCGCAACCTGATCGCCAAGGCCCTGGCGGGCCACCACGAGGACTACGAACTGTGAATGCATCTGTCGCGCGTACCCCGGAAGTACGGACCAAACTGCCGAGCGTCGGCACCACCATCTTCACCGTGATGTCGGCACTGGCCGTCGAGAAGAACGCGGTGAACCTGGGCCAGGGCTTCCCCGATTTCGACTGCGACCCGAAGCTGCTCCAGGCGGTCACGGCCGCGATGGCCGCGGGCCACAACCAGTACCCGCCGATGCCGGGCATCCTGCCGCTGCGCGAGGCGATCGCCGCCAAGATCGAGGCGCTCTATGGCCATCGCTACGACGCGGGCAGCGAGATCACGATCACCGCCGGCGCCACGCAGGCCATCATCACCGCCATCCTCGCGGTGGTGCGCGCGGGCGACGAGGTCATCGTGCTGGAGCCCTGCTACGACAGCTACACGCCCAACATCGAGCTGGCTGGCGGCACGGTGGTGCGAGTGCCGCTCACGCCGGGCACCTTCAGGCCCGATTTCGACAAGATCGCCCAGGCGATCACGCCGCGCACGCGGGCCATCATCATCAACACCCCGCACAACCCCAGCGCCACCGTCTGGACCGAGTCCGAGATGCGCCGCCTGGAGCAACTTCTCGCACCCACCGACGTGCTGGTGATCAGCGACGAGGTGTACGAGCACATGGTGTACGACGGTGCGGCCCACCAGAGCGCGGCGCGCTTTCCTGGCCTGGCGGCGCGCAGCTTCATCGTCAGCAGCTTCGGCAAGACCTATCACGTGACCGGCTGGAAGGTGGGCTACGTGGCCGCGCCCGCGCCGCTGAGCGCCGAGTTCCGCAAGGTGCATCAGTTCAACGTCTTCACCGTGAACACACCCATGCAGCACGCGCTGGCCAGCTACATGGTGGACCCGGCGCCCTATCTGGAGCTGCCGGCCTTCTATCAGCGCAAGCGCGACCTCTTCGCCGAGGGTCTCGCGAAGACCCGCCTCAAACTGCTGCCCAGCACCGGCACCTATTTCCAGTGCGTGGACATCCGGGAAGTCAGCGACCTGGGCGAGGCCGAGTTCAGCCAGTGGCTCACCCGCGAACTCGGGGTGGCGGCGATCCCGCTGTCGGCCTTCTATGCCGACGGCTTCGACCAGCGGGTGGTGCGCTTCTGCTTCGCCAAGAAGGATGAGACGCTGCGCAGCGCGCTCGACCGGCTGGCGCGGCTCTGATGCCCGACTCGACTCGATATCACGCCTTCCGACACGAACGGTAGGAGAGTCCTGACCGCCGGAGGGCGCGCCTTCCGGCGATGGCCGCGCGGCCTCGCCCCGATCATGGGTTCCTCGGTACACAACACCAAGGAGATTTCATGTCGCTCTCGTTGATCCTGCTGATCGTCCTGATCCTGCTGCTGATCGGCGCCCTGCCGAGCTGGGGCTACAGCCGCAGCTGGGGCTATGGCCCGAGCGGCGGCCTGGGATTGGTCGTGCTGGTGGTGGTCGTGCTCCTGCTCATGGGACGCATATAGACGCCGCCCGCGCCGACGAAGAAGAGCCCACTCCGGTGGGCTTTTTTTTCGGCCGACCCGGCGTCGATGCACGTCGATCAGCTCTGAAGCTGGGCCCAGAGCTTGTCCAGGCGCTTGATGCTGACCGGCTGGGGCGTGCGCAACTCCTGCGCGAAGAAGCTCACCCGCAGTTCCTCCAGCAGCCAGCGGAACTCCACCATGCGCTCGTCCACCGCGCCCTTGCGCTCGGAGACCAGGCGCCAGTAGCGCTGCTCCTGCGGACGCAGTTCCGCAAGGCGCTGCGCGTCGCGTGCCGGGTCTGCGCGCAGCTTGTCGAGCCGCAGGGTGATGGCCTTGAGGTAGCGCGCGAAATGGGCCAGCCGCTGCCAGGGCGTGTCGGCCACGAAGCGCTTGCCCATCAGGCGCTGGAGCTGCTGCGCCGCATCCGCCGTGGCGGCCGGCTGGATCTTTGTGTCCTTGATCTTCCGCGCCGCCAGGGTGTATTCGGAGAGGATGGCGCCGGCCAGGCGCGCGACCTCGTTGGCGATGAGCGTGAGACGGCCCCGGCCCTCTTCCACCCGGCGCTCGAAGCCGGCCTGGTCCGTGGGCAGCGGGTCCTGCAGAAAGGCGCGGTCCAGCGCCACCTCGATGATCTGCGCCCGCAGTTCCTCCGACGTGCCCAGCGACAGGTACGCCACCGCCATCTTCTGCAGGTCGGGAATGTTCCTCTCGACGTACTTCAATGCGTCCTTGAGCTGCAATGCGAACAGGCGCCGCAGGCCCGCGCGGTGCTTCGCCGCGGCCACCGCAGGCTCGTCGAAGACCTCGATCGTGACTGCATCGCCGGCATCCACCAGCGCAGGGAACCCGATCAGCGCCTGCGCGCCGCGCCGCAGCTCCATCAGCTCGGGCAACTCGCCGAAGCTCCAGGCGGTGTAGCGCTGGCCGGCGGGCGGTGCCGATGCGGCTTCGGGCTTCGGGGCGCCGCGTGATGCGCCGGAGCCGGGTGCGGTGGGGGCCATGGCGGCCTCCCCCGCCGGCTTCACCTGCAAGCCGGCCAGCGCCTGGAAAGCGCCGCGTGCCTGCGCGCCCAGCTCCGCCTTCAATGCGCCCAGGTTGCGGCCCATGCCGAGCTGGCGGCCGTGCTCGTCCACGACGCGCAGGTTCATGAACAGGTGCGGCGGCAGCATGTCCAGCTTGAAGTCGGTGCGCTTGACGTCCAGGCTGGTCTCGTCGCGCACCCGCTTGAGCAGCACCTCCGTCAGCGACCCTTGCCCGAATCGCTCCGGCGCAGACAGGTCATCCGCAAGCCGTGCCGCCGACTCGGGCAGCGGCACGAAGCGGGAGCGCGGCTTCTGCGGCAGGCTCTTGAGCAGGGCCTGAATCTTGTCCTTGAGCATGCCGGCGACCAGCCATTCGCAGCGCTCCTCGCTCACCTGGTTGAGCACGAAAAGCGGCACCGTCACGGTCAGCCCGTCCTTCGGGTCGCCGGGCTGGTGCAGGTAGCCGGCCGCGCAGTCCACGCCGCCCAGGCGCAGCGTTGGCGGGAAGGATTGCGTGGTGATGCCCGCCGCCTGGTGGCGCATCAGCTCGTCGCGTGTCAGGTACAGCAGGCGCGGCGCGTCCTTCGCGGCCTGCCGGTACCAGGCCTCGAAGGCCTGGCCGCTGGCCACACCAGGCGGCAGTTGTGCGTCGTAGAAGGCGTAGATCAGCTCTTCGTCCACCAGCACGTCCTGCCGGCGCGACTTGTGCTCGAGCCCTTCGATCTCGCGCACCAGTTTGCGGTTGGCCGCCAGGAAGGGAAGCCGGGTTTCCCATTGCGCGCCGACCAGCGCCTCGCGGATGAAGATCTCGCGCGCGGCCACGGGATCGACCCGGCCGAAGTCGACCCTGCGTCCGCTGTAGACCACCAGCCCGTAGAGCGTGGCGCGCTCCAGCGCCATCACCTGGGCGCCCTTCTTTTCCCAATGGGGATCGAGCAGTTGCTTCTTGAGGAGGTGGCCGGCCACCTGCTCCAGCCATTGCGGCTCGATGTTGGCGATGCCACGGCCGAACAGGCGCGTCGTTTCCACCAGCTCGGCACAGACGATCCAGCGGCCGGGCTTCTTCTTCAGGTGCGCGCCGGGATGGCGGTGGAACTTGATGCCGCGAGCCCCGAGGTAGGCCTCTTCCTCCTCCATCTTCCAGCCCACGTTGCCGAGCAGGCCGGAGAGCATGGACAGGTGCAGCCCCTCATAGCTGGCAGGGGCGCTGTTGATGCGCCACTTGTGCTCGGTCACCACGGTCAGCAGCTGCGAGTGGATGTCGCGCCATTCGCGCACGCGGCGCACATTGACGAAGTTCTGGCGCAGCAGCGACTCGTATTGCCGGTTGCTCAGCTTATGCGTCTCGCCGTGCCCTCCGCGGGCATCGTGAATCCACCTCCACAGCCGCAGGTAGCCGCTGAACTCGCTCTTCTCGTCGTCGAACTTGGCATGCGCCTGGTCGGCCTGCTGCTGGGCCTCCAGCGGGCGGTCTCGCACGTCCTGTACCGACAAGGCGCTGGCGATGACCAGCACCTCCTCCAGGGCGCCACGCGACCGCGCCTCCAGGATCATGCGGCCGACGCGCGGGTCCAGCGGCAGCTTCGCGAGTTCCTGGCCCATGGGCGTCAGCTCGTTCGCGTCGTCGACCGCGCCGAGCTCGTTGAGCAGTTGATAGCCATCGGCGATGGCGCGGCGCTGCGGCGCCTCCAGGAAGGGGAAGCGCTCCACGTCGCCCAGGTGCAGCGACTTCATGCGCAAGATCACCCCTGCGAGCGAGGAGCGGAGGATCTCGGGATCGGTGAAGCGCGGGCGGCCCTGGAAGTCCTTCTCGTCGTAGAGGCGGATGCAGATGCCGTTGGCGACACGGCCACAGCGGCCTGCGCGCTGGTTGGCCGCGGCCTGGCTGATCGGCTCGACCAGCAGTTGCTCCACCTTGCTGCGGAAGCTGTAGCGCTTGACGCGCGCCGTGCCGGAGTCGATCACGTAGCGGATGCCGGGCACGGTCAGAGAGGTCTCGGCCACGTTGGTGGCCAGCACGATGCGCCGGCCCGCGTGACTGTCGAAGACGCGGTCCTGCTCGGCCTGCGACAGCCGCGCGAAAAGCGGCAGCACCTCGGCGTTGCGCAGCAGCGGCTGGTGCGCCAGGTGCTTGCGCAAGTGGTCCGCGGCCTCGCGGATCTCGCGCTCGCCGGGCAGGAAGACAAGGATGTCGCCGGCGTCGCGCGGGTCGCGCCAGAGTTCGTCCACCGCGTCGGCGATGGCGTCGTTCAGGTCGTGGTCGCGCGATTCCTCGAAGGGCCGGTAACGCTGCTCGACCGGGTACATGCGCCCCGAGACGAAGATCGTCGGCGCGGGCCCCTTCGCCGACGCGAAATGCTGCGCGAAGCGCTCCGCATCGATGGTGGCCGAGGTCACGATCACCTTGAGATCGGGCCGCCGCGGCAGGATCTCGCGCAGGTAGCCCAGCAGGAAATCGATGTTGAGCGAGCGCTCGTGGGCCTCGTCGATGATCAGCGTGTCGTAGGCCTTGAGCAGCGGGTCGGTCTGCGTCTCGGCCAGCAGGATGCCGTCGGTCATCAGCTTGACCGAGGCGTCGCGCGACAGGCGGTCCTGGAAGCGCACCTTGTAGCCCACCACCTCGCCCAGCGGCGTCTTGAGTTCCTCGGCGATGCGCTTGGCCACGGACGAGGCGGCGATGCGCCGCGGCTGGGTATGGCCGATCAGCCGGCCACGCCCGGGCGGAGAAGCGTTGTGCCTGCCGCGGCCCATCGCCAGCGCGATCTTGGGCAACTGGGTGGTCTTGCCCGAGCCGGTCTCGCCGCAGACGATGACGACCTGGTGGCCGGCGATGGCCGCCATGATCTCGTCGCGGCGTGCCGACACCGGCAGGGACTCGGGGAATTCAATGGAAAGGGGCGTCAGCGCGTGGGACTCGGTCACCCGCGTGATTATGCCGCACCCTTCACGGATTCACATGTTCACGTATTTCTGTGTCAGAATGCGACGCAGGAGCAAGCCATGTCCAACCTCACCATCTCCGTCGACGACGAACTGATCAAGCAAGCGCGCGTGCGGGCCATCCAGCAAGGCACTTCGCTGAGCGCCAAGGTGCGCGAATTCCTGCAGGAGTACGTCAACGAGACAGGCGACACGCAGCAGCGGCGGCGCGACGAGGCCACGGCACGGCTGATGGCCGCGATCGACAACGCGTCGAGCCATGCGGCTCCCGAGCCGGCCAAGGCTGGCGCCTCCCGCCGCACCTTGCGGGACGAACTGTACGAGGGCGACTTCCGAAAGCGCGAACGCGAGGCCTCCGACCCGAGCTCCCGCTGACCGTATGGCTGCGTTCTTCGACACCAACGTCCTCGTGTACTGCGTGGACCCCCGCGATGCGGGCAAGCAGGCGCGAGCGCGCGAGCTCGTGGCCTCCGCCAGCGCGAGCAGTGACGGCACCGTGAGCACCCAGGTCCTGATCGAGCTCTTCAGCGTGCTGACGCGCAAGCAGAAGGTGCCCGAGCCGGTCGCGGCCGATCTGGTCCAGGCCTATGCCCTGTGGCCCGTGGTCGACAGCGACCTCAAGCTTTTCCAGGCCGCCATGGCCACCGCAGTCGAGCATCGGCTGTCCATCTTCGATGCGATGATCGTCCAGGCGGCCATGCGCAGCGGCGCGAACATCCTCTACAGCGAAGATCTGCAGCACGGCCGGGTATTTGGGCCGCTGAAGCTCGTGAACCCCTTTCTCTGACCTCCATGTCCACCGTCTTCAACTTCACCTTCGTCCCCTGGTTCCGCTCGGTGGCGCCCTATATCCACATGCACCGCGGCAAGACCTTCGTGGTCGCCATGGCGGGCGAGGCCATCGCGGCGGGCAAGCTGCCCAGCATCGCGCAGGACCTGGCGCTGATCCAGAGCATGGGCGTCAAGGTGGTGCTGGTGCATGGCTTCCGTCCGCAGGTCAACGAGCAACTGCGCGCGAAGGGGCACGAGGCGAAGTACTCGCACGGTATCCGCATCACGGACGAAGTCGCCCTCGACTGCGCACAGGAAGCCGCCGGCCAACTGCGCTACGAGATCGAGGCCGCCTTCAGCCAGGGCCTGCCGAACACGCCCATGGCCGGCTCCACCGTGCGCATGATCTCGGGCAACTTCATCACCGCACGGCCGGTCGGCGTGGTGGACGGCGTCGATTTCCAGCATTCGGGCCTGGTGCGCAAGGTCGATGCCGCGGGCATCCGCCGCGGGCTCGACTTCGGCGCGATGGTGCTCATGTCGCCCTTCGGCTTCTCGCCCACCGGCGAGGCCTTCAACCTCACGATGGAGGAAGTCGCGACCAGCGTGGCCATCTCGATCCAGGCCGACAAGCTGATCTTCCTGACCGAGGTGCCCGGCATCGCGCAGGACCCGGGCCTGCCCATCAGCGAGGACAACCCGATCGACACCGAACTGCCCCTGGACAGTGCCCGCAAGCTGCTGGCTTCGCTGGCACCGGCGCAGCGCCCGACCGACACCGCCTTCTACCTGCAGCACTGCGTGAAGGCCTGCGAGGCCGGCGTGGAACGCAACCACATCATTCCCTTCGCGGTGGATGGCTCGCTGCTGCTGGAGGTCTACGTGCACGACGGCATCGGCACCATGGTGATCGACGAGAAGCTCGAGTCGCTGCGCGAGGCAACGGCGGACGACATCGGCGGCATCATCCAGCTGATCGAGCCCTTCGAGCGGGACGGCACGCTGGTCAAGCGCAGCCGCACCGAGATCGAGCGCGACATCGGCCAGTACACGGTGATCGAGCACGACGGCGTGATCTTCGGCTGCGCGGCCCTGTATCCCTACCCCGAGGCGAAGACGGCCGAGATGGCGGCGCTGACCGTGTCGCCGCAATCGCAGTCGCAGGGCGACGGCGAGCGCATCCTCAAGCGCATCGAACACCGCGCCAAGGCCAGCGGACTCGACAGCATCTTCGTGCTCACCACGCGCACCATGCACTGGTTCCTCAAGCGAGGCTTCCAGCAGGTCAATCCCGACTGGCTGCCCGAAGCGCGCAAGCGCAAGTACAACTGGGACCGCAAGAGCCAGGTGCTGGTCAAGAAGCTGGGCTGACGCGCGCCCGCCCCCGTCACACCTGTACCGTGCCCCGATGCGGCAGCCAGGGCGACGCGGATAATCACGCCCATGAATCCCCTGCTCGCCAAGCTGCAGCCCTACCCCTTCGCGCGCCTGCGCGAACTCTTCGCGGGTGTGACGCCCGACCCTGCCCACCCGCCCATCAGCCTCGGCATCGGCGAACCCAAGCACGCCACGCCAGCCTTCATCAAGGACGCCCTGGGCGAGAGCCTCGACACCCTGTCGGTCTACCCGGCGACCGCCGGGGAGCTGCCGCTGCGGCAAGCCTTCACGGACTGGGTCCAGCGCCGCTATGGCCTCGCACTCGATCCCACGACGCAGGTGCTGCCGGTGAACGGCTCGCGCGAAGCCCTCTTCGCGCTGGCGCAGACCGTGATCGATGCCAGCGCGAAGCCGGGGCCGGTCGTGGTCTCGCCCAATCCTTTCTATCAAATCTACGAAGGCGCCGCGCTCCTGGCGGGCGCCGAACCCTGGTACGCGCCCAGCGTGCCGGAGCGCAACTTCGCCGTGGACTGGGGCAGCGTGCCCGCGGAGATCTGGGCGCGCACCCAGCTGGTGTACGTCTGCTCTCCCGGAAACCCCACCGGCGCGGTGATGCCGCTGCCCGAGTGGGAAAAGCTGTTCGAACTGGCCGACCGCCACGACTTCGTCATCGCCTCGGACGAGTGCTACAGCGAAATCTACTTCCGCGACGAGCCGCCGCTGGGCGGCCTGGAGGCCGCGGCAAGGCTGGGCCGCGGCGACTTTCGCCGCCTGGTGGCCCTGACCTCGCTCTCCAAGCGCAGCAACGTGCCGGGCCTGCGCAGCGGCTTCGTGGCCGGCGACGCATCGGTCCTGAAGCAATTCCTGCTCTACCGCACCTACCACGGCAGCGCCATGAGCGGCGCCGTCGCCGCCGCCAGCATCGCCGCCTGGGGCGACGAACTGCACGTGGTCGACAACCGCGCCCAGTACCGCGCCAAGTTTGCCGCCGTGATGCCGCTCCTGGAGCCGGTGCTGGACGTGCGCCTGCCCGACGCCAGTTTCTACCTCTGGGCCGGCGTGCCCGAAGCGTGGGACGGCGACGACACCGCATTCGCCCGCGCCCTCTACGCTCAATACAATGTGACGGTGTTGCCCGGCAGCTATCTGGCGCGCGACGCGCAAGGGGCCAACCCCGGCCGGGGCCGCGTGCGCATGGCGCTGGTGGCCAGCACCAAGGAGTGCGTGGAAGCCGCACGCCGCATCGTCCAATTCGTTCAACAGGGCCGCTGAGGCCCCACATCCTCGACTTTCACATGACCCAGCAACTCCAGCAGACCATCGACGCCGCGTGGGAAGACCGCGCCAACATCTCCGCCACCAGCGCCACGAAGGAGGTCCGCGACGCCGTCGAGCATGTGATCGCCGAGCTCAACAACGGCAAGCTGCGCGTCGCCACCCGCGAGGCGGTGGGCCAATGGACGGTGCACCAGTGGGTCAAGAAGGCGGTGCTGCTGTCCTTCCGCCTGCGCGACAACGAGCAGATCCAGGCCGGCGCACTGGGCTTCTACGACAAGGTGCCGACCAAGTTCTCGCACCTCTCCGCCAACGAGTTGAAGGAATCCGGCGTGCGCATCGTGCCGCCGGCCGTCGCGCGCCGCGGCAGCTACATCGCCAAGGGCGCGATCCTGATGCCCTCCTACGTCAACATCGGCGCCTATGTGGGCGAAGGCACCATGGTCGACACCTGGGCCACCGTCGGCTCCTGCGCCCAGATCGGCGCCAACGTCCACCTCTCCGGCGGCGTGGGCATCGGCGGCGTGCTGGAGCCGCTGCAGGCCGGGCCGACCATCATCGAGGACAACTGCTTCATCGGCGCCCGCTCCGAGGTGGTCGAGGGCGTGGTGATCGAAGAGAACTCCGTGCTGTCCATGGGCGTGTACATCGGCCAGAGCACGCCGATCTACGACCGCACCACCGGCGAGGTGAGCTATGGACGCGTGCCGGCCGGCTCGGTCGTCATCAGCGGCTCCCTGCCGAAGGACAACGGCAAGTACAGCCTGTATGCCGCGATCATCGTCAAGCGCGTCGACGCGCAGACGCGCGCCAAGACCTCGTTGAACGACTTGTTGCGGGACTGATCCGCCGCGCGCCGAACGACCCGCTTTCACAACACCGCTGGAGGAGTGAGCCGATGAAGACGATGGAGCGAATTCTTCGCCTGATGGCCGAGCGCAAGGCGTCCGACATCTACCTGTCGGCAAACGCCCAGGCGCTGATCCGCATCAACGGCAACTGCGTGCCGATCAATGCGCAGATCCTGCCGCCCGAAGCGCCACTGGCCTTGCTGGCCGAGGTGGTGCCGGAGGGGCGCATCGCGGAGCTGCAGGAAAGCGGAGAGCTCAACATGGCCATCGCGCTCGAAGGCGCAGGCAACTTCCGTATCAGCGCCATGCGCCAGCGCGGGAGCTACGCGGTGGTGGTCCGACACATCGCCTCCGTGATCCCCGCCTTTGACGAGCTCAACCTCCCGGAGATCCTCAAGACCCTGGTGATGGAGAAGCGTGGCCTGATCCTGATGGTGGGTTCCACCGGCGCAGGCAAGAGCACCACCCTGGCCTCGATGCTGGACTACCGCAACGAGAACGCCACCGGGCACATCCTCACGGTCGAGGAGCCGATCGAGTTCACCTTCACCAACAAGAAATCGATGGTGAACCAGCGCGACGTCGGCAGCGACACCCAGTCGCTGCAGACCGCACTGAAGAACGCGCTGCGCCAGGCGCCCGACGTGATCCAGATCGGCGAGATCCGCGACCGCGAGACCATGACGGCGGCGATCGCCTACGCCCAGTCGGGCCACCTGTGCGTGGCCACGCTGCACGCCAACAACAGTTACCGCGCGCTCAATCGCATCCTGAGCTTCTACCCGGTGGAGGTGCGCCCCACCTTGCTGAACGATCTGAGCGGCGCGCTGCGCGCCATCATCGCCCAGCGGCTGCTGCGCACGCCCACGGGCAGCCGCGTGCCGGCCATCGAGGTGATGCTCAACACGACGCTGGTGGCCGACCTCATCGGCAAGGGCGATTTCTCGGGGGTCAAGGAAGCCATGGAGCAGTCCATGGCCGAAGGCTCGCAGACCTTCGAGGAAGACATTGCCCGCCTCATCGTCGAGGACCGCGTCACGCGCGAGGAAGGCCTCTCCCATGCGGACTCCCCGACCAACCTGATGTGGCGTCTGCAGAACCGCAACGCCGCGCAGCCACACAAGGAAGAGCGCGCCCTGCTCGACCAGGTCGACGAACCTTCATTCACGGACATCACGCTCGACGTCCGCCACTAGTTTTCTTCATGCCCCGCACCCTCGCGCTCGCCGAACAACTGATCTCCCGTCCCTCCATCACCCCGGATGATGCGGGCTGCCAGCAAATCCTCGGCGAGCGGCTGGCGCCGCTGGGTTTCCGGCTCGAGACCATCGAAAGCGGGCCCGCGGACTTTCGCGTGACCAACCTGTGGGCGCTTCGGCCCGGCAGCGCCCGAGGCGACGCCGCACGTACGCTGGTCTTCGCCGGCCACACCGACGTCGTCCCCACGGGGCCGCTCGAACAGTGGACCAGCCCGCCCTTCACCCCCTCGCACCGCGACGGCCGGCTCTATGGGCGGGGCGCCTGCGACATGAAGAGTTCCCTGGCCGCCTTCGTCGTGGCCATCGAAGACTTCCTGGCCGCGACGCCGGACCCGCGCCTGGGCCTGGCCCTGCTGCTCACCAGCGATGAGGAAGGCCCGGCCACGGACGGAACAGTGGTGGTCTGCAACGCCCTGGCCGCGCGCGGCCAGCGCCTCGACTACTGCATCGTGGGGGAGCCCACGTCGGTGGAACGCTGCGGCGACATGATCAAGAACGGCCGCCGTGGCACCATGAGCGGCCGCCTGACCGTGAAGGGCGTGCAAGGCCACATCGCCTACCCCCACCTGGCGAAGAACCCGGTGCACGCCTTCGCGCCGGCGCTGGCCGAGCTGGTCGCCATCGATGCAGCCGGCGGCTGGGACGCGGCATCCAACCCGTACTTTCAGCCGACCAGCTGGCAGATAAGCAACATGCATGCCGGCACCGGCGCCAGCAACGTCATTCCCGGCAGCGCGGTGATCGACTTCAATTTCCGCTTTTCCACCGAGGCCACTCCGGAGTCGCTCCAGGCCAGGGTGAAGGCCGTGCTCGATGCCCACGGCCTGGACTACACCTTGTCCTGGACCCTGGGGGGCCTGCCCTTCCTCACGACGCCGGGCGAGCTGGTGGCCGCGGTGCAGCAGGCCATTTGCGACGAAACCGGCATCGAGACCGCGCTGTCCACCAGCGGCGGCACCAGCGACGCGCGCTTCATCGCACGCATCTGCAAGCAGGTCGTCGAGCTGGGGCCCGTCAACGCCAGCATCCACAAGATCGACGAGCACATCGCCGTCGGTGAGATCGAACAGCTCAAGAACATCTACCAACGCACGCTGGATCGTCTCGAAGCGCTCCAGAAGGTATGAGCACCGTCATCGAGCTGATCGAGGCCGGCGAGAAGCAGCTCGCCGCAGCCGGCGTGGCTTTCGGCCATGGCACCACCAATGCGTTCGACGAAGCGGCATGGCTCGTGCTGTGGCGGCTGGGGCTTGCGTTGGATGCCTTGGACGAAGTGGCGCAACGGCCGGTGTCGCCGGCCGATGCCGGGCGCGTGGCAGAGCTGTTCGCTGCCCGCATTGCCACGCGCAAGCCCGCCGCCTACCTCACCAAGGAGGCCTGGCTCCAGGGCGTGCCCTTCTACGTGGACGAGCGCGCCATCGTGCCGCGAAGCTTCATCGCGGAGCTGCTGGCCGACGGCAGTATCGACCCCTGGCTCGGCGAACACACGCAGCGCGTGCTGGACCTGTGCACCGGCAACGGCAGCCTGGCCGTGCTCGCGGCCATGACCTACCCCGCCATCCGCGTCGATGCGGCCGATCTTTCGACGACGGCGCTGGAGGTGGCGGCCATCAACGTCACGCGGCATGGGCTCGACGACCGCATCCGGCTCGTCGAATCGGATGGGCTCGACGCGTTGCCTGGGCCCTACGACCTCATCCTCTGCAACCCGCCTTACGTCAACGCGCAGAGCATGGCCGCGCTGCCCGCCGAATACCAGGCCGAGCCCGAACTGGCGCTCGCCGGCGGCACGGATGGCATGGATTTCGTCCGCCAGCTGCTGGCCGATGCACCTGGCCACATGAGCGAACGCGCGGTGCTGGTCCTGGAGATTGGCAACGAGCGCGCCCACTTCGAAGCTGCGTTTCCGACACTCGAGGTGGTGTGGCTCACCACCAGCGCGGGAGACGACCAGGTGCTCCTGGTCACCCGCGAGGCCCTGAAATGAAATACCCCCACGTTCATCACTTCGTATTGCTGCCCCCAAGGGGACACAGCGCCCTTGGGGCGGCCGAGCGGGCGCTGACATGATCACCCTCAAGAACGTCATCCTGCGCCGCAGCGCCAAGGTCCTGCTGAACGGCGCCAGCGTCACCATCAACCCCGGAGAGAAGGTCGGCCTCGTGGGCCGCAACGGCGCCGGCAAATCCACGCTCTTCGCCCTCTTCAACGGCGGCCTGCACGAGGACGGCGGCGACTTTTACATGCCGGCCGGCTGGCGGCTGGCCCAGGTCGCACAGAACATGCCGGAGACCGAGGAGTCTGCGACCGATTTCGTGGTCGGCGGTGACACACGCCTCACGGAATTGCGCGAGGCGTTGGCGACGGCCGAGGCCGCGCATGCAGCCGATCCCGACGATGCCGAGGCCGGCATGGCCCTGGCCCACGCCTACACCGACCTGCACGACGCCGGTGAGCACGACGCCGTTCCGCGCGCTCAGGCGCTGATCCTGGGACTGGGCTTCAAGGTCCATGAACTCGACCAGCCGGTCAACAGCTTCTCCGGCGGCTGGCGCATGCGCCTGCAACTGGCGCGCGCGCTGATGTGCCCGAGCGACCTGCTCCTGCTCGACGAACCGACCAACCACCTGGACCTGGACGCCCTGGTCTGGCTTGAGTCCTGGCTGCAGAAATACACCGGCACCATGGTCGTGATCAGCCACGACCGCGAGTTCCTCGACGCCGTGACCGACGTTACCCTGCACATCGTGCACGAGCAGCTCACCCGCTACGGCGGCAACTACAGCGCCTTCGAAACCCTGCGCGCGCAACAGCTGGAGCTGCAACAGGCCGCCTACGAAAAGCAGCAGGACAAGATCGCCCACCTGCAGAAATTCATCGACCGCTTCAAGGCCAAGGCCAGCAAGGCGAAGCAGGCGCAAAGCCGGGTCAAGGCGCTGGAACGCATGGAAAAAGTGGCGCCGTTGCTGGCCGAAGCGGAATTCAGTTTCGAGTTCAAGGAGCCGGGCAACATTCCGAACCCGATGCTCACCATCAGCGAAGCCAGCTTCGGCTACCGCCAGGAGGGTGCCGCGCCGAAGACCATCCTCAGCGGCGTGAACCGCTCGGTCCTGGCGGGTCAGCGCATTGGCATCCTGGGCGCCAACGGCCAGGGCAAATCCACGCTGGTCAAGACCATTGCCCGCGAAATGGGTGCACTCGCCGGCACGGTGACCGAGGGCAAGGGCCTGAACATCGGCTACTTCGCACAGCAGGAACTGGACGTGCTGCGCCCGCAGGACACCCCGCTCGAGCACATGGTGCGCCTGGCGCGTGAACTCGGCCCCACCCGCGAGCGTACGGGCGAGCAGGACCTGCGCGGTTTCCTCGGCAGCTTCAATTTCAGCGGCGAGATGGTCAAGCAACCCGTCGGCACCATGAGTGGCGGCGAGAAGGCGCGCCTGGTGCTCGCCATGATGGTCTGGCAGCGCCCCAACCTCCTCCTGCTCGACGAGCCGACCAACCACCTGGACCTGGCGACGCGAGAAGCCTTGGCGGTGGCGCTCAACGAGTTCGAAGGCACGCTCATGCTAGTCAGCCACGACCGCGCACTGCTGCGCGCAGTCTGCGACGAGTTCTGGCTGGTCGGCCGCGGCCGTGTCGTCGATTTCGACGGCGACCTCGACGACTACCAGCGCTACCTGCTGGAGGAGGCCCGCCGCGTGCGAGAAGAGGCGAAGCTGGCCGCGCGCGAGTCCGCCAGTGCCGGCGCACCGGCTGCAGCATCGACCCAGACAGCAGCGCAGGATCGGCACCAGCGCAGCAGCCAGGCGAAGCCGCTCAAGCGCGAACTGCAGTCGGTGGACGACCGGCTCGCAGCGGCGGCGACGGAGAAAGCGGAGCTCGAGTCACGCCTGTCGGCACCTTTGCCGTCTGAAGAGATTGTCGAAGCCAGCCGCCGCCTCAAGGCGGTGAACGACGAGATCAGCCGGCTTGAGGAACGCTGGCTGGAACTGTCGGGTGAGATCGAGACCCTGAGCGCCGGCTGACCGGACGTGTTAGCCTCCGGCACACCATGCCCTCGGCCATCGAACTTGCCCGTGGCGATCCGCAGTTGATCGCGGCGATCCAGCGCAGCCGGCGCCTGCTCGGGCGCAAGGCGCTGCTCGCCGCCGCCGCCAGTGCGGCGCCCATCCCGGGCGTGGACTGGGCTGCCGACGCCGCGCTGCTGTCCCGACTTATCCCGAAGATCAGCGCGGAATTCGGCCTGGCGGTGACCCAGATCGAGGGATTGGCGCCCCACCACCGCGATCGCATCCAACAGGCCGCCACCGCGGCCGGGGCGCTGCTCGTGGGCAAGTTGATGACGCGCGAACTCCTGCTCACGCTGGCTCGTCATGCCGGTTATCGCTTGACCGCGAAGCAGGTCACAAAGTACGTCCCCGTCGCTGGCCAGGTCGTGTCGGCTGCAATCGGCTATGCCGCGCTGCGGGCGCTTGGCGAGTTGCACATCCGGGATTGCGTCCGGGTTGCACAGTCTGTCCGGCACCTGCTGCCGGGTCCCGCTGCCCCGGAAAAAGTGGCCACACCCTTGACGGCAACCCGTCGGGCGCGGGTTTGGCCTCGGCTCCGCTGGCCCTGAAACATGATGTATCGGAGCGTATGTTTGCCCACACAGGTCGTTGGCCTACCGCGTTGCGGGAAAAAGTGCTATTGGCGATCCGATGATAATGAAGGCAAA
The DNA here is from genome assembly GCF_039541515.1 of Variovorax defluvii. Lineage (NCBI taxonomy): Bacteria > Pseudomonadati > Pseudomonadota > Betaproteobacteria > Burkholderiales > Comamonadaceae > Variovorax > Variovorax defluvii. The sequence continues at coordinate 112,046 of NZ_BAABGJ010000027.1, forward strand.
ACAACGACATTCCACCGAGGATTGTGGCCCAAGGATTCTAGGATCGAGGTGAGGAGCACACGATGAATGAGACGGATCTCGCGGCGTCGGTCGAAAGGCTCATGGCACGGGTCGACTACTACCTGCACTGCGAGCTGGACGAGGAATACGACCACGAGCGGCCTGACGCCGCGCGTCGGCAACTGGAAGCGGCGTTGCGGCAGGAGCTGCTGCGCGCCAGCGCCGTGGGCCTCGTTTCGGCGATTGCGAGCCAGCCAGAGAGCTGAGGCTGCCCGAGCGGCGTTGCGCTGCCTGCGCCGCCCCCTATTTAGGCGATTGGCTGGACGTAGCCCGTCAGTTGGGTCGTCTATCTGTTCTTATCCAATCGCTGCGTCGATATCCTGGCTTCGATGCACTTCATGGCATCGCGCAACATGCCTTGTTCCGTGGGCCACGACGCTGACGCCGTTGGCATATCCGCGGGCGACCAGCGGGATGAAGCCCACTTCACTGCGCGCCGCAAGGGCGCCCAAGCCTTCCAAGAAGCCAGCACACGTGCGCGCGCGATTGCGGTAGTACGCCGCTGAAGCGCCACGGACTCGATGGCCTGGCCGACCAGCGCGCCCGTCACGTTGCCCTCGGCCAACGCGCTTTCCGTCAGCGCTTTTGCAAGGTCGTGGAGGTCCTCACTGCTCAAGTGCGCAAGGTGGAGGCCATCCCCCGGCTCCGTCACAGCGTGCTGATCAGGCGAACAAGAAACGGGACGGCGACGGCAAGGACGCCGAGCATCACGTTCCGGCGCCAGGCCAGTCCTCGCTCGGCGCGCTGGGCGGCCCGGTAAGACGCCAGGAAGGCGCGCTGCTCGGTCGGATCGCTGCGGTCCCTCCACCATTCGTGCGATGCGGGTTGTGCTTGCTCTGTCATCATGTAAGCCATTGTGATTAATCAATGAAGTTAAACCAAGGCATTACCGCACAGAGTTTTTAGAACTTTCTGCCTCTATCGCGGTTTGCAAATACCCGCACTTTGGCGGTGGACATGCGCTTACACCGCGGCCAAAAGCGAAGCGCTAGAGTTCGCCCGTGGAAGCTTGGCAACCGAATTTCAACTGGATCACGGAGCTGATCGCCGTTGGCGGCAGCTTCCCGTCTGCTTGCGCGGAAATGCTCGCACGCGAGCACCACATTGAGGCCGTGATCGACCTGCGGGGCGAAGCGATGCCCGATGCGCACGCCTACCAGCGTCACGGCATCACCCTGCTGCACCTGCCTACGTCGGACATGCACCCCGTCGAAACACCGGACCTGGAGCATGGCATCCGCTTTGCGAACGAGTTCCTTGACCAGGAAAAGCGCGTTCTCATCCATTGCGAGTACGGCATCGGGCGCTCAGCCACGCTGGCACTCTGCTTGATGGTTCATCGTGGGCATCCCCCACTGGAGGCCCTGGCGTTGATGAAGAAGCAACGTCCCGTCGTCGCGCCTTCGCCGCCGCAGTTCGCCTGCTGGTCAGCTTGGCTGGAGAGTTATCGCTTTTCTCAGGAGGTTGATTGGGATGTGCCGAGCTTCGCGCAGTTCAAGGCCCTGGCCTATGAACGCGGCCGGCGCTGAGGCCGGCCTTCGCACTGTGAGTATCGGGTGGTAGGACGTACAAGATTCGAACTTGTGACCAACGGATTAAAAGTCCGCTGCTCTACCAACTGAGCTAACGTCCCCCGATTCTTCTTCTTTTGCCGGCGATGTCGGCAAAGCCCACAATTATAGCGTTGTCTCGCGCGCGATCCGATCCAGAATCCACCCCGCCGCGCATTGCCCAAAGGTGGCCGTCACGCTTACCACCGAGCCGTAGCCGTGGCAGTTGAGCGATCCGTCCCCGGCATCGACGCCGCAGGAAGCATCGGGCACCGCGACGCTTTCGCGGCTGAAGACGCACTGCACGCCGATCTTCCTGCCTTCGCGCGGTGCACCATGCTCCTTGCGCAATCGCTGACGCAGCTGGGCCAGCAGGGGGTCGTGCGTCACCGCTGCGAGATCGTCGATGTCGACCTGGTGCGCAAGCCGCTTGCCGCCCGCCGCGCCCACGGTGACGAAGCGCACGCCCGTCTGGCGCGCCCACTCGGCCATCACCAGCTTGGCGCGCACCTGGTCGCAGGCATCGATGACGGCCGCCACGGGACCGTTGGCGGCCTCTGCGCTCGCCAGCAGCGAAGGCCAGTTGCCCGGCTCGACGAAATCATCGATCGCCAGCACCTTGCAGCCCGGGTGAATGTGCGCGATGCGTTCGCGCATGGCTTCGACCTTGGCTTGGCCAACCGTGGTGTCCAACGCGTGGATCTGGCGATTGATGTTCGACTCGGCGATGTGGTCCATGTCGATCAGGGTGAGTCGCCCCACCCCGCTGCGCGCCAGCGCCTCGACCGTCCAGGAGCCCACGCCGCCGATACCGGCCACCAGCACGTGAGCGGCCCGGATGCGGGCTGCGCCGGGCACACCATACAGCCGCTCCAGTCCCCCGAATCGACGGACCAGGTCGGCCTCGCCGGGATCGGCGATCGCAGCGGCGGCGCTCAAGCGGGCTCCATCAACGCAGGCGTGAGAGGCGCTCGCGTCCTGCTTGCGCCGCCTCCGACTGCGGATAGGTCCTGGTCAGATCTTCCAGCGTGCGGCGCGCCGCGCGCGTGTCCTTGAGCTCGATTTGGCAATTGGCGATCGACAGAACCGCCTCCGGTGCCTTCGCATGGTCAGGTGCCAGCGACAGCATCGAACGGAAATTGGCGATCGCTTCGTTGTAATTGCGAGTGGCGTACTGTGCATTGCCGAGCCAGAACAGCGCCGAGGCGTTGTAGCCGCTCTGCGGATAGCGCTTCACGAACTCGGCGAAGGCGGTCTGCGCCTGCGCGAACTGGCCGCCACGAAAGATGCCCAGCGCGGCCTCGAAATCAGCCTTCTCGCGCGGATCGGCCGTGAACTCGCGCCCGTCGACGGTGACCTTCGACGGCTCGCTCTGCTTCAGGCGGCTGTCGATCTCGCCCTGGCGCTGCTGCATCTCGGTGATCGTGCGCGTGAGCTGCTCGTTCTGGCCCGTCATGCGCTGCAGCTCGCCGCGCATCTGCTCGATCTGCGTCTGCAGTTCGAGCAGGCTGCGCCGCAGTTGCGCGTTCTCGTCGTTCTGGCGCTGTTCGGCCTGTTGGCGGAGCGTCTCGACACGCTGGCGCAGGTCGAGGATGGCACGCCGGGCTTCATCGTCCTCGAACAACGCGGCCTGCGCGCCAAAGGAGGCGCACAGGACCCATGCGGCAAGGGCCGCACCGCGCAGCGGAGATCCGAAGCGATTCATCGACGGTAGGTGATCTCGGCGCGGCGGTTCTGCGCCCACACTTGCTCACCGGTGCCCTGAGCAGCCGGCTTTTCCTTGCCGAAGCTCACGGCCTCGATCTGGTTGTCGGACACGCCCAGGAGCACCAGCGCACGGCGCACGGCCTCGGAACGCTTCTGGCCGAGCGCGAGGTTGTATTCGCTGCCGCCGCGCTCGTCGGTGTGGCCCTCGATCGCGATGCGGCGCTGCGTGTTGGCCTTCAGGAAACGGGCATGGCCATCGATGAGAGACTGGAACTCGGGCTTGATGGTGTAGCTGTCGAAATCGAAATAGACGATGCGCGCCACGCCCACCGGCCCTTGCGCGGTCTGCGCATTCGGATCGATGGTCACCGGTGCCACGCCGCTCGCGGCGCCGCCGGATCCCGTACCGCCAGTGCGATCCACCACCGGCGCATCGTTGAGCTTGGTGCCGGACGAGCACCCGGCGATGAGCGCCACGATGGCCAGCGAATAAATCGTACGTCTTAACATTTCGAACTCCTCAGGTTGATTTCATTCATTGCTTTTGAAACGGACCCCAGTCCGGTTCACGGATGTCTCCTGCCTGCCCCGCCAGTCTTGCCTTTATTTTTCCGTCGAGCGTGGTGGTCATCAGCGCATCACGCCCCCCTACTCGCGTCGAGTACAGGATCAACTTGCTATTGGGTGCAAAACTGGGATTCTCGTCGGCCGAGGTGTCGGTCAGTGCCGTGACGTTGCCGGACGCAAGTTCCATGACATGGAGTTTGAAGGCGCCCCCCACCCTCGAGATGTAAGCCAACCACCGCCCATCGGCGCTGACGGACGGAGAAATGTTGTAGGACCCGTTGAAGGTCACCCGCGTCGGGTTGCCGCCGCTGGCACCCATCTTGTAGATCTGGGGCGCGCCGCCGCGGTCGCTCACGAAGTAGATGGTGCTGCCGTCCGCCGAGTACACCGGCTCGGTGTCGATGCTGTTGCTCTGGGTCAGGCGTCGCGGCTCGCCGCCGCTCGAGGGAATGGTGTAGAGCTGCGAACCGCCGTCACGGCTCAGTGTCACTGCCAAGGTACTGCCGTCGGGCGACCACGCGGGAGCGCTGTTGGAGCCCTTGAAGTTGGCGACCAGGCGCCGCTGCCCGCTGGCCACCGCATGCACATACACCACCGGCTTGCGCGACTCGAAGGACACGTAGGCGAGCTGCGAGCCGTTGGCCGACCACACGGGCGAGATGATCGGCTCGGGGCTCGCCAGCGCCGCTTGCGCGTTCTCGCCATCCGCATCGGCAACCCACAGGTTGTGGCGGCCGCCACCCTTGGTCACGTAGGCGATGCGCGTCGAGAAAATGCCTTTCTCGCCGGTCAGTTTCTCGTAGACGTAGTCGGAGATGCGGTGCGCCGCCAGGCGCAGATCGCCCTGCGGCACGGTGTAGCTCTGGCCACCCAGGTCCTGCCCGCGAACCACGTCCCAGAGGCGGAACTTGACGTCGAAGCGCCCGTCGGCCAGGCGAGTCACGCTCCCGGCGACCAGCGAATCGGCCGTGCGCTGGCGCCACAGGCTGAGGTCGGGGCGCGAGCTTTCATCCAGGGCCTGGCCGCTGGCATCGACACCACGAAACTGCCCGCTGCGCTCCAGATCGGCCTGCACGATCGCCGAGATCTTCTGGGGCGAAGCGTCTTCACCTCGGAACGGGGCGAGCGCGATCGGCAGCTGCGTCAGGCCTACGCCCGAGACTTCCACCCGGAATTGGGCCAGGGCGGGAACGAGAGGGGAGGCAGCCAGTGCCGCGACAAGGATGCGGCGAGAGAAGAACGATGAAGAAGGGGTTGGGGGGAATTCTTGCAACTGCTTTTTCATGCGGTTCGGAGAGCTTTCCGGGAATTTAGTTTCCTGCCCCGGATGAAACGAGGCCACATGGTACACACTGCAATGCAGCATCCGTCACAAAACGTGTATGTGCCGGCCCGGTCCTACAAAAGGCACGACCGTAGAATGCGCCGCCATGCAGCCTTCCCCCGCCGCCGAGACGGCGCGCCCCCCTTTGACGCGCCGGCTCGCACGGCTCATGGCCTGGTTCGGAGGCGCACGGCGGTGGTGGGCCCTCGGCCTCAGCGGCGCGTTGATCGCGGCCTTGACCGAGCCCTTGATGGCCGCCATGCTCAAGCCGCTGCTGGACCGCGGCTTCAACCGCGGACAGTTGCCGCTCTGGGCCATCCCTGCTGCGGTGATCCTGTTGTTCGCGGTACGGGGCGTGGCGCAATTCGTCTCCCAGTACGCACTTGCGCGCATCGCCAACGAGGGCATGCAGCGGCTGCGCAGCGTGCTGTTCGAGCGCCTGCTCACGGCCGAACTCGCACTCTTCTCGCGGCAATCGGCCAGTTCGCTGTCGAACACCGTTGTCTACGAAGTGCAGACCGGCGCGATGCTGCTGGTTCAGGCCCTGCTTGGCCTCTCGCGCGACGGCTTCACGCTGGTGGCCCTGCTGCTCTACCTGATTTACCTCAACTGGAAGCTGACCCTCATCGTCGGCGTGCTGGCACCGGGCGTGGCCTGGATCATCAAGGCCTTCTCCAAGCGGCTCTATCGCCTCACCCAACTCGGCCAGAAGGCAACCGACGAACTGGCCTACGTGGTCGAGGAGAACGTGCTCGCCCACCGCATGGTGCGCCTGCACAATGCCGAAGCCGGGCAGATCCGGCGCTTCGAGCGGCTGAGCCATGACCTCAACCGCCTGGCGGTGAAGTCCACCATCGCCTCCGCCGCGACCACGCCGCTGACCCAGATCGTCGCCGCGGTCGCGCTCTCGGCGGTGGTGATGATCGCGCTGTGGCAAAGCGGCAAGCAGGGTTTCACGGTCGGCGGCTTCGTGGCCTACATCACGGCGATGCTGATGCTCATCGCACCCATCCGCCGCCTGGCCGATATGACCAGCCCCATCACCCGCGGGCTCGCGGCGCTGGAGCGCGGGCTGGCGCTGATCGACGAAGTCGCTCCGGAGCCGCAGGGCAGCTACCAGGCCGAGCGGGTGGCGGGGCACATCCAGCTGCGCTCGGTCTGCGTCAACTACCGCGGCGCGGACGAGGCACGCGCCCTGGATGGCGTCACCCTGTCCATCGTGCCAGGCGAGGTGGTCGCTTTCGTCGGTCCCTCGGGCTCGGGCAAGACCACGCTGGTCAACCTGCTGCCGCGCTTCGTGCTGCCCAGTGCGGGCGAGGTGCTGCTGGACGGGCACGACGTGCGCCAGTGGCAGCTCAAGAACCTTCGCTCGCAGTTCGCGATGGTCAGCCAGGATGTGGTGATGCTGAACGACACGCTGGCGGCCAACGTGGCCCTGGGCGCCGAGGTCGAGCGCGAGCGCGTGCTGGCCTGCGTGGAGGCGGCCAACCTGGCCGTGCATGTCGAAGGACTGCCGCACGGCATCGACACGGTGTTGGGCCACAACGCCACCCAGTTGTCCGGCGGCCAGCGCCAGCGCCTGGCGATCGCGCGCGCGCTCTACAAGGACGCGCCCGTGCTGCTGCTGGACGAGGCCACCTCCGCGCTCGACACCGAATCGGAGCGCCTGGTGCAGGAGGCCCTGCAGCGGCTCATGCGGGGCCGCACCACTCTCATCGTCGCGCACCGGCTTTCGACCATCCAGCATGCCGACCGCATCGTCGTAATGGACCATGGGCGTGTGGTGGAGCAAGGCAGCCATGCGCAGTTGATCGCACAGGATGGGTTGTATGCGCGGCTGCAGGCGCATGCGGTGCGGGTAGCACCGGAGGGCGAAGAGCCCAGCCTTTGAGCGCCCGGGCCCTGAGGCGAGTCAAAGCAGGACGATGTCGTACTGCCCCTGCCCCATCGCCGGCTCCGCCTGCAGCGAGATCGGCTTGCCGATGAAGTCGCTCAAGCCCGCCAGGTGCTGGCTTTCTTCATCCAGGAACAGTTCGATCACCTGCGGCGACGACACGATGCGGAACTCGCGCGGCGTGAACTGCCGGGCTTCGCGCAGGATCTCGCGCAGCACGTCGTAGGCCACGCTGCGCGCCGTCTTGACGATGCCCTGCCCACCGCAGGCCAGGCAAGGCTCGCAAAGCATGTGGGCCAGCGACTCCCGCGTGCGCTTGCGCGTCATCTCCACCAGCCCCAGCTGAGAGAAGCCGCCGGCCGTGGTCTTGACCCGGTCGCGCGAGAGCTGCTTGCGAAACTCGGCCAGCACCTGGTCCCGGTGGTCGTCGCGGACCATGTCGATGAAGTCGACGATGATGATCCCGCCCAGGTTGCGCAGCCGCAGCTGCCGCGCAATGGCCTGCGCGGCCTCCAGGTTGGTCTTGAAGATGGTGTCGTCGAAGTTGCGCGCGCCGACGTAGCCGCCGGTGTTCACGTCGATGGTCGTGAGCGCCTCGGTCTGGTCCACCACCAGGTAGCCGCCGGACTTGAGGTCCACGCGGCGGCCCAGGGCCTTCGCGATCTCCTCGTCGACCGAATACAGGTCGAAGATCGGCCGCTCGCCCTTGTACAACTGCAGCTTGCCGGCCGCCTTCGGCATGAATTCGAGCCCGAACTTCAGCAGCGCGTCGAACTGCTCGCGCGAGTCGATGCGGATGGTCTGGGTGTCCTCGGTGGTCAGGTCGCGCAGCACGCGTTGCAGCAGGCTCAGGTCCTGGTGCAGCAGCGACAGCGGGGGCATGCGCGTCGAGAGCTCGCGGATGCGCGACCACGCCTTGCGCAGGTAGACGATGTCCTCCGCCAGCTCCGCATCGCTCGAGTCCTCGCCGTTGGTGCGCAGGATGAAGCCGCCGGTGGCCTCGGGCACCGCGCCGCCGGCATTGGCGGCGGCGGCGGCCTCGATCAGCGCCTGCATGCGCGACCGCAGGGACTCGCGCAGGTCGGAGGGAATCTTCTGCGACACGCCGATGTGGTTGTCCTGCGGCAGGAAGACCAGCAGCCGGCCCGCGATGCTGATCTGGGTCGAAAGGCGCGCCCCCTTGGTACCGATCGGATCCTTGATCACCTGCACCAGCAGCGACTGCCCTTCGAACACCTGCTTCTCGATCGGCACCACCGCGCTCGGGTTGCGGCCGTCGCGCTCCGCGATGGCGCTCGGCCGCGATCCCGGGGTGAACGGCGCCACGATGTCCGCGACGTGCAGGAAGGCGGTGCGGTCGAGCCCGATGTCGATGAAGGCCGACTGCATGCCGGGCAGCACGCGCGAGACCTTGCCCAGGTAGATGTTGCCGACGAGCCCGCGCTCCAGCGTGCGCTCCACATGGAGCTCCTGCACGGCGCCGTGCTCCACCACCGCGACGCGAGTCTCCTGCGGAGACCAGTTGATCAGGATGTCTTGCATGTTGTATCTGCCCGCTTAGAGCGCGAATCCGGCCTTGCGCAGCAGCTCGGCCGTCTCGAACATCGGGAGCCCCATGATGCCCGAATGCGAGCCGCTGATGTGTTCGACGAAGGCCGCGGCGCGGCCCTGGATCGCATAGGCGCCGGCCTTGCCCTCCGGCTCGCCACTGGCTACGTAGGCCGCGATGCGGCGCGCATCCACCGCGGCGAAGCGCACCCTGGACACGCTCAGCGCCGCATGGCGGCGGCGCCCGTGCTGCAGAGCGACCGCCGTCAGCACCCGGTGCGTGCGACCGGACAGCATCGCCAGCATGCGCCGCGCGTCGTCGCGGTTCTCGGGCTTGCCGAGGATGGTGCGGCCGAAGGCGACGGTGGTATCGGCGCACAGCACCGGCGCCGGCGGCAGGCCGAGCCGCCGATGGCGCGCCACCGCGGCATCGAGCTTGAGCGCCGTGACGCGCTGCACATAGGCGGTGGGCGATTCGCCGGGCAGCACGTGCTCCAGCGCCTCGGCATCCTCATCGGGTCCGGCCAGCAGCAGTTCGTGGTGCACGCCCAGCAGGCCGAGCAATTGCGCTCGCCGCGGACTCTGCGAGGCGAGGTAGATGAAGGCGTCTTCTTTCATTCGCGGTGGTACGGATGGCCGGCATTGACCGACCAGGCACGGTAGAGCTGCTCGACCAGCAGCACGCGCGCCATCGCATGGGGCAGCGTCAGGTCCGACAATCGGATGCGCTCGTGCGCCGCCGCCTTGAAGGCCGGGTCCAGCCCGTCGGGCCCGCCGATCACCAGCGCCACGTCATCGCCCTCCCCCTGCCAGGCCTGCAGCCGCGCCGCCAGCGCCTTGGTGGTCAGCGCGGTGCCACGCTCGTCCAGCACCACGATGCGCATGCCCTTGGCGATCGCGCCTTCGATGCGCTCGCACTCGGCGGCGTACAGCGTTTCCAGGGTCTTGGAGCCGCGCGGCTCGGTCTTGACCGCCCGCAGTTCGAGCTTGAGTTCGGGCGGAAAGCGCTTGGCGTAGTCGTCCCAGGCGGTCTGTGCCCAGTCGGGCACGCGCTGCCCGACCGCGACCACCAGCAGCTTCATGCGCGTGCCGTGGTGGTCTTGCGCGGCGCCTTCTTGGCCGGGGTCGCCTTCTTGGCGGCGGCCGTCTTCGCGGGCGCCTTGTTCACGACCACGGTCTTGACCGGGGCCTTCTTCGCCGCAGGCTTCTTCCCGGCAGCGGTTTTCCTGGCCGCCGGCTTCGGCTTGGCGGCCGAATCCGCCGCGCGATGTGCCGTCTTCGCGGCGTTGCTGCGCTTGAGCGAGGGGCTCCGGGCGGGGGCCGCAGGCGCCGTCTCCTCGGCCGACCTCGCGGCCACCGGCTTGGCCGCGCCGAGCTTCATGCGCACCGGCTTGTCGCCCCAGATCTCCTCGAGGTGGTAGTACTGGCGGATGGCCGGCTGCATGATGTGCGCCACCGCGGCGCCGCAGTCGACGATGATCCATTCACCGTTTTCCTCGCCCTCCACCCGCGGCTTGTTGAAGCCGGCGTCGCGCACGGCGTCGCGCACGCTGGCGGCCAGGGCCTTGGTCTGGCGATTGGAGGTGCCCGAGGCAACGATCACGCGCTCGAACAAAGGCGAGAGATGCTCGGTGTCGAAGACCTGGATGTCCTGCGCCTTGACGTCCTCGAGGCCATCGACGATGGCTCTCTGGAGTTTCTGGGTGTCTTTCTTGGCGGCGGCTTCAGTACTCATCAGGGGGTTCGATAGAGGTGGTGTTGGTCAATATAGCGTGCAACGGCGGGGGGAACCAGCAGGGAAAGGTCCCGTCCCCGCCCGGCTTGCGCGCGGATGTCTGTGGCGCTGGTGTCCGCGGGCGTGATCGCGAGCGTTTCGAAACGGGCGCCGGGCGGGAGCGCCGGCAGCAAGGCCGGGTCGAAAGCGCCCGCCCCCAGCCGCTGCGCCACGGCGACGACGGCCATGCCCAGGATGTCGCGCCAGCCGTGCCATCGGGGCAGCGAAGCGGCCTGGTCGGCGCCCATGACGAGCACCAGCTCATCCGCAGGACGCGCCTGGTGCAGCTCGCGCAACGTGTCGAGGGTGTAGGTGGGGCCGGCGCGGCGCAGTTCGCGGTCGTCGACAACCACGCCCGGCAGGCCGCCGAAAGCAAGCTGCGCCATCGCGAGGCGGTGCTCGCCGGCGCTCAGCGCCCTCTCCTTGTGCCAGGCATCGCCGGTCGGAAAGATGCGCAGCTCGGCCAGGCCCAGTTGCGCCAGCGCAGCCTGCACCAGGCCGACATGCGTGTTGTGAGGCGGGTCGAAGGCGCCGCCGAAGACGCCGGTCCGTTGCCGGGTCAGAGCCATTCGCGGCGCGGGAGGAAATCGCTGTAGAGCGCCGCTTCGGGCGTCCCGGGCTCCGGCTCGCGCCGATAAGCCCAGCTGGCCTGTGGCGGCATCGACAGCAGGATCGATTCGGTGCGCCCGCCCGACTGCAGCCCGAAATGCGTGCCACGGTCCCAGACCAGGTTGAACTCGACGTAGCGCCCGCGCCGATAGAGCTGGAAGGCGCGTTCGCGCTCGCCCCACGCCATGCCGCGGCGGCGCTCGACGATCGGCAGGTACGCCGGCAGAAAGGCATCGCCCACCGAGCGCAGCATGGCGAAGCTGCGCCCGAAGCCCAGCTCGGCGAAATCGTCGAAGAAGACGCCGCCCACGCCGCGCTGCTCGTTGCGGTGCTTGAGGAAGAAATACTCGTCGCACCAGGTCTTGAAGCGCGGGTATTTGTCCTCGCCGAAGGGCGCCAGCGCATCGCGGCAGGTGCGGTGGAAATGCACCGCGTCCTCCTCGAAGCCGTAGTAGGGCGTGAGGTCCATGCCGCCGCCGAACCAGCAGACCGGCGCGCCGCCGGCCGGCAGCGCCGCCAGCATGCGCACGTTCATGTGCACGGTGGGCACATAGGGGTTGCGCGGATGGAACACCAGCGACACACCCATGGCCTCGAAGGGCGCACCGGCCAGTTCGGGCCGGTGCTGGGTGGCCGACGGCGGCAGCTTCGGGCCGCGCACCTGCGAGAAGCCGCAGCCCGCGCGCTCGAACAATTCACCCTGCTCCAGAATGCAGGTCAGGCCGCTGCCCTGCAGCGGCTCGCCGGGCGCTTTCTCCCAGGAGTCACGCACACAGGCTTTGCCATCCGCCGCCTCGACCGCAGCCATGATGCGCTGCTGCAGCCCGCGCAGGTAGTCGCCGACGGCTTTCGGATCGTCGCCCATCCGCGTCTCAGCCTTGCGCGCGCGCCTGCGCGGCGCGGTGCCCGATGTCCTTGCGGTACTGGGCACCATCGAAGTGGATGCGCGCCGCCACCGCGTAGGCGCGCTGTTGCGCCTGCTTGACGCTGTCGGCCAGCACCGTGACGCACAGCACGCGGCCGCCGCTGGTCTTGAGTTCGCCGTCCTCCAGCACCGTGCCGGCATGGAAGACCACGGCATCCGGCGCCTCAACGGGGATGCCGTTGATGCGGTCGCCCTTGCGCGGCGACAGCGGATAGCCGTGCGCTGCCATCACCACGCCCAGCGCGACGCGGCGGTCCCAGTCGAGTTCGATCTGGTCGAGCGTGCCGTCGGTGGCATGCCAGAACACCTCGAACAGGTCGGACTTCAGCCGCATCATGATCGGCTGGGTCTCGGGGTCGCCCATGCGGCAGTTGAACTCCAGCGTCTTGGGGTGGCCGGCCGAATCGATCATCAGGCCGGCATACAGAAAGCCGGTGTACGGGATGCCGTCTTTCTCCATGCCGCGGATGGTCGGGAGGATGATCTCGCGCATCGCCCGCGCATGCACCTCGGCCGTCACCACCGGCGCCGGGGAGTAGGCGCCCATGCCGCCGGTGTTGGGGCCCTGGTCGTCGTCCAGCAGGCGCTTGTGGTCCTGGCTGGTGGCGAGCGCGGTCACGTTCACGCCGTCGCACAGCACGATGAAGCTGGCTTCCTCGCCCTGCAGGAACTCCTCGATCACGACGCGCGCCCCGCCCTCGTTGTGAGAGATGCCGAGCTTGTTGTCCACCAGCATGAAGTCGATGGCCTCGTGCGCCTCCTCGGCGGTCATGGCCACCACCACGCCCTTGCCGGCAGCCAGGCCGTCGGCTTTGACGACGATGGGCGCGCCCTTGGCGTCGACATAGGCATGCGCCGCAGCCGCATCGGTGAAGGTCTCGTACTCCGCCGTGGGGATCTTGTGGCGCTTCATGAAGGCCTTGGAGAAGGCCTTGGAGCTTTCCAGCTGGGCTGCCGCCTTGGTCGGTCCGAAGATGCGCAGCCCGTGCGCACGGAACTCGTCGACCACGCCGGCCGCCAGCGGGGCCTCGGGCCCGACCACCGTCAGGGCGATCTTCTCCTTCTGTGCCCAGGCGCGCAGCGCCGCAGGCTCGGAGATGTCGATGCATTCGTAGCGTCCGTCTCCGCGGGTGCCGCCGTTGCCTGGCGCGACGTAGACGCGGCTCACGCGCGCGGCCTGGGCCAGGCGCCACGCCAATGCGTGCTCGCGGCCCCCTCCCCCGATCACCAGTACCTTCATTCGCAGGCTTTCATGGGCGCCATCCTCATTCGGACAGCGCGGCGTTGTGATAGACATCCTGCACGTCGTCCAGGTCCTCGAGCGCGTCGAGCAGTTTCTGCATCTTCGCAGCGTCCTCGCCGGCCAGCTCGATGGTGTTCTCTGCACGCATCGTGACCTCGGCCACCTCGGGCTTCAGGCCGGCGGCTTCCAGCGCATTGCGCACCGCCTCGAAGTCGCCAGGAGAGCTCAGTACCTCGATCGCGCCGTCCTCGTCGGTGACGACGTCCTCGGCGCCCGCCTCGAGGGCGACTTCCATCACCTTGTCCTCGCTGGTGCCGGGGGCGAAGACGATCTGCCCGCAATGCTTGAACTGAAAGGACACCGAGCCCTCGGTGCCCATGTTGCCGCCGTGCTTGCCGAAGGCATGCCGCACTTCGGCGACCGTGCGCACGCGGTTGTCGGTCATGGTGTCGACGATGATGGCGGCACCGCCGATGCCGTAGCCTTCGTAGCGGATTTCCTCGTAGCTCACGCCCTCGAGGTTGCCGGTCGCCTTGTCGATGTTGCGCTTGATGGTGTCGGCCGGCAGATTGACCGCCTTGGCCTTGTCGACCGCCAGGCGCAGGCGGGGGTTGGCGCTCAGATCGCCGCCGCCGGCCTTGGCGGCGACCATGATTTCACGGATGGCACGGGTCCAGAGCTTGCCGCGCTTCTCGTCCTGCCGGCCCTTCCTGTGCTGTATGTTTGCCCACTTGCTGTGTCCGGCCATGGCTTGTTATCTCGCGATCTCGTATTTCAAAAGCAGGTGGCGAGTTTACTTCTGGCGCGCAGGACGGCCGCGTGTCCTACAGCAGGAGCATGAATGCTTTTTGGGATAATCCGCCGCCGATGCGCCATGTCCCGCAAGGGCAGCGTCCGGCAACCCATTCCCCATAGCGCATGAATACACCTACGACAACAGCCCCTGCCGAATCCGACGCGCCGACCCCCTGCGACGTGCTGGTGATCGGCGGCGGCCCGGCCGGCTCGACAGCGGCTGCGCTGCTGGCGCAGCAGGGCCGCCAGGTGGTTCTGCTCGAAAAGGAACACCATCCCCGCTTCCACATCGGCGAATCGCTGCTGCCGGCCAACGTGCAGTTGTTCGACCGCCTCGGACTGCGCCAGGACATCGAGCGCATCGGCATGCCCAAGTGGGGCGTCGAGTTCGTTTCGCCCGATCATGACCACGCCACCATGGTCGAGTTCGGCGATGCGTGGGACAAGACCATGCCCTATGCCTGGCAGGTCCGCCGCTCGGAGATGGACGAGATCCTGTTTCGCAACGCCGCCGCCAGAGGTGCGCAGGCCATCGAGGGCTGCCGCGTGCGCGACGTGCAGTTCGACGCCGAAGGCGCCACCGTCACCGCGAAGCAGGACGACGGCAGCACCCGCCGCTGGCGCGCCCGCTTCGTGCTCGATGCTTCCGGCCGCGACACCTTCCTGTCGAACAAGTTCAAGGCCAAGCAGAAGAACCCGCGGCACAACAGCTCGGCCCTCTTCGGCCATTTCCGCAACGCCGACCGGCTGCCGGGCCGCCTCGAGGGCAACATCACCATTTTCTGGTTCGCGCACGGCTGGTTCTGGTACATCCCGCTGGCCGACGGCACCACCAGCGTGGGCGCGGTGTGCTGGCCCTACTACCTCAAGTCACGCAAGAAGCCGCTCCAGGAATTCTTCGCCGACACCATCGCGCTGTGCCCCGAGCTGCAGGCGCGCCTGTCGAAGGCCACGCTGGTGGACGATGCGGTCTACGCCACCGGCAACTACTCCTACACCAGCACCCACTGCAGCGGCGAGCGCTACCTGATGCTGGGCGACGCCTTCACCTTCATCGACCCGGTGTTCTCGTCGGGCGTCTACCTGGCCATGCACAGCGCCTTCGAAGGCGTCGGCGTGGTGGCCGCCACGCTCGACCGCCCGGCCGAAGCCGCAGCCGCCCGCCAACGTTTCGAGCGCTACATGCGCAAGGGCCCGCGCGAATTTTCCTGGTTCATCTTCCGAGTGACCAATCCCACCATCCGCGAATTCTTCATGTACCCGGAGAACCCCTTCCGCGTGAAAGAAGCCCTGCTGTCCCTCCTGGCCGGCGACATCTACGGGAAGACGCCGATCTGGCGCTCGCTGCGCGTGCTCAAGACGCTGTACTACCTGGTCTCGGCCGGCCACCCGCGCCGCACCTGGCTGGCCTGGCGGCGCAGACGCCAAAACATCCGAGACCTGGGCCCGCTGGCCGGCGAAAACGTGGTTGACGTCCGGTGAGCGCGCGCGACTTCAACGGGGTGCCGCCCCTGCGTGTCGAGCGGCTGTCGCTCTCCGAAAGCCTGGCGCTGCCCCCGGGCGGCCACCCGCCCTTCGGCGCCCTCGGCTACGGCACACCCGATCAGCTGGCCTGGATGCCGACCGTCAACGCCCGCGTGCTGTCGGGCGCCGGCGCCATGGCGGATGTCTGGCATGCCAGCGAGCATGTCGAGTCGGGCACCACCGGCGTGGTGCGCTGGCGTTGCGACGGGCATTGGATGCTGGGCGCCATCGACCTCGACGAGACGGTCGAGGGCGCGGGCCTGAGCGAACTCGCCCACCGCGCCTACCGCGACCTGTTCCAGTCGCTGGCGCAGACGGGGTGCACCCACCTCCTGCGCATCTGGAACTACCTGCCGCGCATCAACGCCGATGGCGGCGGCCTGGAGCGCTACCGCCAGTTCAACCTGGGTCGCCAGGAGGCGTTCGTCGAGGCCGGCCAGTCGGCTTTCGAGGGAGCGCCCGCGGCCTGCGCGCTGGGCATCCACCAGGGCGCACTGTGCATCCGCTTCCTGGCGGGCCGCGTCGCGCCGCTGCCCGTGGAAAACCCGCGGCAGGTCTCTGCCTACCACTACCCGCCCGCCTACGGCCCGCGCTCGCCCACCTTCTCGCGCGCCGCCCTGGCCGAGATCGGCGGCGGCGACGTGGCGCTCTTCATCTCCGGCACGGCCAGCATCGTCGGGCACGAGACCGTGCACCGGGGCGACGTGCGGGCCCAGACCGCGGAAACCCTGCGCAACCTGGAGGCCGTGATCGCCGCCGCCAACCAGCGCGGCACCGCCCGCTTCACGCTCGATGCGATCGACGCCGTGGTCTACGTCCGCCACGTGGCGGACGCGCCGGTCGTGCGCGAGATCCTGGCCCAGCACCTGGGCGACGCCTCCCACACGATGCATCACGCGGTCTTCCTGCAGGCGGACGTCTGCCGCCAGGACCTGCTGGTGGAGATCGAAGCCCATGCCGTTGCCGGCGGCGCGCTGGGCGGCTGAACGCATGGGTCGGCCATGATGCGCCTGCTGCGCTGGATCGCTGCCATTCCGCTCGCCCTGCTGCTCTACGCCCTGCTGCTGGTGCTGGGCGGCGTCTCCCTGTCGTGGAACCTCGTGGCGATGCTGCTCTATCCCGTGCTCCCCGAGCGCACGGGCCGCGCGCTCGGCCGCGCCGTGATCGCCTGGTCCTACCGTGCCTTCTGGGCCGGCGCCTCCGCGGCGGGCATGATGCGCATCGATGCGCGCTGCCTGGACGCGCTGCGCCACGAGCGCGGGCTGATCTTCGTGGCCAACCACCCCACCATGCTCGACGCCCTGCTGCTGGTCGCGCGCCTGCCGCGCAGCGCCTGCATCATGAAGGCCGACCTGATGCGCAACATCTTCCTCGGCGCCGGCGCGCGCCTGGCGCGCTACATCCGCAACGACTCGGCCCGCACCATGATCAAGCTGGCCGTGGAAGACCTCAAGGCGGGCGGCCAGCTGGTGATCTTTCCCGAAGGCACGCGCACGGTCACGCCGCCGCTCAACGCCTTCCGCCCCGGCGTCACCCTGATCGCCAAGCTGGCCCAGGCGCCGATCCAGACCGTCTTCATCGACACCGATTCGCCCTACCTCGCCAAGGGCTGGCCGCTGTGGCGCCTGCCGCCGCTGCCGATCGTCTTCACGCTGCGGCTGGGCCGACGCTTCGCGCCTCAACAGGACAGCAACGCATTGCTGGCCGAGATCGAACAGTACTTCCGACACCCCCTGGAACAGCGCGCCACCGACGCGCAGCCCGAATGCCAGCAGTCTCGCGCACCCACCTTGTCCTGATCCCCAGCTACAACACGGGCGAGCGCCTGTTCTCCACCGTGAGCGCGGCGCGCGCGCAATGGAATCCGGTCTGGGTGGTGATCGACGGCAGTACCGACGGCACCGGGGAACGGCTGCAGCAGATGGCGGCCGACGATCCCGGCCTGCGCGTGTGGGTGCTGCCGCGCAACCAGGGCAAGGGCGCGGCCGTGCTGCACGGCCTGCGCGCGGCGCAGGAGGCCGGGTACACGCACGTGCTCACCATGGATTCGGACGGGCAGCATCCCGCGGACCTGATCCCCGCATTCATGCAGGCCTCGCAGGCGCGGCCGGAGACCATGGTGCTCGGCCGCCCCGTCTTCGATGCCTCGGCCCCCCTGCTGCGGGTGCGAGGGCGGAAGGTGTCCAACAGCTGGACCCAGCTGGAGACCCTTTTCGCCGGCATCGGCGATTCGCTTTATGGCTTTCGCGTGTACCCGGTGGAAAAGCTGATCGCCGTCATGTCGCGGCAGCCCTGGATGCGCCGCTTCGACTTCGACACCGAGGCGGTGGTCCGCCTGGCCTGGCGCGGCGTCAAGCCGGTGAACATCGATGCGCCGGTGAAGTACCTCACGGCGGAGGAAGGCGGCGTCTCGCATTTCAACTACCTGCGTGACAACGCGCTGCTCACGTGGATGCATACCAGGCTGATGATCGAGTTCGTGCTCAGGCTGCCTGCGCTGCTGTGGCGGCGGCTGAGGCGGGCGCCGCCGTTTCAGCGCTGAGGGCGCGCCGGTCGACGGTCAAACGACATCGGCGCCCTAGAGGTACGGATCGATGTCGTACCTGTTCTTGCCGTATTCCTCGTCGTAGTAGGTCAGTTGCAGAAGGCAGGCAGGCCGGTCGGCGAAGGTCACGATCTGCCGCCGTTCCTCGAGGGCGAAGAAGCTCGACGACAAATCCACCTTCGAGTAAATGCCCGCCATGCGCTGCGAAAGGTACTCGTGCGTTTCAGGATCGAGCTGGCCGAAGTACTGCTGCGCCCGGCAATTCGCCAGCAGGTTCTGCCACGTCTTCGGATAGTGCTGCTGCAGTTGCGTCACCGACTGCACGACCGGCCAGAGCAGGATGCCGTAGCCCGCGAAGGCGCCGATTCCGATGTCGATGGTCTTGAGGTAGCCCAGCGAGAAGAATTCGTCCATGGCGATGAGCACCGGCCAGTCGCCCTTGCGACGCGGCTCGCGCTCGAGCGTCACGGTGGTCAGCTCCAGCAGCATCAGCATCAGGCCCCGGTCCTCGCGCTGCAGCGCGGTATTGCTGAGGCACACGTACACCGTGGTGGGCCGCTCGCGCAGCGCGCGCAGTTCCAGCGGCGGGCCGGCCGAACCATCCAGCAGTTCGCGGATGCCGGGGGTCCCGATGAAGCTCAGAGCGTTGGCGAGCACACCCAGGACGCCGCCCCGCTCGTCCGAGCCCTTGCCCTGCAGCGCCCGTGCCACACCCTGGATCTCACCTCGGAACGCATCGTTCTCGGACATGAAAATGAGCAAGGCTTCCACGCCATCCGCCGCCGGGCAGAGAATGCCCGCCTGCGACGCGCTCGACTCGAGCACGGCGAGGCCGTCGATGTCGCCGACTGTCAGGAGATGGCGCACGTGGACGAGGTGGCGCAGGTCTTCCGGCTCGACGGTCGCTACATGAAGGATGGTGGCCGTCAGCAGCATGCGGGCCTGGGTCTGGAAGTACTCGGCCGAGGCATCGCCGCCGGAGGTCTGGGGGACGAGCGACTCGGCGATGATCTTCGCGAAGCGCAAGGCCATCGGGTTGGACTCCACCACGTCGCTCATCGGGTTGAACGATGACTTGACCGGGTGCTCCTTGACGATGTTCTCGGGATCGATCAGAAAAACGTCCTGGCCGAGAAACTGCGTCACCCGGCTGGAGCCCTTGCCGCGCGCATTGGCAGTGATGGCGGCCAGTTGGCCCTTGGGATCGATCACCAGCGCCGACCCCTGGTACTCCAGCAGGTTGGGAACGAGCATGGCCCGCCCCTTGCCGCTTCGCGCGCCGGCGATGGTCACGGCATGGCGCGGGTCCCCTTTCGGCCCCGCGACGATGAGCCCGGAGGGAAAGCCGAAGATCCTGTGCTCGTGCAGCACCGTGCCGTAGCGGATGGCGCCGGGCCAGTGGCTCCACCGCCAGGCGAAGAGCTCCGACAAGGCGGCCAGGCGATGGTTGTCGCTTGCCTGCCGATGGCCGAGGGATCCTCGCCCCGGCGGCAGCATCCTGAAGCGATGCGCGCGCCCGATGCGGCCCACCTCCCCCATCACCAGAAAGAAGGCGCAGCCCAGCACGATCGCCGCGCTCACCCAATAAACGTGCGGCCGGTACCGGGTCATGCCGGCGAGCGCCGCGGCGATGGCCACCGCCGCCATGGCGATCGTCCACTGCCTCAGCCGCATGAAGACGAACGAACGGTTGCCGATGAAGCGCGTGAGCAGGCTTGGCGACATGCTTCGATTCACCCCTCTCAGATCGGCCGGCCGCTGGTTCCTGGCCGGTAGCTTTCTTCTTTGCGACGCCAACGGTATGTAAATCGAAGTATTTACAGAATCGGCGTTTTGCCCCTATTCTGCGTCACCTTTTCATTTGGCCAAACATGACGCAAAAGGTCACACCGGCAGAACGCGCCAGCGCGCTCAGGCAAACGCAGCGGCCGTCGCCGCCGGCTCCTGCACCGGTCCGTGCGCCGGCGCCGGCCCAGGCCCAGGCTCGCGCGCCCTCGCCGGCAGCAACGAAGCCCTCGCCTGCCGCAGCCAAGCCCTCGCCCTCGAAGGCATCGCCTGCGTTCAACGCGGCTTCGCCGCCGCCGCGGCAGCGCATCACGCCGGTCTTCAACGCAGCGGCCAATCCGGTGAAGGTCTCTCACCCCTCCCCGCCGAACATGCGGCCGCCGCCGCCTCAGCCGGTGCCCGGAATGGGATCCGGCGGCCGATTCGACCGGACGGCTTCCCTGCAGCGCAAGACAGCCATCGCCCAGCGGGTCGTGAACAAGGCTGCCGGCATCGGGCCGCAACGCGCACCCGCGCAGCGGCAAGGCCTGGCCAACACGCCGTCGATCCGCCCCGCCTTCAACAAGGCCCGGAAGCCCTGACATGGACGAGGACCTGAAAGACATCATCGCCAAGGTCGCCCTGAAGACCGGGGCCTCGGCCATGCGCAAGGCCGGCGAGATGGCCAAGCCGCACATGGCGCGCGCCAGGGCGAACTGGGAGTGGCAGCAGATTCCGAAGAAGCTCGCTGCGCAAGAAGCCAAGGCGGCGCGCGAGCAGCAGCGCGAGGAGCGCTTGCGCCAGGAGGCTGCGCGCGAACGCCAGGCCGAGGCCCAGAACAAGGTGCTGGCACAGGTGCTCCAGGACGACCAGCAACGCATGGCACAGGCTCGGCAGAGGAAAGCGCAGGTAGCAAGCGCCGCCATCGCGGCCGCCAAGGCGTCGGGGCCGGCACGCGGACCGTCGCACGGCACAGCGCCTGCGCCTGTCCCCGGCCCTCGTCCGTCGCCCTCGCCCGGCCGCAAGCGCTAGGAGTTCCGCCCCCGCCGCGGTGCCTCGATCGAATACCAACAACCGAAAGTCGACACGCCATGAGCAGCTACGAGAACTCCGAAGACCGCCCGCAGATCGGCGCCGAGCTGGAGAACGCGATCAAGCGCACGCCGCTGATCCTCGTCCTCGACACCTCGCTGTCGATGGAGGAGAACGATCGCATCGGCATTCTGAACAACGCCCTGGCCGAATTCATCGAGGCAGTGAAGACCAGCGACGAGCTGGCCGACGCCTTGCTCCTGAGCATCGTGACCTTCGGTGGCGAGGTGAAGGTGGTGTCGCCCTGGGCATCCATCGACGACGTGATCCTCGAACCGCTGGTGGCCGACGGCAACACGCCGATGGGCGATGCGGTCACGGTCGCGATCGGCGAACTCGACCTGCTGCGCGCCGAACTGCAGCAGGCCGGCACGCCCTACAACGTGCCGTGGATGATCCTGATGAGCGACGGCGAGCCCACGGACCATTGGGAGGAGGCCGCCACCCTCGTGCAGGAGCGGATCGCCAACCGGAAGCTGGTCCCCTTCGCCTTCGGCATCCCGCCGTCGAAGGACGACGTGCTGCGCCGCTTCATCCCCAAGGATTTCCCCGTTTACTCCGTCAAGGAGCAGGACATCAAGGCGCTGTTCGTGAAGTGGCTGCTGGGCAGCCTGGTCAAGGTCGCGGAGTCCTCGCCCGGCAAGCCGGGCGGTCTGCAGCTCTCGGCGCCACCGGCCATTCCCGTCTGAGGCGATGCTGGCCAGCACCGCGGGGCCGACGCATCTCCATGCCGACGCCGACACTTGGGCCGTTCGCGCGAGCGCCGTGCGCGGGGAGGCGCACGTGCGCCGAGAGACGGTGTGCCAGGATTGCTTCGCGGCGGACGTCCGCGGGCGGCGCTGCGTTGCGGTCGCGGCCGACGGCGCCGGCAGCGCGCCCCGCAGCGACCAGGGTTCGCTGCTGGCCGCACAGACCATCGTGTCGGCGCTGCTCGCGCCCGCGACACGCCTGACGCGCGCCCGCATCCTCGACGCCATGGACGCGGCACGCGCCGCCCTGGCCGACGAGGCAACGCGGAACAACGCGCGTATCGACGACTACGCGACCACGGTGGTCGGCGTGGCGATGCAGGGCTCGCACGGGATCTTCTTCCATCTGGGCGACGGGCTCGCGCTGGCCTTCGGCGCGGCATCGGAGGCCTTCGCGCTGCGCGCGATGTCGACCGGCACGCCGTCCGAATTCGCGAACCTGTCTTCATTCCTGACGCAGCGCGACTGGCGATCGAACACCGTCTTCACCCCGGTGCGGGCGGCCGACTCCCTGATGCTCATGACGGACGGCTTCTCGCCCTTCGCGCTGGACCGGGAAGGCAGGCCGAAGCCCCGCTTCTTCCAGCCCATCCTGGAGTTCATGCGGGCCCATCCGGGCGGCGTCGCCGCGCAGGGCCTGACCGACATGATGAACACACCGGTCGTCCGCAAGACCAGCGGGGACGACTGCACCCTGATCTGGGCCGGCCTGCGTGAACAAGCCTAAGGCGCGCCCCTTCCGCCTGCGGGCGCGAGGCAGCGAGCCGCCCGAAAGCGTCATCGCCACCGAACTGGCCGACGGCGAGGGCGCCATGGCCAAGGTGTATGCGCTGCCGGGCGACACCGAGGTGCTCAAGCGCTTCCGCGACGAGACACCGGAAGAAGCGGCGCGGCTCGCAGGCATGGGACCCAAGATCGAAGCGATGCTGGCGCGCCCGCCGCAGATGCAGATCCACCACCAGGGCAAGCGCCGCTTCGTGCAGATCGCCTGGCCGCAACGCGCCGTGATCGACCGCAAGGGCGGCATCGTCGGCTTCACCATGCCGAGAATCAGCGCGGACGCGGTGCCCATGACCGCGATCTTCTCGAAGCGCAATCGGGAGGCCCGCGGCCTTCGCCACGACCTCGCGTTCAGGACCTACGTGGCGCTCAACCTGAGCAACGTGATCAACTACGTGCGCGCGGCCGGCCACCTGGTGATGGACTTCAACCCGAAGAACTTCGTCATCGACCGCAGCGACGGCTGGGTCGGCCTGCTCGATTGCGACGGCTTCGCCATCTTCGACGGCTCGGCCCTCATCCCGGCAGACGCGGTGAAGCCCGACGAAGTGGCGCCGGAGTTCCGCGATCCGCAGGACGAGGGCAGCTATGACGTGCGCGCACTCGACGACCGGCAGACCCGCTTCGGACTGGCCGTCACACTCTTTCGGCTTTTCAATTCGGGCAACAGCCCTGCAGCCGGAAGGCATCTGGACGCGAACGAGCCCTCGGGCGAGAACAAGCGCATCGCGCAGCGTCTGTTCTCGGTGCACCCCGACCGCGCAGGACTGGAGCCGCCGGGCGACATCACCTTCCTGTTCGAAGACGAGACCCTGGCGCTGTTTCGGCAGGCCTTCCTCGGTCCCGACGACCAGCGCCCCTCCCCCTCGGAGTGGGCGGCGCATTTCCGCCGCCTCGTCAACGGATCGCTGCGGCCCTGCCCCGCCAACCCGGGTGACTACCACTTCTCCAAGCCCTGCCTGCACTGCGGCTACCAGCCGCCGCTCCAGGCCAGCGCGCCCTACCGGCCACCCGCTCCCGCCAAGCCGTCGCAGGCGGTGTCGCGGGCAGCCGTGCCACGGTCGCGGCCAGCGGGCGCGCCGGCGGCACCAAAGCCGCCGATATCGGCGCCGCCCACGTCCGCGGTACCCACCCAGGGGACCCCCGCGACGCCGGTCAAGACGACCGGCAAGCCTCCGATGCCGATGTGGAAGCGCGTCTCGATCTTCGGCGGCTGCGCACTTGTCGCCATCGCCGCGAACCGCCTGATCAACTCCGGCACGAAAGTGGAGAAGCCGCCCCCGCGACCCGTCGCTTCGGCATCGCCTTCGCCACCGAAAGCGACGCCGGCGAAGCGCCCTGCGCCCGCGCCGGCACCGGCGGCGCAGCCTGTGCCGAACGCGATGCTCGCCGTGGCCGCGCTCAACATCAACCTGCGCCCCACGGCCGAGGGCGGCGCACCGCTCGGCAAGCTGGTGCGCGGCGCACAAGTCGAAGCGCTGGAGGAAGGCGAGAAGTTCGTGAAGGTGCGAACCTCCGCCGGCGAGGTGGGCTGGCTCCCGCGCGACTACCTCATCCACGCCACCGACCTGCCGCGGCTCGACAAGCTGACACCCCAGGCCTACATCCAGAGCCGCCGCAATGACAGTGCCCTGGCGCGCCTGCGCACGCAGCTCGAGGCCTCCAGCAGCCAGCGGCTGCAGCTGCTGCGCGCCATCCAGTCAGGCGCGACCGATGTCGGCGCGGACATCGGGCGCCTGGAGGCATCGCGGCGGATCAGCGTTCCCGCCGACGTGAGCGCCGCCCGCTGGTTCAACGCCTCCGCCGAGGCCGCCCGCAACGAACGGAACTTCAGCGAGAGCCGGGAGTTTTTCCGGGCTGCCGCGGAGGCAGACCCGGCCAACCCGACCTATCACAGCGGCATCGGCTTCGTGAGCTACGAACTGGGCGATTTCGACACGATGGCCGAAGAAGGCGCCATCCTGCTCGTGCTTGCACCGCGAAGCACGAACGCCTGGTACATCAACGGCTTCGCGTGGGCCGCGGATCTGCGGGTGGACCGGCGCATGCCGGTCACGGCTTTCCACCTCGCCCAGGTCTTCTCGGAAGACGCGCCGAAGACCCGGCAGCGCATGGCCGCCGAAGCGAAGCGAAAAAGCGGCTCGCCCGTCGGCCTGGCGCTCGAGGCGGCCCTGAGCGGACCGCCCGCACCCGCGCCCGCGCCCGCTTCGCCTCCCGTCCAGGCCGCCCTGCCCCCGGTGCCCGCGTCGGCCCCTGCGCCCATGATGCAGGCCGCGCCAGCACGCCCGACCATCCGCGATCTCGGGAGCCTGATGGACCGCGCGCGCGATCGGCGCTGGGGCGAGATCGACCAGATGGTGAGCGCGATGAAGGCCCGCGGCAACGGACAGCCCGGCAATGAAGCCGCAGCGAGAAACGCGCTCGACGACGGCCAGCGCGCCTTGAACGCCTTCCAGTATCAGCAAGCCGCCGAGGCCTTCCGCCGCGCCGTGGCCGCGGACCCGGCGGATCCATTGCTGCACCGCAAGCTCGGCGAGGCCTACGCAGCGCTGGGCCAGACGGGCCCGGCGACCAACGCCTACGTCCAGGCGCTGCTCATCGACCCCGGCTCAGGATACGCCTGGGCGATGCTTTCCCACCAGATGGCGCTTGCCGGCAACCCACCGGACGATGTCTGGATGGCTCTTCGCCTGGCCCTGCTCTTCGAGCCGAACCGCCAGAGCCTGGTCAGGTGGATCCGGTCCAACACGTCGAATGAACGCCTGGGCCCGGCGTACCGTGGCGTCCACCAGCGCGTACTCCAGGAGGTCGCCAAGATCCCGCCGCCATGACGAAGCGCATCAGACCATGCCGCCGTTGATCGAAATCACCTGCCCGGTGATGTAGCCCGCGTCCTCGCTGGCGAGAAACGCCGTCAGCGCCGCGACCTCCTCCGGCCTGCCGGCCCGCTTCACCGGCACGAGCTGATCGATCAGCGCCTTGTCGAAGGCCCCGTCCGCCATCGGCGACGCGATGATGCCCGGCGCGATGGCATTGACCGTGACCCCGCGCGGCGCCACCTCCAGCGACAACGCCTTCGTCGCACTGTTGAGCGCCCCTTTCGCGGCTGCGTAGTTCACCTGCCCCCGGTTCCCCGTCAGCGAGGCTACCGAGGACATGTTGATGATCCGCCCCCAGCGCGTGCGCAGCATCGGCAGCAGCAGCGGCTGCGTGACACGGAAAAAGCCGTTCAGCGAGACGTCGATGACCTTGTGCCACTGCGCCGCGCTCATGCCGGGCAGCACGGCGTCGTCATGCACGCCGGCGTTGTTGACCAGCACCTGGACCGGGCCGCCCGCAAGGATGGTTTCGCAGGCCTGGCGGGTGGCCTGGTCGCTGCCCAGGTCGAAGACATGGCACTCGGCCTTCCCCCCCGCGGCCATGATGGTGGCCGCCAGTTGCTCGACCGCCTCCGGCCTCGAGTTGGCATGCAGCAGCACCGTGGCGCCGTCGCGGGCCAGACGCTGCGCGATGGCCGCGCCGAGGGCGCCGCTGGCGCCGGTGATCAATGCACGTTTTCCGTCGAGGCTCATGACGATGTCCTGTCTTCCTTGGCAAGTGGCGTGTTCAGCACGACCACCGCGCGGCCTTCGGCCAGGGCGCGGCCCGCGTGGTCCTTCACCGCGAATTCATAGAGCACCTGGCTCGTGTCGCCGGAGACGCGCTGGGCATGCACCTGCAGCGCGCCCTCGATGTCGTCGAACCGCGTGACGGCCAGGCGCACGTTGCGCGCGCTGGCCAGGAAGCCGGCCGAGGGCTCGCTGCCTTGCGGTGCGATCAATCCGCCGTGCAGGGCCATCGCCTGCGCCGCGTATTCGATCAAGTTGGGCGACAGCAGGCCGCCGGGCGTGCGCAGCGGGTTGTCGGCCAGCCGGTGGCTGCCGGTGCTGCAGTGGATGTGCTGCGCGTCCCAGGACTCCAGGCGCTCCAGCAGGCACATGCTGCCGCTGTGGGGAATGAGGCGCGCGATGCCGGCGCGATCGAGCTGTTGCGGTGCGCTCATGATGGCGAAGACTCCTTGCCGGCGTCGGCCACCAGCAGCACGTTGGCGAAGGGGGTGCCCTCGCTCATCGGGATGCTCAGAACCGGCGAGAAACCCAAGTCCTGCAGCAGCGCCGTCCACTCGGCCACGGTGCGGCCCCAGGTCGGCGACACCTTGTGCCCGCGGATGCGTGTGACCGTGCGGTCGACCCACTGGCTGACTGCGAAACCCCGCCGGCTGGCCATGTCGCCCACGCGCAGCAACAGGCGGCCACCGGGCTGCAGCGCGCCGCGCACGCGCCGCAGCACGCCCTCCTGGGCCGCATGGTCCACGTAGTGCAGCACGTCGAGGATCACCACCAGGTCGCAGGCCGGCATGGCGGCCGTGCACATGTCTTCGCAGACGAAGCGCGGCCGGGGCCGCAGATGGCCGATGGCGGCTTCGGCGCGCGCCACGTCCTTGGGCATCAGCTCGATGCCGGTGTAGTGGGCGGACTCCGGCGTCGCGGCCCAGGTGGCGGGCCAGCGGCCGGGCTGCGCCTGCATCGCCGCCATCGACGACAGCAGGCTGGCGAACAGGCCCTGGCCGCAGCCGATGTCGACCACGCGGCGCCGGCGCTGGCCGATCAGGCCGCGCTCGATGAGGCCACGAAACACCGGGTCGCGGCCGAGCTTGCCGCGGGCGAAGTGCCAGGCGAAGTTGCCGGCCTTCTTGTAGGGCGCGCTGGCCGCTTCATGCAATTGGCGCCAGGCGGCGTCGGAGGTAGAGCTGTCGTTCATGCAAAGTTCAGAGCCTGCGGCAGCGTCACGGCGCGCAGGCGATCGGCGCGCAGGCGTTCGAGCAGGAGGGGCAGGACGTCGAGGATCACCGGGCGCCCTGCCACCGTGCGCGCGGCATGGCCGTCGTGCAGCAGCAGGATGTCGCCGGCCTTCAGGTCCCGGGTCAGGCGCGCCAGCACGATGTCCGCATCGCGCTCGCGGGTGTCGAAACCTCGCCGTGTCCAGCTCACCAGCACCAGCCCCAGGCGGTGCAGCACCGGCGCGAGAAAGGGATTGCGCAGCCCGGCCGGCGCGCGGAAGCAGACCGGGCGCTCGCCCGTCACGGCCTGCAGCATCTGCTGCGCCCGTTCGATCTCCGCCCGGAAGCCGCGCGGTCCGAGGAGGGAAAAGTCGTGGCGGTGCCGCGCCGTGTGGTTCTGGATGCTGTGCCCCCGCGCCACGATCTCGCGCGCCAGCGCGGGATACGCCTGAACGCGCTCGGCGATGCAGAAAAAGGTGGCCCGCTGGCCGTACGTGTCGAGCAGGTCCAGCACCTGCGGCGTGACCGCGGGATCGGGCCCGTCGTCGATGGTGATCGCGACCTCGCGGCGCGCGGCCGCAGCTTCGGGCAGGCGCGTGATGTTGGCACCGAGCAGGCGGCTGCGCGGCGTGAGGCCGGCGGCGGTGATCAGCGCGTGGTTGAGCGCCACCGCGGCGAGCGCCCAGGGCCAGGCGCCGGGCACGAACAGCGCCGCCGCCAGGGCCAGCAGGTGCCAGCCCGCGCTCGCGCGCATGAAGACGGGCCAGCGCCAGGGTCCGGCGACGGGGGGGCTCGAAGACATGGGCGACGATTGTCCCATCAGCGCGATGTCGCATCGGCCCGCACGGGCCCCCGCGCAAAGGCGGCAGAGAGCAGCAGCGCGAGCAGCGCGCCGGGCGCGACCACGCGGCCGATGGCCGACAAGGCGGGGATGTCCGAGATCGCGATCAGCGTGAACGACACCACCGTCGTCAGGTTGGCCAGCAGCAGCGACGCCAGCGTGTCCTCGTCGGCCCGCCCGGTCTCGCGCAACTGGTCGAAGAAGAGCGCGTAGTTGGAGCCCACCGCCACCACCAGCAGCAAGCCCACCAGGTGCAGGATGCCCAGCGGCACTTGCAGCAGGGCCAGGCCGCCCAGGGTCAGCAGCACCGCCACCAGCAGGGGCTCGCACACGGCCAGCAGGCGCCGGCCCGAGCGCAGCCAGGCCCCGAGCAGCAGCACCACCGCCGCCGCACCGAGCATCACCTGCACGAAGGCCTCGTGGAGGTAGCGTCGGTAGAGGCCGCGCAGCTCGTCGCCGACGTTGACCACCTGCACCTCGGGCACGCCGGCCAGCGCGGACGCGAGACGGCCTGCATCGAAGCGCTCGCCCGGATGCAGCGAGATCAGCGTGGACCAGCCCCCACCGGGGCGCTCGAACATCAGCGCATTCACCACCGCGCCCAGCGGCCCGCCATCGAGATCCGCGCGGCGGATCACGGGTTGGGCACGTGCGGCTTCCACGTCCGCGAGGAAGGGCTCCAGGCGGGCCGCGGGCAGCGGCAGGCCGCGGGTGGCCTCGGCCAGGCGGGCCTTCAGCGTCTCGGCATCCGGCAGGCTGGCAATGCGCGCCGCCTGTGCGACCTCGCTGGGCAGCACGCGGGTCACGCTCTCGAAGCCGGCGAGCCCGCCCTCCCCGACCAGCGCATCGAGCTTCGCCACGGCGGCCTCGGTGTTGCGCAGCGCGGCCTGCTCGTCGGCACCGCGCACCACCACCAGCGTGCCCCCGTCGCTGGCGCCGATGTCGGCGCGCAGTTCCTCGTCCAGCTTCTGGGCGGCCTTCGGGACCGGGCTCATCGCGCTCAGGTCGGCCCGCCACAGGTGGCCGCCCTGCCACAGCACCAGCGCGAGGGCCGCGATGCCCAGGCCCGCGAAGACCCAGCGCAGCCGCGGCAGCGCCCGAACGATCACGCCGGCGACGTGCGCCATCTGGCGCCGCATGCCCATGCCGGCGGCGCCGTCCGGTGCGAGCACCGGCAGCACGAAGCGCGCGACCAGCGCCGCCGCGATCAGGCCGGCCACGGAGAACACGCCCAGTTGCGCCAGCCCCGGGAAGCCCGAGAACACCAGCGCCGCAAAGCCGCACACCGAGGTGAGCAGCCCCAGCCGCACCGTGGGCCAGTGGATCTCGCGCCAGCGCATCCAGCCGGTGCCGGCGACCGCGGCGCCGCGCGCCTGGATCAGGTAGTAGATCGCGTAGTCCACCGTCTCGCCGATCAGCGTGCTGCCGAAGCCCATCGTGAGGCCATGCACCTCGCCGAACACCAGGGCCACGGCGGCGGTGCCGCCGACCACGCCGGTGGCGACCGGCAACAGCGCCACCACCAGCGCGCGCGGCGAAGCGAAGGCCAGCAGCAGCAAGGCCCCCATCACGATGCCGCCGACGACCGCCAGATGAATGGCTTCCTGCTTGATCTGGTCGCGGCTCTCGACCGAGAACACCGGCGCGCCGGTCAGCTGCAGGCGCGGGCCGCTGCCCTTCATCCCGCGCGTGGCCTGATCGAAGGCCTGCTGAATGCGGGCGATGGCCTGCGCCTGCGCGTCCAGGTCGCCACCGGCCGCGTGGGTGGTGGCCAGGATCAACGCGCGCGGCGCGGTACGCGACACCCACACGCCCTGCTCGCTGCGCGGCGAGCTCGCGGGGATCAGTCCTTCGGCGATGCGCTGTGTCTCTCCCGTGGGGTCGCGCTCCAGCAGCGGCTTGACCAGGTTGCCGGCCGGCGTGCCCAGCAACGACAGGGTGTCGACGATGGCTTCGCGCAGGCCTTCCGCGGTGAAGCGCTCGGGCGCGATGTCGGGTGCGAGCCGGTAGCGGTGGTCGAACAGCCAGGTGCCGGCCTCCTTCCAGTCGCCGGTCTCGCCGTTCTGCACCTGGTCGAAGAGCTGGCTCTGGCGCATGGCGCCCGCCACCGCGCGCGAGACCTCGGCGCGCTGCACCGCGTCACGCCCGCCCTCGATGCCGATGAAGAGCGTGCGCGAGGCGATGCCGCTTTGCAGTTGCTCGATCAGCACGCGCTGCCGCTCGTCCGGGCTCTCCGGCAGGAAGGCCGAGAGATCGGCGCTGAAATGCGTGCGCGCGATCAGCGCGATGCCGGCGGCCAGCGCCAGCACCCACAGCACGATCGCCAGCGCCATGCGCCGGCGGGCCGACGTGGCTGCGCCCGGCGCCGTCACGACGCGCCGCGCACAGGCGTGATGACCATGACCGAGCGGTCGCCGCCGATGAACTCCATCTCGACGCCCAGCACCTCGCCGGCCTTGCCGTTCAGGCGCAGCGACCGCACCTGGGCGGCCAGTCTCTCGTCGATGGGCTCCAGCGCCAGCGTCCACTTGTCCGGCGTGCCGCTGAGCGTGCTGCGGAAGTAGCGCCGCAATGACTGCGCATTGCCGTTCAGCGTGCTGCGCATGGCCTCGACCATGCCAAGCAGCTCCGGCATGCTGTCCAGCGTCAGCGTGCGGGTGCGGCCGCCGCGCGAGAGCGTGAGCACGTTGCCGTCGACCGTCATGGTCTCGGGGCGCGGCGAGAGCGTGCGCCGGATCAGCTTGTCGGGCGCCTGGAAGCTCAGCGTGCCGCTCGCATCCAGCGGGCCTTCGAGGCCGCGCACGAAGCGCTGCTCGGTGAAACGCGCCTCGCCGTTCTGCTGCCTGGCGAGCAGGCTCATCAACTCGGGCAGGTCGAAGGCCCACGCGGAGGACGCGGACAAGGCCAGCACCGCCAGCAGCCACCGGCACCAGCGCTCAAGCCGAATCTTCAAGCCAGAAATCATGGAAGTTGAACCAGTTGTAGGGATAGGCACGGCACAGGGCCTCGAGCCGCGCGACGTAGTTTTCGAGCGCGGTGCGAATGCGGCGTTCCCGCTCGGCCGGGTCCGACACGCGCTCGCTGAAGTCGGCCAGAAGCTCGAACTGGACATCGTAGCGCGCCCCGCCCGCATAGAGCCCCGCCATGAAGAACACCTTGCGCCGCAGCAAAGCAGCCAGCCGGAACGGGCCGTCGTTGAAGGGGG
Source organism: Variovorax defluvii (assembly GCF_039541515.1). Taxonomy (NCBI): domain Bacteria; kingdom Pseudomonadati; phylum Pseudomonadota; class Betaproteobacteria; order Burkholderiales; family Comamonadaceae; genus Variovorax; species Variovorax defluvii. Next base: position 143,361 of record NZ_BAABGJ010000027.1, read on the forward strand.
CCGGCGTGCCCAGGAATGGCAGCAGCACCGTGCTGCTGCGCTGCGCATCCGCATCGTCGGCGCCGGCCAGCGTGCGGTCCGCCAGCAGACCGGCGAGGCCGCCGCCATCCAGCCATTCGCGCAGCGCCAGCATGGCATGCGGGCGGCCCAGCGCGATGATGTGCGGGCGCAGCTCCGGCAGCGCGATCGCGCCCAGCACGGCGTTGATCTGCCGCGCGTTGTCGGGGTACATGAGCATCGCGATGCGCAGATCCCCCGGCCGCGGCGCATGGTGCTTGCAGCCGCCCAGGGCTTCGAAGCTGCCCACGTGGGCCCCCAGCATGAAAGCGCCGCGGCCGGCGATCACCTCCTCCTCCACCGGCACGTTGCCCTGGACGCGCACGTCGAACAGGTCCAAGCGGCCGCGCAGGAAGTAGATGCGGTCCAGCACGGTGGAAGCGAAGGCATGCAGCAGCCGATAGCCGTCGGCCCAGCCCGCTTGCGGGCCGATGGCGCGGAACAGGTAGCGCTTGATGTGCCGGCGCGGCGTGGGCGCGAACAGCAGGAAATACAGGCACACCGGATGCAGCACCAGGCGTGCGGCCGGACGCCCGCAGCGCAGCGCGATCCAGCAGATGACGCGCAGCGCCAGCATGTTGCTGCGCTCGGGCGCGCGCGCCCAGTCGGCCTGGGGCGATTTCGCGTCGCCGGCCTCGGGGGGTGGTGCGATGCTCATGGGGCGCTGCCGGGCGTCCAGCGGCCACTGGCGGCCACCACTTCGCCCATTCGCACCTCGAAGCGCAGGCCGCGCGAGGGGGCCGCTTCGGGCACGAGGTCGATCTGCAGGCGGCTGCCGGGACGCACCGGCGCCAGGAACTTGGCGGCCGCGAGCGTGGGCCGCGGGCCCAGCCGGGCCGCCAGCGAGGGCACACCCTGCGCCGCCTCCAGCACTTCGGACAGCAGCAAGGCGCCGGGCAGCAGGGGCTGGCCCGGGAAGTGGCCGGCGAACGCGGGATGGTCCGCCGGCACGTCGTGGCTGAGCTGCACGGGCGTGCCGTCGGCGGCGAGTTGCGCCAGCGCGAATTCGCGCAGTGCGCGCGCGGTCAGCTTGCCGGTGCCGGCGCGCGGGAAGGCGTTCACGTGCACCACGCGCCGCGGCACGAAGACGGCTTCCAGCCGCTCGCGCAGCGCCGCGATGATGGCGTGGGCGTCGAGCGCGGGCGCCACCACGAAGGCGACCGGGCGCACCACGCCGTCGGTCACCTCGTCCGGGAGCCAGAAGGCCCCGTCTTCCACGCCGGGGATGCTGTTGAGATGGTGGTTGAGGTAGCCGAGCGAACTGCGCCGGCCGGCCACGTGGATCAGGTCGTTGGCCCGCCCGAGCAGGCGGAAGCGCCGGTCGTCGACGAGTTCCAGGATGTCGGCCATCGGCGTCGGCTCGGGGATGAAGTCCCCCGCGAAAATGAAGCGCTCCGTGCCGTCCGGGCCGTGTTCGGCCTGCACGCGGATCTCGCCGAAGGTCTCCCAGACTTCGCTGCGCGTCGGGCGCCGCGTGGCGACCTGGCCCGATTCGGTGCTGCCGTAGATCTCGATCAGCTGGCCGCCCATGGCCTGCTCGGCCTGCGCCGCGAGCTGCGGCGAGAGCGGCGCCGTGGCCGAGAGGATCAGGTCCACCGGCGGCAGGTCGATGCCCGCGAGCAGCAGCGTCTTGAGGTGGAAGGGGGTGGTCACCAGGGCCCGCGGCTGCGGCACCGAGGCCAGCGCCTGCGCCACGTCGGCGGGGAAGAAGGGCCGGCCGCTGTCGAAGGCCGCGCCGCCCAGCATCGCCAGCAGCGCGGAGGATTCGAGGCCGTAGCTGTGCTGCACCGGCACCGTGGCCACCAGCGTGAGCCCTTCGAGCGAGGGGCGGCCCAGCAAGTCGGACAGACGCTTCACCGCAGCCGCCACGTCGCCGACCAGCGTCCGCCACGACTTGGCATGCGGCTGCGGCGCGCCGGTGGAGCCCGAAGTCAACAGGCTGACCGCGTGAAGGTCCGGCGCGATCAGCGGCACGGAGGGATCGCCGGCGGCCTCGGGCGGCGGGCGGCGCTCGATCAGTACGCGCGCCATGCCGGGGGTTTCGAGCGCCGGATCGTCCGCCAGCGCGTAGGTCTGGCCACCGGCATGCGTCAGGCTGGCCAGCGTGTCCGGCCGTGCGTCAGGCGGCAGCAGGCTCGCCTGGCCGCGCACCAGCGCCGCCGCCAGGCCGAGCGCGAAGTCGTATCGATCGGTACAGAGGTTGACCGCTGCGCTGCCGGCCGGCAGTTGCGGAGCCAGGCGCGCCACGTCGGCCAGGAATGCGCGGGCGCTGACCGGCTGGCCATGGCGCCAGGCCAGCGGCGCATCCGGATCGCGTGCGGCGAGCAACGGAAGAGGATCGGAAGGGCTCAAGGCTAGCGTGTCTCGTCATTGCCGCGCCGCCGGATCGGCGGGCACGCTGTAGAAGGCGCGCACCGCATCCACCAGGCGGGTGCGCTCGAATTCGGGATGCAGGCGGTAGCGCAGCAGATACTCGCCCACGAAAAGGACGCCGACCAGCAGAGGCGACAACAGGTTGGCCAGCACCGACCACGCCGCGAAGGACAAGGTCGCGTAGACCGCCACCGACGCCAGCGCCATCGAGGCGAAGTAGGCCGTCCAGACCCAGGTCACGCGGCGGGTGTACTCGCGCATGGCCGGCGACAGTGCATGGATGCGCTGCGCGAACTGGCCGATCAGCGAGAGCCGGTCGCTGCGCAGCGTGCTGCCGAACCATCCGCACAGCAGCGCGTTGATGCCCACGTGCTGCAGCATGTACAGCCGGTTGGGATCACCGGCATCGCCGCGCAGCACCAGTGCGAAGCCCAGCACGCCGGCCAGCCCGGCCACGGCCAGGCCGGGCGCGCCGAAGCGGCTACCCGCCAGGCCCAGCGCGGTCAGCCACAGCGGGCCGAGCAGCACTCCTACCGCCCAGGGCTCGGCGGCGTGGAAGAGCATCATCCAATGGGAAACCCCGGCATAGGCCACCCCCGCCAACAGCAGGAGCGCCATGCGCCATCGCGACATAGGGCGTCAGGAGTCGCCGCGATTCTGGGCGACGTGCGCTGCGAGGCTGCGCAGCGACTGGAAGATCTGCTGGTTGCGCTCGTCGTCCGAGCGCAGCTGGAAACCGTATTTGCGCGAGACCTCGAGCGCGACTTCCAGGATGTCGATCGAATCGAGCCCCAGTCCTTCGCCGTAGAGCGGTGCGGTGGGCACGATCTCGGCAGGCGCGATCTCCAGGTTCAGCGATTCGACCAGCAAAACGGCCAGCTCATTCTCCAGAGCGGACTGTTCGGGCGCATCGCCGATGGCGGAAGGGGAAGACTGGGCAGATGACAAGAGCGACTCCGGGGAACTTTGGTGAACTAACGCACGGCTCGGAATTATAGGAGCCGCCCTTGGATAGACTGCGCCTGAGACTGAGAGTCTTTGCGCCTCGATGGGGCGCTTCTGGCGCGCCGCTCGGGCACGGCCAGAAAACTCTCAGGCGCTGAGTCCAATGAACTGGAGCACCGCATGGCCGACCCTCTTCTGATCGCCCGACACGACACCATCGAATGCAGCCTGCTGCCGGGCCTGGCCAACCGCCATGGCCTGATCACCGGCGCCACCGGTACCGGCAAGACCGTCACGCTGCAGACCATCGCCGAGAAGCTCTCGTCCATCGGCGTGCCGGTCTTCATGGCCGACGTCAAGGGCGACCTGACCGGCGCCAGCCAGCAGGGCCACATCGGCGAGAAGATGGCGGCGACGCTGAAGGAGCGCGGCATCGACCCGCCGCAACCGACGGCCTGCCCCGTCACGCTGTGGGACGTGTTCGGCGAACAAGGCCATCCGGTGCGCGCCACCATTTCCGACATGGGTCCGCTGCTGCTGGGCCGCATGCTCAACCTCAACGAAACCCAGTCCGGCGTGCTGAACCTGGTGTTCAAGATCGCCGACGACAACGGCCTTCTTCTGCTCGACCTGAAAGACCTGCGCGCCATGCTGCAGCACGTGGGCGAGAACGCCAGCCAGTTCACCACGGAATACGGCAACATCAGCGCGGCCAGCGTGGGCGCGATCCAGCGCGGGCTGCTCGCCATCGAGAGCCAGGGCGGCGACAAGTTCTTCGGCGAGCCCATGCTCAACATCTCGGACTTCATGCAGACCGAAGGCGGCAAGGGCGTCATCAACATCCTCGCGGCCGACAAGCTGATGAACTCGCCGCGGCTGTACGCCACCTTCCTGCTGTGGCTGCTGTCGGAGCTGTTCGAGCAACTGCCCGAGATCGGCGACCCGGAGCAGCCCAAGCTGGTCTTCTTCTTCGACGAGGCGCACCTGCTCTTCAACGAGGCGCCCAAGGCGCTGATCGAGCGCATCGAGCTGGTGGTGCGGCTGGTGCGCTCCAAGGGCGTGGGCGTGTTCTTCGTGACGCAGAACCCGCTGGACATCCCCGACAGCGTTCTCGCCCAGCTCGGCAACCGCGTGCAGCACGCGCTGCGCGCCTTCACGCCACGCGACCAGAAGGCGGTCAAGGCCACCGCCACCACCATGCGGCAGAAGCCGGGCCTGGACATCGAGACCGCGATCACCGAGCTGGCGGTGGGCGAAGCACTGGTGAGCTTTCTCGACGCCAAAGGCCGCCCCAGCATCACAGAGCGCGTCTACGTGCTGCCGCCGGGCAGCCAGATCGGCCCGATCACGCCGGCCCAGCGGCAGGCCCTGATGGCGAACTCGCTGGTGGCCGGCGTCTACGAGAAAGCGGTCGACCGGCAATCGGCCTACGAGACGCTGAAGGACCGCGCCGCCAGCGCACCCGACGCACCGCCTGGCGCCGCCGGCAAGCCCGGTGCGGCGGCGCCGGCCGAATCGGGCGGCGTGATGGGCAGCCTCAACGAAATCCTCTTCGGCTCCACCGGCCCGCGCGGCGGCAAGCGCGACGGCCTGGCGCAGACCATGGCCAAATCCGCGATGCGCACCATGGGCACGCAGGTGGGCAAGGAGATCCTGCGGGGGGTGCTGGGGGGAATCTTCGGGGCCAAGTCTCGGCGCTGAGGGATAAGCGGCAAAATACAGAAATCTGTATTGATCTGGAGCAGAGGATGAAAACCACGCTCGATCTGAATGACGCATTGCTCACAGAGGCCAAGACCTTGGCCGCCCAACAGCACACGAGCCTGACGCGCCTGATCGAAGAAGGCCTTCAGATGCGGCTGAGAGCACAGCGGACGGCACCCGCCAAGCCGGTGCGTTTACCCGTCTTCCGGGGCAGGGGAGGACTGGCATCTGGGTTGGACGGACTGAGCAACAAGGCGATGCTGGACGCTGTTGACCGTGACGCCTGACGTGAACATCCTGGTCGCAGCCTCTCGGACCGACCATCCCCATCACAAGGCGGCAAGCGCGTGGCTACAAGGGGCGCTGGACGAAGCAGGCCGGGGCACACGCGTGAGGCTGCAACCGATGGTGCTGGCCAGTTTTTTACGGCTGGTCACGCATCCCCGGATTTTTGTTCAGCCGACGCCAATGGCCAATGCCCTCGAGTTCATCGACGCGCTGCTGTCGGCCCCCGGCGTCGAGCTGCCGTCGCTCGGGGCGGAATGGCCTCATTTGCACAAGCTGTGTGCCCACCAGAAACTTGCCGCCAATGATCTGCCCGATGCCTGGCTGGCCGCTGCTGCCATCCATCAAGGTGAGCACGTGGTCAGCTTCGACGGCGATTTCAGGCGCCTCTTGCCTCGGGCTCAGTTCACGAGGCTGAGGGCCGGCAGCTAGTGTGCTGTCCCGCAAATAGCTGCGCAAAATGAAACCGATGGATTTCGGCCTAGGGCAAGGCGCAAACCGCAGCGATACCCGAAGGTATCGCGAGGATTTGCAACGCCGCCCTGGGTCGGAAGACGCGGTTTCACGCGCAGTTATTTGTGGGACAGCACACTAGGAGCACGGCGGCGCCCTGCCCCACTCGCCCTCACCACCTGAGCAATCGATAGCCGACCAGCGCACCCGCCACCGCCGGCAGCGCCATCCCCAGCACGTACCAGATGCCCAGGAAAGGCGCGGCCAGCTCCGGGCAATGCAGCGCGTAGACCGCGGCGCCGGCGCCCGCCGACATCAGGCCCGCGGCCGCGCCCGCCGCCGCGGGCTGCGTCGGCGCCAGGCTCTTCAAGGCCGCCAGCGAGGTGATGAACATGGGCAGCGTGATGAGCGCGATGTTGAAGACGCAGCTGCGCCAGGTCTGGCCCCAGACCATGGCCGAGCGGTCCTCGGGCGCCGACGCCAGCCAGCTCGCCAGGCCGATCGCCCACACCAGCAGCAGCGGCACGGCCACGCCGAGCCAGGCTCGGTGCACGCGCACGCCGGGGCGTGCCAGGCGCTGCACGATCACGAAGCCGGCGATCGCGACGCAGGCCGGGAACACCAGCTTCACCCAGAACATGGGCCAGAACAGGGTCTGCATCAGGTCGCGCCGCACGCCGTATTCGATGGCCATCACGCCCACCGCCACGGGCAGGCCGAGCGCGAGGGCCGTCGCCAGGCGGCGCGAGGCGGCGTGCCGCGGCACGGGCTCCGCCTGCGCGGCCAGCAGGGCCACCAGTTCGTCTGTTTTCATGATGAGCTCTTTCCGATCTTGAGTGCCAGGGCCTTGAGCCCCCGGTGGATGCCCACCTTCACCGCCGACTCCGACATGCCCGTGAGTTTCGCCGTCTCGGCCACCGACAGCCCCTGAAGCTTGACGTGCACGATCGGCAGGCGATGCCGGTCGGGCAGCGTTTCGAGCAGCCCCGAGAGGTCGCGCCGCGCGTCGCTGGCCTCGGTGGCCGACTCGGCGAATACGGCCAATTCGTCGTCGAGCGGTTCGTGCAGGGCCTCGCGGCTGGACTTGGCGCGCAGCAAGTCGATCATCTTGTACCGCGCGATCGCATGCACCCAGGCCGTCAGCGGCTGGTCGCTCTGGTAGGTGTGGCGCTGGTTGTGCATCGCGAGCAGGCATTCCTGAACGAGGTCTTCCACTTCGTCCGGCCAGCCGAACAGGCGCCGGGCCAGATAGGCGCGCAGGTGCGCGCTGAGCTTCTGCAGGAAGTCGCGATAGGCCGCCGCATCGCCGCCCAGGCCGCGCACGAACAGGTCGTGCAGCACCGCCTCCGCGTCGTTCCTGGCCATCGTGCTCTCTCGGGTCATTCGCGCTTCGGCCCGCGACGGTTACAGCGCGGGCAAAAAAAGAATTCCGGCGGATTGTGCCGCGTGCCGTAACCGGCTTCGTGCCGGCGGCGAAGTAGAGACGACCGCGCACCAGCGGCGCGGTTGCAACCCTCACTCAACCACTGGAGCACATTCCATGATCACTCGCCCACTCGCCATCACCGCCCTCGCCCTCGGTGCCCTCGCCGCCGGCACCGCCGTGGCCCAGGACAGCAAGCCGATGGCCGACAAGATGCCAGCGATGGAGAAATGCTACGGCGTCTCGATGGCCGGCAAGAACGACTGTGCCGCAGGCCCCGGCACCACGTGCGCCGGCACCTCGAAGGTGGACTACCAGGGCAATGCATGGAAGAACGTGCCGGCGGGCACGTGCACGACGATCAAGACGCCCAAGGGCATGGGTTCGCTCTCGCCCATCAAGTCCTGATGCGCAAGGCGCCCGTCACCATGTCCTTCCCCCCGCTCGGGGCCGGGGTCGGCCTCAAACCGGAACACTATGACGCAGCGCTGTCCGCGCGGGTCGATGGCTTGTGGTTCGAGGTGCACCCCGAGAACTACATGGTGGCGGGCGGTCCCAGGCTGGGCTGGCTGGAGGCGGTGCGCAAGCACCACCCGGTGTCGCTGCACGGAGTCTCGCTCTCGCTCGCGAGCGAGGCGGAACCCGATGCCGATCATCTGGCACGGCTGGCCACGCTGGTGCGGCGCATCGAGCCGGCGCTCGTTTCCGAACACCTGGCCTGGTCGCGATGGAACGGCAGCTACCTGCCCGACCTCCTGCCCTTTGCCCGCACCACGGAGGCGCTGCGCCGCATCGCGGCCCACGTCGGCCGCACGCAGGACGCGCTGGGGCGGGCCATCGCCATCGAGAACCCCTCGCACTACCTGCGCTTCGACGGCCACACCTGGGACGAGATCGACTTCCTGTCCGAGCTGGTTTCCCGCACCGGTTGCACGCTGCTGCTGGACATCAACAACGTGTACGTGTCGGCATGCAACCTGGGCTACGAAGCGCAGTCCTGGCTCGACCGCTTTCCGGCCGAGGCGGTCAGCGAAATCCACCTGGCGGGGCATTCCAACGATCCCGCGCTCGGTTCAGAACTCCTGATCGATTCGCATGATGCGCCGGTGGCTCCCGAGGTCTGGCGCCTCTACCGCCGCTTCATCGACCGGGCCGGCCCACGGCCCACGTTGATCGAGCGCGATGGCCATGTCCCGGCCTTCGATGTGCTGATGCGCGAGCGTGCCGTCGCCGACGCCGCGCTGGCCGCCAGCGCCGAGACGCAGGAGGTCGCAGCATGAGTTTTCAGGACGCCTTCGCGCGCGCCATCTTCGCGCCGGATGCGGTGGAAGACCCCGTGGTGCGGCGGCTCGCGGCCCAGCCGGCCTTCGCGGTCTACCGCAACACCGTGATGAAGGGCTGCATCGATGCGCTGGAAGCCAACTTCCCGGCCGTGGCGCGGCTGGTGGGCAGCGAGTGGTTCCGCGCCGCCGCGGCGATCCACGTGCGAGCCCATCCGCCGCGCGACGGCCGCCTGCTTCACTACGGCAAGGACTTCGCCGCTTTCCTTCAGGCCTTCGAGCCCGCCGCCGAGCTGGGCTATCTGCCCGGCGTCGCCTGCCTCGACGCGCTCTGGCGGGAGGCCCATGCGGCCGAGGATGCACCCGTGCTCGACGCGGCCTGGCTGGCACGCCAGGGCCCCGAGCGGCTTGCGGCGCTGGTCCTGCGCCCCCATCCGGCGACGCGATGGGCCTGGTTCGACGGCCAGCCGATCTACAGCATCTGGGCGCGCAATCGCGATGGCGCGGAAGGGGACGCGGAGCTGATCTGGCAGGGTGAAGGCGCCCTCCTCACGCGCCCCGTCGACAGCGTGAAATGGCAGGCCCTCGACGCAGCGGCTTGCGCCTTTCTCGACGCCTGCGCGGCCGGCCGGCCGCTGGGCGAAGCAGCCGAATGCGCATTGGATATCGACGGCGACGCCGACCTCGCGGCCCTGCTCGCGGCATTGCTGCGCGCGGGCGCCTTCACCACCCCCGACCCTCGACCCCAAGGATCATCATGAGCGCCCATCACGTGACCTCGCCCGTCCTCGCCGACACGCCCGCGCAGGGCCTGCGCGCACGCTGGAACCACGCCGCCGAGCTGCTCTCGCGACTCATCACGCACGACCTGCTCGCAGCGGCTGCCCGCCTGAGCATCGCGGCGATCTTCTTTCTTTCCGGGCGCACCAAGGTCGAGGGCTTCCTCACGCTGACGCCCGGCGCCATCGACCTGTTCCGGACCGAGTACAAGCTCCCGCTCGTGCCGCCCGAGATCGCGGCCCACCTGGCGGCCTATGCCGAGCACCTGTTCCCCGTGCTGCTGGTGCTCGGCCTGGCCACGCGCCTCTCGGCCCTGGCGTTGCTGGGCATGACGCTGGTGATCCAGGTCTTCGTCTACCCCGATGCCTGGCCCACGCACTTGTCGTGGGCCGCGCTGCTGCTCTACCTGGCGGGTCGGGGGGCAGGCAGACTGTCGCTGGATCGGCTGCTGCGCCTTCGCTGAGACGCGCGCCGGCCGATGGCCGCCGCTTGATCGTCTCGGACGATGCACATCGAGATGCTTGAACAGAGTTTGCAGCTTGCTTCGCATTTGCCGCTCCCATTGCGGCATCAGCCCGCCACTCTGTCCGAGCTCCCACGCAAGCAGCGAATCACTGCAGCCGGAGCGTTTCCCAACACGGCCCAAGAAGGTCACTTGCATCCCAACGTATGAACTCCAACTCGAGCAGGCGGCCGTTCTCATCGGCATGAAGCAATACTGACAACTCGGCGCCATCACTGTCGAGCATTTTTCCTTCGATGTTGAACAGGTGCTGCCCGCGGTACTGAGGGCGTTCGTAACCGGTGATATCGAACACGATTCGGGAGCCGTCATGGGTGGCCTCGCTCGCGGTTGATAATTTCAGATCGTCCAAGAGCTGCGTCCGCTCGCTTTCATCAAGCTTGTCAGCAAAGGCGGCTATGAGGGCGCATTCTTCGTGGGTAAGTGGACGCATCGCTATTTCACAGGAAAGACTGTTCCGACATTGACCGTGCCGTTATCTTGCAAGCGTGCACGATATTCGACCATGACTCCGTCCACGGTCAATCGCCTAACGACGTCCGCGTTTGCGGCCAAGTTTCCTCGCATCGCAGCGATATCGTTTGCCACTGCAGCTTCGGCGCGCGCAACGTTCACACCAGTTGCTTCAAGACGTGATGCATAGTGTCCCGTCTTGAATGTCGTCTCCGCAACGGCCGCTGCCCCTTTTGCGGTGTCCCCCCTCTCAGGCGGACAGAACGGCCCAACGACACCTCGCCCTGCCCCTGCTGAGTCCACTCCATCGATTCTCGCGCGGCCTGGCACGCCGACTTGCAAAGGCTGCCATCCCGGTACCGGCGAAGGCTTGATTACGCCCCCGGTCAGCGGCGAGTACGGTGCGGGCGCAGCGCCGTGGGGCTTCTTCGGCGCCAGCCCGTCGTCGTCGAATACGCTCAGCGGATCGTCCAATGCGTAGACGAAGCGATTCGTACCGGCACTCAACCCAAAGGCATCGCCTTGCGTGTAGCGGCCCAAGGACGGGCTGTAGAAGCGGTTCCGGTTCTCGAAGAGGCCCGACTCTTGATCCGCAAGTGATTCGGGTAGCGGACGTTGTAGGTGATGTCCGGGAAGCTCGTCGTGCCTGGATTGGGGTTGACGTCCAGGTTCGCGAACCTGTTTTTCGCGATGGTGGGCTTCTCGTCCCCGAAGGCCGAGTAGGCCCATTGCCAGACCGGTTGGCCCTGGCTGTTGGTGAGCCGCCTCGGGGTGTTCAGGTGATCGCTGTGAACGGCGTACATCTGCCCGTTGATCACCGCTGCGATCGGCATCGGACCGTTCGCCGTCGGCAGGTAGATGTACTGGGTGCTTCCGGTACTGTTGGCTCCGCCGGTGCCTGTCTCCGAGATCAGATTGCCCTCTTCGTCGTAGAGGTAGG